>CAZNNH010000220.1:0-9118 GCA_964574335.1 uncultured Acidobacteriota bacterium | reverse complement strand
ATCCACGTGACCGATCGTCCCGATGTTCACGTGCGGCTTGTTTCGCTCGAACTTCGCCTTGGACATGCTGACTCGCTCCTAAGCCTTGGTCACTCGGCCCATCACCCGCGCCACGATCTCGTCGGCGACGTTGCGCGGCGCCTCTTCATACTTGTCGAAGTGCATCGTGTACGTGGCCCGCCCCTGGGTCCGCGAGCGCAGGTCGGTCGAGTAGCCGAACATGGACGCCAGCGGCACCATCGCGGCGATGATCTGGGTTCCGCCACGGGAGACCTGGCCTTCCACCCGGCCACGCCGGCTGGCGAGGTCGCCGGTGACGGCCCCGGTGTAGTCGTCGGGCGTCACCACCTCGACCCGCATCACCGGCTCCAGGAGGGCCGGCTGGGCCCGCTTGGCGGCATCCTGGAAGGCGAGCGAGCCGGCGATCTTGAAGGCCATCTCGGACGAGTCCACCTCGTGGAAGCTACCGTCGCAGAGCCTGATGCGCACGTCGACCACCGGGTAGCCGGCCAGCACCCCGCGGTCGAGCGCCTCCCGGATCCCCTCCTCGATCGGCTTGATGTACTCCTTGGGGATCGCGCCGCCCACGATGGCGTTCTCGAAGACGAAGCCGTCTCCGGGGGCCGGGTGCAGCTCGATCTTGCAGTGTCCGTACTGGCCGCGCCCGCCGGTCTGCTTGACGTAGCGCCCCTCGCCCTTGGCGGTCTTGCGCAGCGTCTCCTTGTAGGCCACCTGGGGCTTGCCGACGTTGGCGCCGACGTTGAACTCCCGCTGCAGGCGATCGACCAGGATCTCCAGGTGCAGCTCGCCCATCCCCGAGATCTTGGTCTGACCGGTGTCGCGGTCGGTTTCGACCTTGAAGGTCGGGTCCTCCTGCATCAGCTTGGCCAGCGCCTGCCCCAGCTTCTCCTGGTCGACTTTGGTCTTGGGCTCCACCGCCAGGGAGATCACCGGCGCCGGAAAGTGGATCGACTCGAGCACCACCGGGGCCTTGATGTTGCAGATGGTGTCCCCGGTGACGACGTTGCGCAGACCCACCGCCGCGGCGATGTCGCCGGCGTACACGGCATCGATCTCCTCGCGCTTGTTGGCGTGCATCTTGAGCAGCCGACCGATCCGCTCCTTCATCCCCTTGGTGGAGTTCAGCACCGTGTCGCCGCTGTTGAGGCTGCCCGAGTAGACCCGGAAGAAGGCCAACTGACCCACGAACGGGTCGGTCATGATCTTGAAGACCAGGGCGCTGAACGGGGCCTGGTCGCTGGTCTCGCGCGCCACCAGCTCGCCCGTGGTGGGCTGGTTGGCGACGGTGGGCGGCACGTCGAGCGGAGACGGCAGGTAGTCGACCACGGCGTCGAGGAGCGGCTGGACCCCCTTGTTCTTGAAGGCCGAGCCGCACAGTACCGGGAAGAGCTTCAGGCGCGTCACGCCGGCGCGGATCGCCGCCTTGAGCTCTTCGATGCTGGGCGTCTTCCCGTCGAGGAAGAGCTGCATGATGTGGTCGTCGACCTCGGCCACCGTCTCGATCAGCCGCTCGCGGTACAGCTCGGCGTCCTCGCGATGCTCTTCAGGGATCTCGGTCACCTGGTACTCGGCCCCGAGCGTCTCGTCGAGATAGCGGCAGGCCTTCATCTCCAGGAGATCGATCACCCCCTGGTGGCCGTCCTCGGCCCCGAGCGGCAATTGGATCGCCACCGGCGTCTTGGCGTTCAGTCGGCTCACCATGGTGTCGATGCAGTGCTGGAAGTTGGCGCCCACCCGGTCCATCTTGTTCACGAAGGCGATACGTGGCACCTGGTAGCTGTCGGCCTGCCGCCACACCGTCTCGGACTGGGGCTGCACTCCGGCCACCGCGTCGAAGACGGCGATGGCGCCGTCCAGCACTCGCAGCGAACGCTCCACCTCGGCGGTGAAGTCGACGTGACCCGGCGTGTCGATGATGTTGATCCGGTGCTCCCTCCAGAAGCAGGTGGTGGCGGCCGAGGTGATGGTGATGCCCCGCTCCTGCTCCTGCGCCATCCAGTCCATGGTGGCAGTGCCGTCGTGGACCTCGCCGATCTTGTAGTTGACACCGGTGTAGTAGAGGATCCGCTCGGTGGTGGTGGTCTTGCCGGCGTCGATGTGCGCAGCGATCCCGATGTTTCGGGTTCGCTCGAGCGGCACCTTCCTGGCCACGATTTCTGCCTGTCTCCCCGGGCGCAGCTACCAGCGGTAGTGGGCGAAGGCCTTGTTGGCCTCGGCCATCTTGTGGGTGTCTTCCCGCTTCTTGACCGCGCCGCCCCGCAGGTTGGCGGCGTCGAGCAGTTCCATGGCCAGCTTCTGGGTCATGGTGCGCTCGGGGCGCTTGCGGGCGAACCCGATCAGCCAGCGGAAGGCCAGCGAGGTACGCCGGTTGGGGTTGACCTCGATCGGCACCTGGTAGTTGGAGCCACCCACTCGGCGGCTCTTCACCTCCAGGGCGGGCCGCACGTTGTCGACCGCCTTCTTGAAGATCTTGATCGGATCCTCCTGGGTCTTCTCCTTCACCACCTCCAGCGCCGAGTACATGATGCGCTGCGAGGTCGAGCGCTTGCCACCGTACATCATGCAGTTGATGAACCGGGTGACCAGCGCGCTGTTGTAGACCGGATCCGCCAGGACTTCCCTGCGTGGCACCGTGCCGCGTCGTGGCATCCCTTGACTCGCTCCCCCGAGAGGGCCTGACCCCCCCGGCGCTTCCTCCGAACCTGCCGACAAAAGCAAACAGACGGCGCTTCGGCCAGCCGGCCGTGCCGGCCACCGCCAGCGTCGTCTGAGGCCCGAACAACCGCCTCGCCTCGAGGATCCTGGCGGCCCGTGCCGCCCGATCTCCCCGACCGTGTCAGCTCCAGCACCCGCTGGAGTTGTCTCGCTCCACCTCCGGCGGCGAACCCGCCGCCTTCACACGGACTTACGACTTCGGACGCTTGGCGCCGTACTTGCTACGTCCGCGCTTGCGCCCGTCCACACCCACCGCGTCCAGCGTCCCGCGGACGATGTGATACCGCACTCCGGGGAGATCCTTCACGCGCCCCCCCCGGATCAGCACGATCGAGTGCTCCTGGAGGTTGTGCCCCACCCCGGGGATATAGGCCGTGACCTCGATCCCGTTGGTGAGCCGGACCCGGGCGACCTTCCGCAGCGCCGAGTTTGGCTTCTTGGGCGTGGACGTGAAGACCCGCACGCACACCCCCCGCTTCTGGGGGCAGCTCTGTAGTGCCGGAGAGTCGGTCTTCTGCCGTAGCTTCTTCCGACCGTCCCGGACCAGCTGGCTCACTGTGGGCACGTCCACTCCTCCTGGCGGCAATGGGTTGCGAAACGCAACCTTCCTATTTTATCCATCGCGCTCGCCGTGTCAACTCGCACCGCCGGATGGCTAGATCTCGGCCCCTTCCTTGATGTGCTCCGGCTCCACCAGGTACTCGGCCTCGTAGCCAGCCTCGAACCCGGTCGGCACGTGCTCGATTATCTCCTCCGGGATGACCACTCGGCGGTAGTACTCCATCCCGGTTCCGGCCGGGATCAGCCGACCCATGATGACGTTCTCCTTCAGCCCGCGCAGATGGTCGACCTTGCCGCTGATCGCCGCCTCGGTCAGCACCCGGGTCGTCTCCTGGAAGCTGGCGGCGGAGATGAAGGAGTCGGTGGACAGCGACGCCTTGGTGATCCCGAGCAGCAGCGGTCGGCCGGTGGCCGGGCTCTTCCCCTCCGCAGTGAGCCGCTCGTTCTCGCGAGCGAAGCGGAAACGGTCCACCACCTCGTCGATCAAGAACTCGCTGTCGCCCACCTCCTCGATCTTCACCCAGCGCATCATCTGCCGGACGATCACCTCGATGTGCTTGTCGTTGATGTTGACGCCCTGGAGCCGATACACCTCCTGGATCTCGTCGACCAGGTAGCGCTGCAGCTCCTTCTCGCCCCGCACCCTGAGGATGTCGTGGGGATCGATCGGCCCGTCCATCAGGGCCTCGCCGGCCTTGACCCGCTCTCCCTCCTGGACGTTGATGTGGGCGCCACGGGGGAGCTGGTACTCGCGCGTCTCTGCGTCGTCACCGGTCACCAGGATTCGGCGGTACTGCTTGGCGACGTCACCGTACTTGACGCTGCCGTCGATCTCGGTGATCACCGCCGGCTCCTTGGGCCGCCGGGCCTCGAACAGCTCGACCACGCGCGGCAGACCTCCGGTGATGTCCTTGGTCTTGGCGGTCTCCCTCGGAATCCGGGCCAGAAGGTCGCCCGGCGACACCTCCTGGCCCTCCTCCACCATCAGGTGGGCGCCGGAGGGGAGCAGGTACTTGCGGACCGACTTGCCCTTCTCGTCCTTGATCTCGATCCGGGGCTGCTTCCGCTCGTCGGTAGACTCGAGCACCACCAGCGCCGACATGCCGGTGACCTCGTCGACCTGTTCGTGCACAGTCTGACCGTCGACCAGGTCCCGGTAGCTGACCCGCCCGCCGTCCTCGGTGAGGATCGGGAAAGAGTACGGGTCCCACTCGACCAACAGCTGGTCGGCCTTGACCTCGTCGCCTTCCTTCAGCTTGAGGGTGGCACCGTAAACCACCGCGTGGCGCTCGCGCTGACGACCCTTCTGGTCCTGGATCACCAGGGCGCCGGAGCGGTTCATCACCACCAGGTCACCCTGCTTGTTCTTGACCGTGGTCAGGTTCTGGAAGCGGAGCACTCCCGCGTTCTTCGCCTCCAGGGTGGTCTGCTCGGTGCGGTGGCTGGCGGTTCCGCCGATGTGGAACGTGCGCATGGTGAGCTGGGTGCCCGGCTCGCCGATCGACTGGGCGGCGATCACGCCCACCGCCATCCCCATCTCGACCAGCTTGCCGGTGGCCAGGTCGCGCCCGTAGCAGAGGGCGCACACCCCCCGCGCGCTCTCGCAGGTGAGCACGGAGCGGATCTTCACCTTTTCGATTCCGGCATCCTGGATCTGGCCCGCCCGCTCCTCGTCGATCTTCTCGTTGGCAGCCACGATGGTGCCACCGGTGGCGGGGTCTCGGATCTCGTCGATGCTGACCCGCCCGACGATCCGGTCGCGCAGCGGCTCGATCACCTCGCCCGACTCGATGATGGGGCGGATCTCGATGCCGTCCACGGTACCGCAGTCGTAGTCGGCAATGATGACGTCCTGGCTGACGTCGACCAGGCGCCTGGTCAGGTAGCCCGAGTCCGCGGTCTTGAGAGCAGTGTCCGCCAGTCCCTTCCGCGCCCCGTGGGTGGAGGTGAAGTACTGGAGCACCGTCAAGCCTTCGCGGAAGTTCGAGGTGATCGGAGTCTCGATGATCTCGCCGGAGGGCTTCGCCATCAGCCCGCGCATGCCGGCGAGCTGACGGATCTGCTGTTTGCTGCCCCGGGCGCCGGAGTCGGCCATGATGTAGATGGGGTTGAACTCGCTTCCCTCGCGGTCCTTGGCCTGCATCTCGTTGAACATCGCGTCGGCGACCTCCTCGGTCACCCCGGACCAGATGGAGATCACCTTGTTGTAGCGCTCGCCGTTGGTGATGGCGCCGTCGAGGTACTGCTTCTCGACGTCGATGACGTCCTTCTGGGCCGCCGCCACCAGCGTCGCCTTCCCCTCCGGGATGATCAGGTCGTCGATCCCGATGGAGATCCCGGCCACTGTTGCGTAGCGGAAGCCCAGGTCCTTGATGGCGTCGAGCATGTCGACGGTCTTCTCGATCCCGAAGCGCAGGTAGGCGTATTGCACCACCTGCTGCAGCCCCCGCTTGCGCAGCAGGCCGTTGATGAAGGGGGTCCCCTTCGGCAGGTGGTCGTTGAAGATGATCCGGCCCACCGTGGTGTGGATCACCTGGTTGTGGACGTGCTGGACCTCGGTGTGGAGAACGTCCTGGTCGTCCGCTACCGTGGTCAGGTCGATCAGCTCACCCGAGTACATCAGCCGAACCGGCGACAGGGTCTCCACATCGCCGTGGTGGAGGGCGATCAGGACGTCCTCCATGTCACAGAAGGCGCGCCCCTCGCCCCGGGTCCCCTTCTTCTCCTTGGTGAGGTAGTAGCAGCCCAGCACGATGTCCTGGCTGGGGACCGCGATCGGCTGGCCGTTGGCCGGCGAGAGAATGTTGTTGGAGGAGAGCATCAGGACGCTCGCCTCGATCTGCGCCTCCGGAGAGAGAGGCACGTGGACCGCCATCTGGTCGCCATCGAAGTCCGCGTTGAAGGCGGTGCAGACGAGCGGGTGGATCCGGATCGCCTTGCCCTCCACCAGGATCGGCTCGAAGGCCTGGATCCCGAGGCGGTGCAGGGTGGGAGCGCGGTTCAGCAGCACCGGGTGCTCCCGGATCACGTCCTCCAGGAAGTCCCAGACCTCCGGCTTCTGGGCCTCGACCATCTCCTTGGCCGCCTTGATGGTGGTGACCAGGCCTTCCTTCTCGAGCTTGCTGTAGATGAAGGGCTTGAACAGCTCGAGGGCCATCTTCTTGGGGAGCCCGCACTGGTGCAGCTTGAGCTCGGGCCCCACCACGATCACCGAGCGCCCCGAGTAGTCGACGCGCTTGCCCAGCAGGTTCTGGCGGAACCGCCCCTGCTTCCCCTTCAGGGTGTCGGAGAGCGACTTGAGGGGCCGGTTGTTGGCTCCACGTAGCACCCGCCCACGCCGACCGTTGTCGAACAGCGCGTCCACCGCCTCCTGCAGCATCCGCTTCTCGTTGCGGACGATCACGTCCGGCGCCCGCAGCTCGATGAGCTTCTTGAGGCGGTTGTTGCGGTTGATCACCCGCCGATAGAGGTCGTTGAGGTCGGAGGTGGCGAAGCGTCCCCCGTCCAGGGGCACCAGCGGCCGCAGCTCCGGGGGGATCACCGGGATCACGTCCAGGATCATCCACTCGGGCTTGTTGGCGCTCTTGCGGAAGGCCTCGACCACCTTGAGCCGCTTGGCGTACTTGATCTTCTTCTGGACCGAGGTCTCGGAGCGCATCCTCTCTCGGAGCTCGAGCGCGTCCTCCTCCACGTCGACCCGACGCAGCAGCTCCTTGATCGCCTCGGCACCCATCGCCGCGCGCAGCTTCGGGTGGCGCTCCCTGAGCTGCCGGTAGCGGTCGTCGCTGACCAGCTCCTGGCGCTTGACCTCGGGGCAGTCCCCGGGGTCGACCACCACGAAGGACTCGAAGTAGAGGATCCGCTCCAGGTCGCGCAGGCTGATGTCGAGCAGGTGCCCGATCCGGCTGGGCAGCCCCTTGAAGAACCAGACGTGGGAAACCGGGCAGGCGAGCTCGATGTGGCCCATCCGCTCCCGGCGGACCTTGGACTGGGTGACCTCGACGCCGCACTTGTCGCAGATCACGCCCCGGTGCTTCATGCGCTTGTACTTGCCGCACAGGCACTCCCAGTCCGTGATCGGCCCGAAGATCCGGGCGCAGAACAGCCCGTCTCGCTCTGGCTTGAAGGTCCGGTAGTTGATGGTCTCGGGCTTGGTCACCTCGCCGTGCGACCACGACCGGATCTTGTCGGGGCTGGCCAAGCGGATCTTGATGGCGTCGAAATCGATGACGACCCGGCCGGCGTCCAGGCTCGGCCGCATCGGTAGCATCAGGCTCATCTCGTCCCCTTCTCGCTCGTGTCCAAAGTCCTGCCTCTCAGTGCTTGGTCTTGATCAGCTCGACGTCCAGGCACAGGCTCTGCAGCTCCCGGATCAGGACGTTGAACGACTCGGGCAGGCCGGGCGTGAACAGCGTGTCCCCCTTGACGATCGCCTCGTAGATCTTGGCCCGGCCATAGACGTCGTCCGACTTGGCGGTGAGCAGCTCCTGGAGGATGTGGGCGGCGCCGTACGCCTCCAGCGCCCAGACCTCCATCTCGCCGAACCGCTGGCCGCCGAACTGCGCCTTGCCGCCCAGCGGCTGCTGGGTGATCAGCGAGTACGGCCCGATCGAACGCGCATGGATCTTGTCGTCCACCAGGTGGGAGAGCTTCAGCATGTAGATGTAGCCCACCGTCACCTTCTGCTCGAAGGCCTCGCCGGTCATGCCGTCGATCAGGACCGTCTTCCCGGACGAGAGCAGGTTCGGTCGCAGTGGGTGCCGCTTGGCCTCGCCCTGATTGGCCCGGTCGAGGTACTCCTTGATCTCCGTCTCGGTGGCTCCGTCAAAGACCGGGCTGGCGAAGTGCAGGCCCAGGACCTGCGCCGCCCATCCGAGATGGGTCTCCAGGATCTGGCCCACGTTCATCCGCG
Organism: uncultured Acidobacteriota bacterium; assembly: GCA_964574335.1. GTDB lineage: Bacteria > Acidobacteriota > Vicinamibacteria > Fen-336 > Fen-336 > CAZNNH01. The sequence goes on along the minus strand of CAZNNH010000220.1, from coordinate 909 downwards.
AGGGGACTCCGAGCGGGTTGAGGACGATCTCGACCGGGGTGCCGTCGGGAAGGTAGGGCATGTCCTCTTCGGGCAGGATCCGGGCGATCACCCCTTTGTTGCCGTGGCGGCCGGCCATCTTGTCGCCCACCGAGAGCTTGCGCTTCATGGCCACGAACACCTTGACCAGCTTGATCACGCCGGGAGGGAGCTCGTCGCCGCGCTTCAGGCGGCTCTCCTTCTCGGCAAAGAGGGCCTTCAGCACCTCGATCTGGCGCTCGGTCTTGTCGACGATCTCGTCCAGCAGGTCCTCGATCGACTCGCCGTCCGCCCCTTCGACACGCAGCCTCAGGATGTCCGAGTGACGGAGCTGGCCGAGCTGGTCGTGGCTGAGCACCTGCCCCTTCTTGAGGACCCGCTCGCCGCGGGCGTTGAGCAGGTCCTGGGTCAGGATCTTGCCCGCCAGCAGGTCGTCGATCCGCTTGTCGCGCTCGTCCTGAAGGATCCGGATCTCGTCCTTCAGGTTCTTCTCCATCATGAACAGCTCGGCGTCCTCGATGGCCCGGGCCCGCTCGTCCTTCTCTACGCCCTTGCGGGAGAAGATCTTGACGTCCACCACGATCCCCTCGATGCCCGGGGGGCAGACCAGCGAGGCGTCGCGCACGTCACCGGCCTTCTCGCCGAAGATCGCCCTGAGCAGCTTCTCCTCGGGGGTGAGCTGGGTCTCGCCCTTCGGGGTGACCTTGCCCACCAGGATGTCGCCCGGGCCGACGCTGGCGCCGATCCGGATGATGCCGCTCTCGTCCAGGTTGTTGAGCAGGGACTCGGAGACGTTGGGGATGTCGCGGGTCACCTCCTCGGGTCCGAGCTTGGTGTCGCGGGCCTCGATCTCGAACTCCTCGATGTGGATCGAGGTGTACATGTCCTCCT
>CAZNNH010000219.1:0-9123 GCA_964574335.1 uncultured Acidobacteriota bacterium | reverse complement strand
GCGCAGGCTGGCAACGGCCTTGTCGAGGGTCTTCCGATCGCCGGCGTCGAGCCAGGTGCCCTGGCTGCCGGCGATCACCGGCTCGGCCCGGGTGTTGAAGGTGAGGATCTGGAAGTGGCTGCTGCGCGGCATCTGGGTGGTGAGCCAGTCGGCCGCGGCCACCGCCTGCTGCCACTTGCCGGAGCGGATCTTGGTGGCGTCGTCCAGGTGACGCCGGCGGACGATGTTGACGATCGTCTCGTCGAGCATGCTGGCCGAGGCGTCGACCAGCACCAGGATCCGGTCGCCTCCCACCTTGAGACCGGTCAGGTATTGACGGTCGCCGTCGCCAACAAAGCTGCGGACCTTGTCGCCGGGCATCTCGCGGCTGGGGGCCTGGGCCGAGAGCCTTCGGGCGTCCTGCTCGAGCGACCGCAGGTCGGCCTGGAGCCGGTTGATGTGCTCTCGGCGGGCGAGACGGTCCGCCTGGTAGGTGGCCAGCTCCTGCTTCACCCTCTCGAGGCTCTCCAGCACCTGCCGCGAGAGTCCCTGCGCCGCGAGGCGCTCCTCCTCGGTGCGACGCAGGGAGTTGCGCAGCTCCACCAGGTTCGCCTGGCCCTCGAGCACCTCGCTCTCGAGCCTGTCGACCTCCGCGCGCAGCTCGCCGGTCATTCGGGCCGAGCTCCGGCGGGAGGAGGCGTTGATCAACATGAAGACGAGCACCACCGCCCCGAAGCCGCAGGTGATCGCGTCGAGGAAGGACATGCTGAAGACGTTGACGCTACGTCTGGCCATTCGCTCCCACCAGCCGGATCAGGTCGATCTCGACGCCGGGGCTCCCGAGCCGGAGCCGGTCGCCGGCCAGCAGCACCGCTTGACCCACCACCCGCTCGCCGTTGAGGAACGAGCCGTAGGTGCTGTGGTCCTCGAGGAGCACCTGCGGGTCCTCCCGCCTTATCGAGCAGTGGCGGCGCGAGACCCCGGCCGTCTCCCCTTCCAGCCGGAGGCCCGCCTCGCCGGGCGGCGCCGCCACGCCCAGCGTGAACGGCTGGCTGGTGATCGGGAACGCCTGCCCCGCAAACAAGATGTGGGTCGGCGCCTGTCCCTCCCGACGCGGCGACGAGGCGGGGCGGGCCGAGGCCCCGCCGCTCGGGCGCCCCGAGGCCGGAGGGAGGAGCGCCGCGCCGCCCGGGGAACGCAGACGGGTCACGAAGGGCAAGGCGTCGCCCTCGGCCCGGATCTGGTCGCGGTGGGCCAGCGCGCCGGCCGCGCTCGCCCCAGGTGGCAAGACCGCGAGCGGCATGCCGCGGAAGCCGGAGAGGCGGGGCCGTAGCGCCGGCAGGTCTCCGGTCCGGTGCGACAGCAGCAGCGTGGCCGGCCGGTCCACCCGCTTCGAGCGGCCGACCAGTTGGGCCAGCCTCTCGTAGCTCGACGCCGCCAGCGACAGCACGGCCTCCCGGGTCAGCTCGATCGAGCGCCTCTGACCGCCCCCCTCCATCACCACCACCGTGGTGTCGGTGGCGCGCAGCGCCTGGAGCCAGCCGGACAGGCCGCCGAAGAGCCGTTGCTCCGTTGCCGCGTCGTGCAGGGGGTCGAAGCGGGTCCGGCGCACGAACGCGTCGGCGATCCCCTTAGCCCAGGCGTCTCGAAGCGAGACCAGGCCGACACCGTCCGCCACCTCGACCCGCAGCCGGGTGAGCTCGTCGCCGGCCTCGATCTCGGTGAGCACGCTGCGGTGAAGCTGGACGTCTAGGTGAAGGACCCGCCCTTCCGGTCGGACGGTGGCGGCGGCGGCCACGGCGGCGTCGACCAGGCCCCGCACCGGGACAGAGGCGGCACGGGCGATCCCCAGCAGCAGGCCGAGCTGGGAGGTCTCGTAGCGGCCGGGCACCGCCAGCAGCAGCTCCTGGGCCCCCTTCCCGGAGGCCTCCAGGACCGACCGCAGGTGGGCGCAGACCAGGTCGGCACGGGTGAGGTGGCTCGGGAAAGGCGGCGACAGCGGCTCGGTATCGAGCCGGTCCCAGAACCGGTCGTGGATGAAGCGCGGCGCCAGCCGCGCCCCGAGCTCGGCCGCGGCCCCGAGACGAAGCTCGTCCCCGTCGAGCAGCGCGTATCCGGGGCTCGAGGGCCCGACCTCGCGGCCGGCCTCGGACTCGCGCACCAGCAGCAGGCCGGCATCGTTCACCTCGAGCGCCGCCACGTTCCCCATAGCTCTCTAGTGGCCCGTGACGGGCGAGGCAGGAGCGGGTCGTGGGTCGCTCGGAGAGCGCGACTCGTTGATGAGTGGCACCACTAGGACACCCTCAGGTGCTGGATGAGGTGCCGGTCCAGGTAGGTCTCGCTGTCCAGCACCAGGCGCTCCTGCTGGAGCTGGAGCTGATGGAGCAGGAACATCAGCACGATGCTGATCAAGAGCGCGATGAAGGTGGAGTTGAAGGCCACCCCCAGGCTCTCGGTCACCCCGGCAATGTCCCCCACGATCGCCTTGTGGGCCTGGGCCAGGGCGTCCCCGATGCCGCGCACCGTGCCGATGAAGCCGATCGCGGGGATCGCCCAGGCGATGTAGCGGAGCATCGACAGCTCGGAGTCGAGCCGCTCCGATTCCGCCTCGCACAGGGCGCGGGCGGTGCCGGAGGCGTCCTGGATGTCCCGGGTCGCGCTGAAGCGGTGCAGGGCCTGCAGCAACGAGCGCGGCAGCAGGAAGCGCTGCTGGGCCTCGGGCAGGGCCTCGATATGGCGGGCGTACTCTCGTGCGTCCTCGGGGAGGATCCGGGTCCCCTGCCCCAGCGGCACCAGCTCGGTCTCCAGCAGGCGCTGCTCCCGCAGCGTCTGCCGCCCCTTGTAGCCGACGATCGCCATGGCCCAGAGCATCAGGATGAAGCAGGACTCCTGCTCGTAGTCCCGCACGATCACGTAGACCGAGCGCTCCTGGACGTAGTTGGGGTCGGTCGACATGCGGGCAGCCTGTCGGGCCAGCACGGTGCCGGCGGTGGGACGGATCCACAGCACGTAGACGGCGTGGACCAGCGTCATGGCGAAGATCAGGGACGCCACCTGGAAGACCAGCTCGGTCGGATAGGCCTTCTTCATCGCCGCTCCCGTCCTAGATGTCCACCGGAAACGAGACCGCGCTGTCCGAGGGCAGCTCCTCCGAGGGCTGGAAGCGCTCGATGTCGTCCGGCCGTGTCGCCCTCGGCTCGACGCCAGGCTCGGCCTGGCGGGGCGTCGCCGCGGGCTCGGCCCGATTGGCCGCGCTGTCGGCGGAGGCAAAGGAGCCTATCAGGGCGGCCAGCAGGCTGGCCAGGAGAAGGACGCGGGCAAGAAGGCTCATGGCTCACCTCACGTAGCGCGCCACCCGGAAGCCGACGTCCGGACGCGCGCCGTCCCCGTAGTCACGGTAGCTCAACCGCAGCTTGGTCACCGTCGCATCCATGAAGCTCGATCCGCGGATCACATGGTACGCGCCCTCTTTCGGACCCGTCGGGTCGCGCGCCACCTCTCCGGCTCCGTCGGGCCGGACAGCGTAGAAGTCATGCACCCACTCCGCCACGTTGCCGCCCAGGTTGAACAGACCGAGCGGGTTGGGCGGGAAGCTCTCGACCGGCGCGGTCACCGGGTAGCGGTCGTCGTAGTCCGGCAGCGCCGTCCCGAGCAGCTCTCGGGCCGAGGCATCGGCGTAGTTGCCGGAGCCAGGCAGTGCCGGCAGGGCCTCACCCCAGGGGTACTTGAGCGGCTTCTTCGGATCGGCGTAGCGCGCCACCCAGGCCCACTCGGCCTCGGTGGGCAGCCGGTAGCCGGTCGAGAGCGGGTCGCTCGCCGCCAGGCGCCCGCCCCGCTGGACGTACGCGGGAGGCAGCGATTCCTGGGCGCTCAGCCAGTTGCAGTAGGCGGCCGCCTGCTCCCAGGTCACCCGCACCACGGGATGGTCGTCCGTCTCCAGGCTCTGGCCCTCCACCTGCCCGGAGAGGTGGTGGGGCTGGAAACGCCGGAACTCCCGGTTGGAGACCTCCGTGGTCGACACGTAGAAGGGGTGGGTCAGCTCCACCTCATGCAGCACCTCGTTGGCACGGCGTCCCGGCTCACGCCGCGTGGCTCCCATCTGTAGGCGGCCGGGCCGGATCAGCCGCAGGTCGAGCCCCTGGGCGGTCCGGACCCGGGTCGGCAGCTCGGGCTCCGCGGGGGCCAGCGGCTCGAGCGTCACCCGCAAGGACTGGGGATGGCCGGGGCGCCCCGTGACCACCTGGGACTGGGTCCGGTAGCCCTCCCGCCGGATCTCGATCTGGTGCGGCTCGGCGGTGAGCTGAAGCACACGGTTGGCGAGGCCCTGCGGCTGCCCATCTAGCAGCAGCTCGGCGCCGACGGGCAACGCCTCGATCCGCAGCTCGCTCTGCATTGCGACCAACGCCACGTGCAGCGCCCGCTCCTCGCCGGCGTCCAGGCTCAAGTCGAGTGACTGCGGGTCGTACCCGACCCGGGTCAGGTGCAAGTGGTGGCCGCGCCCCGGCGCCAGATCGAGGGTCAGCGGTGTCTGCCCGCGCGATACCCCCCCCACCAGCACCGTCACGGGCGTCGGCTCGCTGGTCAGGACCAGCCGTCCGTCGGCCGGCGCCAACGCCACTCGCGGAAGCCGCTGGGCCTGGTCGGCGACCACCTCGATGCGGGTGCGGTGGGGCCGGTAGCCCGCCTTCACGATCTCGACCGACCGATCCCCCGCTCCGACCTCCGCGGTCAACGGTGTCGTCCCCACCATCCGACCGTCGACCCGCACGGCGGCCCCCGCCGGCTGCGAGTCGAAGGCGACCGAAGCCCAGTTGGGGACCAGCGTCACGGCCAGCGTCTGCTCGCTTCCCATCCCCTCGATCGAGACCCGGGCCATGTGCTCGAGGTGACGGTCGGAGCGGATGGTGATCTGGTGATCGCCGGCGGCGAGCTCCAACGGCGGCAGCGGCGTCGTCCCCGCCAAGGATCCGTCCACGATCACCGCGGCGTCCACCACGCCCCCGACGTCGATCGCCAGGAGGCCCGGCTTCTTGACGAGCTCGAAGCGCAGCTCCTGGGCGGCATCCTCCGTCACCTCGATCGGGACCTCGAGCGCGCGGTAGCCGGACCTCTCCGCCCGGAGCTGATAGCGACCCGGCCTCAGCAGGTACCGATCGCCGACCCGGATCCGGGGGAGGGCCCCCTTTACGGTCACCCGCTCCGGCGGGGGGACGATCTGCAGGTGCACGGAACGAGCCGTCAGCAGGAACCACGAGAGCAGGGCGCCGAGCCCGAGCAGTGCCCAGACCAGGAGCGCCCGCGGCCGCACCGCGAGCCGTGGCCGGCGTGAAAGGTTGAACGGGCGGGGCTCGAAGGCGACCGGTCGGATCAGCGGGTCAGGCGCGGGCAGCGCGGCGACGGCCGACGAGGACGGCAGGAATCGAGGTGGCTCGGTGGGGTCATCCTCGTCGGCCCGCAGAACCCGCAGCCGCAGGCCACGCGGATCGAGGTCCACCGCGATGCGGGTCGCCCCGAAACGCAGGACGTCCCCGTCCCTGAGCCACAGGGAGGCCGTCACCGGTGCGTCGTTGCACACCAGGCGCGCCGGCCCGCCGCTCGGCTGGACGAACAGCTCGTCCTCCGCCAGCCCCAGGAAAGCCACCGGCGAGCCCGGGCTGGCCCCCGCCAGCACGATGTCCGCGGGCGCGGCACCGAGGGTGAGCGGGAAGTCGCCTTCCACCAGGGCGCGGATCCCCTGCGCGTCCTCGAGCCGGATCGCAGCGGTCACACCACCTCCTGGCAGCGCACCAGCAGCGGCGGCGGCGCCTCGCCGGGAGCCACCTGGAGCTGGTGCCGGACGTCCCGGTAGCCTCGACGACGGCCCACCACCGTGTAGGTCCCCGGCAGCAGCTCGAGCGTGCGTCGCTCGAAGCGACCCAGCGGGCCCACCCGGTACATGACGACGTCGGTCAGCCCGTCCGAGCGAAGCTCCACCGAAACCGGCGTGGCCGCGGCCAGAAGTTGCGCGTGCAGCCGCACGATCTGGTCAGCCAGACGCGGTCTGGCAGGCCGGACGGCCATCGCGCGCTCCAGCAAGCCCCGGGCCTCCTGGTAGACGGCGGGCGTCGACAGGCGCTCGGCATGGGCGATGTGCGCCGCCAAGTCGGCGTAGAGGCGCGCCATCTCCACGCTCCGCTGCTGGCCTGCCTGGGCGGCGGCGATCGTCCCGTCGACGGCCAGCACCGCCGCGTGCTCCCGGGTGGCGTCGGCCCACTCCTCCCGTGCCTCGTTCTCCGCCGCCCTTCGGCTGTGGAGCTCGATCGCCTGCAGCCGCTCGAGCTGGTCGAGCTGGGCCCGCGCATCCGCCACCTCGGCCGCATCGGGGCGGGAAGCGGCGGCACGCTCCAGGGCACCGCGCGCCGCGACCAGGTCGCCTTGGTCGAGGGCCTGGAGCGTCTGCGACATGGCGCGGGTGTGGCTGTCATCGGCCGGCGGCGTCCTCGAGGTTCGTGGGCTGCGGCCCGACGTCGTGAGGCCGTGACCGGGGGGGCTCGGCGCGGCCTGGGCTGCGACCTTCAGCCCCTCGCCCTCCTCCGGCTGCGCCGCGTCTGCGGCAGGCGGCGGCTCGCGCGACACGGAGACAGGGTCGGGCGCCTCGACCGCGGGTCTCCCGGCCTTCGCCTCGACACCGGCACCGGCCTCGCGGGCCTCAGCGACGAGAGGACCTCGCCGCTCCGCAAGGCGCGGGAGGTAGAGGAAGACACCGGCCGCAGCCAGGCAAAGCGCCCCGAGCAGAACCGCGCTGCCGACGGGGACCGGCCGAGCCAGAGACCGCGCCGCGCCGGGCCCACCCGTGGGTGGCAGGCCGCCACGCGACGCCGCGGCTCGCGGGGGCGGGGTGAGGCGGATCGCCTTCCTGTCGAGCGGCAACGGCGTCGACTCGCTGCCGGGCGGTGGAAGCTCGGCCTGGACGGACCGGAGCTCATCCGCCACGGCCGACATGCTCGGCGGGCGTTCCCTCGCCGTCCTGGCCAGCAGCCTCCTGACCAGCCCCCGCAGGCGTGGCGGTAGGTCGTAGCTGGCCACCATCTCCCGGGACGCCGCGCCGGTGGGCGGCTCTTCGGGCTCCGGCCGCGGCGGCGGCTGGCCGGCGAGCAGCTCGTAGAGCATTGCCCCGAAGGCGTAGATGTCGTCGGCCGGCTGTGGCTCCTCCCCGGAGAGCTGCTCCGGGCTCACACCGTGACGCGAGCCGCCACCGCTCAGCCGAGGCTCGCCCTGCCCGGCGGCCAGCACGCCGGCGATGCCGAAATCGAGCAGATACGGTCGGCCTCGGGAGTCGCAGCGCACGTTGCCGAGCTTGACGTCGCGGTGCACGATGCCCAGCGAATGGGCGTGCTCGAGCGCCTCCGCGATCGGCAGCACCGCGTCGAGGACACGAGAGGGCGGCGCGCCACGCAGGTCGGCCAGGCTGACGCCGTCGACGTAGTCCATCGTGACGAACGCCGCCACCTCGGTCCGGTGGAAGCCATCCACCCGGACGATGTGCGGGTGATCGAGCTTGCGAAGCAACCGGCACTCGCGTTCCAGCAGCGCGAGCGTCGCGGAGGGGGCGTCGGGCGGCAGCAGCTTGGCCACCACCATCTCGTCCTGATGGCGGCAGAGCCAGACCTCACCGCCGCTTCCCTGGCCCAGCCGCCGTACCAGGGTGAAGCCTTCGCCGAGGGATGTGCCGGGCTCGAGCGGGCTCATGAGGCAAGCGTGCGGCCGGCGGTCAATCCTGCGGGACCTCGTCTTCGGGGGGGGCCTGGTTGGGATCGGCGGGGATCCCGGTCTCCGTCGCGAAGATCTCGCGTAGCATCCGGCGCCAGGTCGCGAACTGGGTCTCGGCTGATCCGGTCAACCGCATCGTCTGGCCCTCCACGTCCACCAGCAGCGGCGTGACCTCCGAGTCGAGCGAGGCGCCCAGCTCCCGCAGCGCGGCGCTGTGGATCTTGGCTTCCTCGCGCTTCTGGAGACCGCTCTGGACCATCGCCATGCCCCCGATCACCGCGGCGTCGCTCAGGACCTGCCGGCCTCGATCGTGGGAGTCGCCGAGCAGCAGGCCCACCACCCCGATCAGGATGCCGCCCACGGTCTTGGCGGTCGACTCGCGCTTGATGGCGTCGGCGGCGATCTGCTCCTCGTAGCTGTAGCCGCGCCAGTCGTCGTAAGGCTTGTCCATGCGGGCGTAGAAGTCCGCGTAGTGCTCGTTGAGGGTGTCGATGAAGAGGTCGTCACGCTGGCGGATCCGGGCGATCCTCTCCAGCATCGGATCGTCGGCCGCCGGGAGCCGCTCCACCTGGCGGTGTCCTTTGCCATCCACCTTCAGATCGCCTTCGAAGGCCTGCGGCGCCAGCGACGAGGCGAAGCGGAGCTCGGCGACCTGGCGGACCCGCGCAACCGCCGCAGCATCGCGCCGTTGTCGCTCGGCCAGGATGTCGTTGGCGATCCTGTTGTACAGGTTCTGGAAGGGCTCGCGCGAGGTGCCCTTGTCCTGCCGGTAGCAGCTCACGTCGGCGCGCTCGTCGTAGGTCGTCTCCAGCCACTCCTGACCGGTGGCGTCGACCACCCGGAGCTCGAGCTCGAGCTGCTTCCCGTTCGACTTGACGATCCGCCCCGACACGATCACGTCGCTGCTGCCGACCCCGGGTGGGATCACGCGCACCGCCCCCCAGTGGCCGGTCGACTGCAGGGTTCGCATCAGGTGGACGGGGATGAAGCGGGCTTCCGACCGGCGTACGTCGGGGAAGATCCCTTGCTCCTCGAGCGCGGACTCCTCGCCCTCCGGCAGGCCGGGGTCGAGGATCTCGATGCTGAGGTCGAGAAGCTGGGCCTCGGGGATCTCGCTGCGGGCCTGAATCGCCTCGATCGGCGTGACCACGTCGCTCCCCTGGGTGACGCACGCCGGGGCCGTCAGCAGGAGCGACAGGGCCGCGCCTCGGCCCGCCCTCGACCACTTACTGGTCTCGCCGGCTCTCAAGGCTCACGCTCCTCGGCAGCGGTCTCCCCCTGCTTGTAGTCTCGGTACTCCTGCCACAGCCGCTCACGCAGCTCGGGATCATCCTCGTTGATCGCCGCCTCGCGGAGCTGCCGGGCCACGATGTCGTCGTCGTCGCCGCTGCCGAC
>CAZNNH010000218.1:0-9315 GCA_964574335.1 uncultured Acidobacteriota bacterium | reverse complement strand
GCCCCACCAGGGCCTCGGCGGCGCCACGCCCCTCGAGGTCTTCCTCGACGCCAAGCCGGCACACCTCGCCGCAGTCGAGCCGCGTCGGGGAAGGCCAGGCGAAGGACCAACCGAGCCCCTATTCCGGGTCGCCTTCCTCGACCCGGCCGGTCGCCACTTCCCGATCCTCACCAGAGCGGCATAGCCAGCCTCGGTCCACCACCCTCCGGGGGTGGAGGCCCGGAAGCCAGCGCCGCCGCGCTGACGACAAGAGAGAGCGCGAAGCCGGCACCGACATACGGAGCCGCCAAGGCCGACCGTCGGCTACTGAGCCACACACTCAGGGGGAGCTTCCCCGAAGTAAGCAAGAAGCTCGCACCTCGTTGATTCCACAGGGTCCTCGCCGTTCTTCTCGAAGTCATCGTACAGCACCTTTAGTCTTTCAGGGTCCTCCGGGAGTGCCGCTGGATGTGTCGGGTCGGGAAACGCTGCTGTGCTACGTGCTACGCCCGCCCATCGCGCAGGAGCGTCTGGAGCGGCGTCCCGATGGTCTGGTGCGCATCCTGGTGAAGAAGGCGTACCGTGATGGGACGGTGGCGGTGGAGATGGACCCGCAGTCCTTGCCGTGCCGGCTGGCCAGCAGCGTGCCGCCACCACGGCTGCAGGAGGGGCACAGCTCGTGCTGCTTGCAGGAGAAGGCACCGAGCACCACGTGTTTGCACGCATCGCAGCGGACCCACGCCAAGCCGGCGTTCCAGACGCCGCAGTCGAAGTGCCCGCGACGGCGTCGTCCCACGATCCTCGCCCAGAAGCCGTAGCGTGACTCGAAGCGCTTCTCCCAGGTGAGCTTGGATGGCCTCACCGTCAAGGCCGGGGCGCATCGCGAGATGCTCGCCTACCAGCACGCCCATCAAGACGAGATCTGGGTCGCGCTGTCCAGCGAGGTGATGGCCTACGTGACGGGAGCGGCCCGCAGGGTCTCTCCCTGAGCCGTGGATCGGTCCCTCGTGCGCCATGCTAGAGTCGCTGGCAAGGTGGCGACGGCGAAGCACGACGACGGAATCGGCTACTGGTCGGCGGTGGCCATCGGCATCGGCGGGATGGTCGGTGGCGGCATCTTCGCGGTGCTGGGGCTCGCGGTGCAGCTCGCCGGCGGCGGCACGCCGCTGGCGTTCCTGATCGCCGGGGTCGTGGCGCTGCTCACGTCGTACTCGTACGCGAAGCTCTCAGTCGCCTTCCCCAGCCAGGGCGGCACGGTGGTGTTCGTCGACCGGGCCTTCGGCATCGACCTGTTCACCGGCACGCTGAACAATCTGCTGTGGCTGAGCTACATCGTGATGCTGGCGCTCTACGCCTACGCCTTCGGCGGCTACGGCGCCACGTTCTTTCCGACGGCCCACCAGGCGGCGTGGCGTCACGCGCTCATCAGCGCCGGCATCGTGGTCCCGATGCTGCTCAACATGCTCAGCGCCGGGCTCATCGGCAAGGCCGAGACCTACATCGTCGGCATCAAGGTCGTCATCCTCGGCTTCTTCGTGGTGGTCGGTCTCGGCGGCATCGACGGGCAGCGGCTGGCGCCTGCCAGCTGGGCGCCCGCGGCGCAGCTCGCGGCAGGTGGCATGATCATATTCCTCGCCTACGAGGGCTTCGAGCTGATCGCCAACGCCGCGCAGGACGTGAGCGACCCCAAGAAGGTTCTGCCCCGCGCCCTGTACACGTCGGTGCTCTTCGTGATCCTGCTCTACGTGCTCGTCGCCGTCGTCGCCGTGGGATCGCTGCCGGTGGCCGACATCGTGAACGCCAAGGACTACGCGCTGGCGGAGGCTGCCAAACCTTTCCTCGGCTCCTTCGGCTTCCGCCTCATCGCCCTGGCGGCCGTGCTGTCGACGTTCTCGGCGATCAACGCCACCCTCTACGGCGCGGCGCGCCTGAGCTACACCATCGCGAAGGAGGGCGAGCTGCCCGCCTTTCTCGAGGACGAGGTGTGGAACAAGCCCCTCGATGGCCTGTTCATCACCTCGGTGCTGGCGCTCGTGCTGGCGAACCTCGCCGACCTGTCGAGCATCTCGATGATGGGCAGCGCCGGCTTCCTGTTGATCTTCGCCGCCGTCAACGCCGCCAACGTGCGCCTGGCCACGAAGACTCGGAGCCGTCCCGCCATCTCGGTCGTCGCCGTGTTGGCGTGCCTGGTGGCCTTCGGAACGCTCCTCTGGCAGACCGTCCACACGGATCCGTCCCGGTTGTGGGTGCTGGCCGCGATGGCGGGTCTCGCCTTCGTGGTGGAGCTGGGCTACCGCGAAGTGCGCGGCTGCGCCTTCAGCCTGGGCCGCGACGCGGCCGGCTGACGCCAACGTCGGTACTCCTCCGCTCCAGATGGCGCACGGCCTCGACGGCTAACGATCCTGAGAGCCACCTGGCTGCCTCGGCGGTGCGGGCCAGGTGCCACCGGCCGGTCCGCAGTGGGTGAGGGGCTTCGCGCCGCTTGTCGCCCAGCCGCTCGGCTACGACAAGCCGTTGTGCGCCTCAGTGTCTGGGTTCACGTTGCACGCGGCCACTCGTGCGGGAGCGCTGGATGTGTCGGGGCGAGAGGCGGGGCTGTGCTACGTGCTACGCTCGCCCATCGCGCAGGAGTGCCCTGGCGCGGCGTCCCGACGGTCTGGTGCGCATCCTGCCGAAGAAGGCGTACCGTGATGGGACGGCGGCGGTGGAGATGGACCCGCTGTCCTTGCTGTGCCGGCTGGCCAGCAGCGTGCCCCCACCACGGCTGCACACCGTTCGCTACGCTGGCGTGCTGGCGTGCTGGCGTGCTGGCGGTGGCGCCATGGCGAGCGCGGATCACGCCAGAGCGCCCAGAGGCGGCGCGATCGAGCACGGCCATGGCCCCGACGACGCCGAGACCGACGACCACCCCGCCCGCCGCGAGACCGAGCCGGTCGCGTCCCCCGCCCGCCACTCCTTCAAGATGGTCCTCGAGGCCTCGGCGGACCCGGCACACTCGAACGACACGATGCCGCGCGGGGCGGGCGGGCTCTGGAGAGACGCGGAAGTCGTCGGGAAGCTCGATCACCTGGGCTGGCGGGGAACGAAGCGCCAGGGCGTCCCGGCGCGTGTCGCTCGGCTCCTCCATCCCCGCGAGCGACTACGCCTCGCGAGTGAGCCGGTGGACAAGCGAGACGGCCTCGGCGCCCCGCACCGGGTTCAGGTCCTCCTCGGTTGGCCCCAGGCGCGACTTGCGGAGAATCACCCGAGCCCGCCTCGCCTCGGCCCGAGCCCGACGATCCGCTTCCGTCATACGGCCATAGCCTAGCAGGCCCCGGGTCGGGGGACGGGGAGCGGCATGACTCGCAGCGACGATCATGAAGGGATCCGGCATGGCTCGGGCCGAGGTTGGGGCGTCCTTCTTGTGTGGGCCTCTGCTCGTCGGAGGCCCGGAGGTCCCTCCCGACGACAGCCCGGCATCGTTGCTGGCCGCATGCGATACGGGGACCCAGATACGTGTCTGGGGGCCGCCGGAAGAAGCTCCCTATCGATAGACCCTGGTCTCCAGGCAACTCCGGAAGAACGTCAGCTCGGGATAGGCGGCCTTCATCTCGTCCGAGACGTCACTCAGGTCCTGGCTGTGCATCAGGTGCATGAGGACGATGTTGTTCGGATGGATCCAGCTCGTGACCATGTCCCGGCGTTGCTGGAACTGCTCCTGATCCCAGAAGAGGCTCTGCAGGAAGGCAAGGTCGATCGACTCGTCGTGCAGTCGATACTGCTCATAGGACTTCTTCGTGGCGACCAGGTTGTTGTCCCCTATGTGCAGCACCGTGCGCCCGGCGTACTGGATCAGGTACGCCAGGTTCTGGATGTGAGGGTGAGGGTCGGCCTCTTCGACGGCGTTGTGGCTGAGCGGGAGACACCGAATCCGGACGCCCTTGACTTCGAGGTCGACCGCCTGGAACGGCTCATACGGCACCGCGTGGATACGGTCCTTGACGCGATGAAGGCCGCCCAGCGCGCTCAGGATGTCGGATGCCTGTTGGGGGCAGACCAGCTCGACGTCGGTGTTGGCCTCCATGTGCTGCACTACCAAATCGGGATCGAAGTGGTCCAAGTGGGCGTGGGTCGCCAGGATGATGTCCACGTCGTCGAAGGGAAACCGCGCGCTCTCCATCTGCCTCACGACCTGATCCGGGACCGACTGCCGGTTCAGGAACCGGCGGGCCGTCAGGACGTCGATCATGACCTTCTTGTCGGCCAGCTCTAACACGAACCCCTCGCAGATCGTGTAGGTCACCCGTATCTCGGGTCGTCCCTCCGCCACCTGGGATGGAGCCGCCTCGGAGAGAGCCTTCATCGGCGCGGCATGGCCCGCGTCCGTCTCTGCAGCCCACAAGCCGGCGGCCACCAGCGTTGCCGCCCAGAGGATTGCGCTCATTCGGGCCGGTCGATTCATCGCGAGCCTCCTCATCTCGAGATCGGTGTCGGCCCGATCGGAACGGCCGATGCGAGCCCTATCCGCCTCGCGTTCCTGCTGTCCAGCGCCCGAGTCGGACACTATCCGACTGCCGCGGGTGGCGGGTCTGGGGATCGCCGAGTCGCCGTGTCGGTCGACGAGCGGCAGCACTCGTCGACGAGCGGCAGCACGTCGCTCCCGAGACAAGCAGGCCCCGGTAGACGGGGTGATCGCTGCGGCTACTCCGCAGGCGGAGGACTGGTGAGCAGGGCCTCGACCTTCTGGTACTGCGAGTGAACCGCCTCGACCGCCTCGGCGGTCGCCTTTCGGTCGGTGCCGGCCGCCTTGGCCTTCAGCATCTCGCTCTTCTCGTAGAGCGCGGCGGTCTCCGGCCGCAGCTCCGCTTCGCGGGCGGCGAAGCGCTCGGTCTCGGCGCCGCCGCCAGAGCGCTGCAGACCGCCGCCATCCGCTCGGCCGAGGCGGCAACGGCGGGCCACGCCTGGTCGGGGAGCTGGTGGTGATACACGCGCCAAAGCGCCCCGTGGAAGATGCCCAGCTCCTTCAGCGGCGGCCGCGTGGCACGCACCAGCCCTTGCTGTGCCGGCTGGCCACCAGCGTGCCCCCACCACGCCCGTTCGTTACGCCGGCGTGCTGGCGGCGGCGAGCCCATGGCGAGCGCGGATCACGCCAGAGCCTGCTGCGCCTCAAGCCCGCCGACGCCATGGTCACACCCGAGGAGAAGGTCAAGCTCCTAGACTTCGGCCTGGCCAAGGCGGTGGGGCCTGAGAGGACGGGCCCGGATCCAGCCGACTCCCCAACCGTCAGGGAGCTGGCCACGAGCCAAGGCGTGATCCTGGGCACCGCCGCGTACATGAGCCCTGAGCAGGCGCGCGGCCGGCCCCTCGACGAGCGCACGGACATCTTGTCGTTTGGCTGCGTGCTGTTCGAGCTGCTGAGCGGCAAGCGGGCGCCACGTCCCGGCCGACGGAGGGGCCGTGCGCGCCAGCGGGGACGGCCGCTTCGTGTTCGTCAGGCGCCCAGGCATACCTCTCCCGATCGAGCGGCTCGAGCTGGCGACGGGCGCCTTGCTTCCCTTCAAGCTGCTGGGGCCCGACGACCTCGCGGGCGTGACCCAGTTCTTGGCTGTGGTGCTCAGTGCCGACGGTGAGGCCCACGCCCACCACCACGGCCGGTACCTCCAGGACCTCTACCTGCTCGAGGAGCTGGAGTAGCCGACAGACCCGCTCAGGAGCCGGAGAGGAGAGCGAGCCGCTCCTCGGCCTTCTGCCTCAGGTCCGGGTTGTCCTGATAGTACGGCTCGACCAGCACCGCCTCCCACGGCTTTCGGGCCCGCGCCACGTCCCCGAGAGCAAGTGCCAGTGCGCTCACGACCTCGGCACGCGAGAACGAGCCCATGCCGCCGCTGAGCATCTCCTTCCAGATGCCACTTCGGGTGCAGCTCTCGTCTCGTGTCTCGAGGATGTCCAGCGCGACCGAGAGGTCGCCCAGCTCCGTGAGGTACGGAATGCCCCGCAAATGAAGGACGCGAACCAGCCCAGCCATCACTCGGTCGAGGTTGCTCCCGCTTCGATTGACGTACCACACATCGGGCCGCCAGCAACGAAGCTGAAGGAGGCGCTTCCAGAGGAACCGCCGAGCGTGGCAGTCTGACTCCTTTGGCCGGTCGGGCGGGGCGCCCTCCGCCCACGGAACGGCATGGACCGCCTTGAAGTGGACGCCGGCCGTGACGACAAACGAGTGAGCCGTGGCCGAGACTGCCGACCCCAGGTAGTAGCCGAGTGAGTGGAAATCCAGAACGTCGATCGTGTGCTCCCGGATCCTCCAGGCCGTTCGCGAGCCGAACTCGGAGAAGTTCGCCTCCCGCAGGATCGGGAACACGCGGGCTTTGAGCGCCTTCGCTACTCCGCTGGCGTCCATCGTGGTTTCGGCCGTCCTCTCGCAAGAGGCGCGCGACGGGACCTAGAGGGCGATCCGACTCCAGGAGTCTACCTCTTGTCGAGCGCAGCGCTCTGGCTGACGCGCATCTTGGTGGAGACGCTGCAGCGGTTCTACGCCGCCGGGCGGCGCGGAATGGCGTCCAGGGCGCGAAGACCGGGTCGGTGACCGTGGTGCAGAGGACATCGTGCGACCTGTGTCGCAACCCGCATCTTCACGTGGCGGTCTTGGAGAGCGTGACGCGGTCTTGAAGGCCGAAGGCGTGATGGACGGAGAGGCGGTCCGGGGCGAGATCACCCTCCAGAAGATGGGCGAGCTCTGGATGGCCACCCGGGCGGCCTGGTAGGCCGATCAGTGCCGCGGGCGGGGCCTGGCTCCGGGATGAAGAGCGAGTCGCCACTGATCCTCAGCCCAGGGAGGCACCCGGACTCCCCGTGGCCGGACACGGGTCGCATCGCCTGCACGTACATGAGGGTGCGCCGACCGCGGACGCCGAGCTGCAACCCGACGTCTTGCCACGTCGACCGCGCTCAGTGGACGGGTGTCAGCGAAGCGAGAAAGGCCTGGGCCTTTTCCAGTTCGACATCCACACCGCTCAGGAACTCCCTCTGTACAGTCTCCACCGTAAGCGGAATCCCTATGTCCGGCACGACCCCGCCCGTCATGGTGCTATCGGAATCGATCTGGATAGCGAAGTTGCTGTCGAGGGAGCGCCCCAGGGTGAACTGGATGCCGATGCCCGCCGGCATCGCCGATTCGCCGGCGACCAACCCAAACGAGCCGTGGGTACCGTAGAAGCCCATCACATGGCCTTGGGGAAGCCGCTGGATGGCCATGGCGACGCCCTCGGCGGAGCTCGCCGTGCCGGCGTTCGCCAGGCAAACCACCGGGCCGCCGAAGTAGCTCTCCTGCGGCTCGAGAGACAACGTGAATTGCGGAAGCACCTCGAACTGACCCGTTGCGTCGTTGTAGAACGAAGCGTGCTCGTAGAGCTCG
Organism: uncultured Acidobacteriota bacterium; assembly: GCA_964574335.1. Lineage (GTDB taxonomy): Bacteria > Acidobacteriota > Vicinamibacteria > Fen-336 > Fen-336 > CAZNNH01. The sequence continues at coordinate 1,943 of CAZNNH010000218.1, read as the reverse complement.
GTGTGATCGTAGAAGAGGCCGCCGAAGACGGCAGCCAGCGCGTCGAACCCCCCGGGGTTGTCGCGGATGTCGACGATGACGCCGGTTACCCCCGCCGCATTGAACGCGGCAACGGCGTTGTTCAGGGAGGCGACGATACTTCCCATGCTCCCCGTGACATTGCCGGACCCGTCGAGCTCCACGAGGATGCTGCACCTCAAGTACCCAACGCCACTCGGTAGGATCTCGTATCTGACGGGTTAAAGGATCTGCTCCTGCGTGATGACGGCATTCCCGTCGATACCGAACGCAGTGTGGCGGCTCAGCTCCCACGTCCCAAGGCTGTCGTCCACCGCCGTCAACGTGGTGGTGACGGGGCCCTGGCCAGGATTGGTGAATGTCAACCCGACGATTTCACCAACGGGAGCCCGCACCACGCGGCGTAGCTTGGCCAGTTGCGCACCTTCCCTGGTCGCGGGCGGGTTGCCCTCCCACACGATGTCCGTGGCGTCGACAGCGCTTTGTGCGGGCAGCCCATCCCATTGGGTGATGATCGCTCCGACTTCCATGCCGGCGGCGGACGCCGGCCCCCCGGCGACGACGCGGTTGACGGCGACGCGTGCGTCGGATAGCTGGATGAGGGTGAGCCCGAAGCCACCGCCGATCTCCCCTTCATACAGTCCGCTCAGACTGGCGCGCAGCCGCACGTGCCCGTCGGGAAAGCTGGAAGCGAAGCGCTTCATCGCGAGCCTGAAACGCGCGCTATCGGCCGTGGCCTCGGCTTGCAGCACCTCGGGTGCGTACAAGTCATGCAGGGCAGGCCAGTCGATGCCTTTCCAGTCGCTGAAGGCGTAGTAGTGCGAGTAGTGCGCGCAGAGTGAATCGAAGGCGTCGGTGAACGACAGGCCACTCAGGTCGGGGAGCAGGTCATCGGCCGGAGCGGAAGCGGTCGAGACAGACCCCGCGACCACTGCCCCCGCCAGCAGGAACGGTCTGGGGACACGGCGAACGTAGCGCCACAACTGCGACAGCACGCGTCGTTTCGACCGCGGCGGTGTGGACATGCTCGCTGCCGTCAGTCCTGGCGGTGCTGGCCAAGACGACCGAATCGGCTATCTTGGCGAGTATAGCCTTGTTGGAGAGTCTCCTGACCTGACCGCGATGGGAGGAGTGCGGGGAGAGCCGGCTGGTAGCGTTCAGTTGCAGCGGACCGGCGAGCTGACGCGGATCTTGGTGGAGACGCTGCAGCGGCTCTACACCGCCCCGCCGCCGAAGCCCCACCAGCGTGCCGGCGACGCCCCAGGTTGACACTGAAACCGCTCTCGTATTTCCTACGCTCTCGGGCCTGGCTCGAGCTTGCGCATTGGTTCCCGGCGACCTCGGCTCCCGCGGGCACCCAAGCGCTCGCCATCGTTGGGCCTGCCGGCAACGTCAACATGGCGCCCTGCACGGGTGAAGGGAGCGGGCCGATCTCCAAGCACGACGACTCGCACAGCTACTTAGTACGGCGCGAGTTCGGTCGTGTGTGGGGGGCGTGGGGCACCTTCCACACCTACCTCGAAAAGGAGGACAGGCACCTTGAACAGAGTGGTCATGGTGATGCTGGCCGGGGCCCTGTCGGCCTTTCTCGGCTTCTGGCCTCTTCTGATTGCCGGGGTTTTCACTGGGCTGTTGGCGCTGAGTCTCGTGTACCGGGGGGCGGGCGGGCCACTCGCCGCCATACTCGTTCAGTTCATCCAGGTAGTCCTGTTTGGACTTGTCATCTGGGGGGTCGCAGGCGCAACGCGCGCCTTGTTGCGCCTCGCTGTGCCCTTGTGCGGTTCGCAGTCCCGGTCCGGGCTCGAATCCGCGATCCGGAGAGCGAGCGTCGGATCGGCGCTTGGCGCACTGCTGGCCCTGTTCCTGACGGGGTACCTTCGCTTGGACCTGACCGTGCCGGCAGTGAGCCTAGCGGATTCCTTCAG
>CAZNNH010000217.1:0-9374 GCA_964574335.1 uncultured Acidobacteriota bacterium | reverse complement strand
CCCTCGGCACCGGGTCGCTGCCTCCCGACGTCCTGCCCCAGCCGCCGGGCAGCCCCACCCTCCCATAGAGCGCGGGACGCCTCCCCCTGGCGGCCGGCATCTCGAAGGCCGGAGGCATCACACCGAAACGGCGAGCGCCTGCCCGGCCTTGTCAGCGAGCGGGCGGGGGAGGGACCGAGCTGGCCCCACTCCTCCGGCCACCGAACGAGGGGGGCGTGTACGTGACCGAGGCCCCGAGCAGCAGGCCGTCGAAGCCGAGGTCCGAGAAGTTGGACCGGCGCTCCGAGTACTCGGCCGAGAAGCCGAGCCTCAGGTTCTCCCGGAAGCGGTAGCCGAGGTCGGCGCCCGCCTCGGTGAAACGGTCGTCGCGGACCGCCGTCTGCGTCGAGCCATCGAGGTTGTCGACGGTGATCTCGCCGTCGGTCTTGAGCTCGGTGAGGCGCCCCCAGATCCACAGGTCCAACCGCCCGATCAACCCCTTGACCAGGCGCAGCTCGTAGAAGGCGTCCCGCCGCGTCGGCGAGTCGCCGCTCACCTGAAAGGCCGAGTACTGCAGGTCCCGGCGGTGGTTGAGCTCGAACCGGGTCTTCGGGCTGACGACATAGGCGAGGCGGACATCGGCGTAGGGGGCGGCGATCTGTGACCTGCCCACCGGGTCGAGCGGCCGGAACAGCCGGACGCCGCCCACGGCTCGGCCGCTGAGCCGGGTCTCCGAGTCGATCTCGAAGCCCCCATAGAGGGGGTTGGTGTCGGAGTCGCGCGTGTCGTCGACCGAGAAGCGGTTCATCTCGTGCCCGCCGCCGAGGACGAACGTGGTCTTGCCGGTCAGCCGGTAACGCAGCTCCAGCCGGGCGAAGTAGAGGTCGCGGTTGAGGTTGTTGCGGAGGTCGGCGCCCCGGTACTGCTCGCCCTCGGCGTACTCGACCCGATGCGCTCCGAGCTGGGTGCGGATCCCGAACCGGTACTGGTCCAGGCCCTTCAGCTCGAGCTGGACGTTGGTCTGCCAGCTCGCCCGCGAGACCCGCCGGTCGATCTCGGCGTCGGGCCGCTCGAACTGCTCCCGGTAGGCCTGCTCGACGCCGACCCGCAGCCGCGGGCCGTCGTAGTCCACGCCGGCCGCGGCGCCCCCGGTCCAGCGCCGCAGCTCCTTGGTCTCCACGTAGTGGATGTAGTCGAGGTAGCCCGAGCCGTAGATCTGCACCGCCCGCTTGATGGGCAGCACGATGTCCAGGCCGGGGCCGACGCTGCCGGTGACGTCGGTGGTGCGGTCGGTGCCCTGGTAGAAGACGTTGGTGTCGAGCATCACGCGGCCGATCCGCAGCGACGGCGTCACCCAGAACGGCCCCAGGTGCAGCAGGCCGAAGCGGTCGGACGTCGCGTCCGCCTCGGACTGTGTCGACGGCTGTGTGGGCGGGAAGAAGGTCGTCTCCTGGGCCACGGCGCGCACGCCCGCCAGGCCGAGGACCAGCCCGAGCACGGCCACACGAGATCGCCGGCGGGATTGGACGGGGCTGGCGGAGCGGAGCGTCACGCCTTGCGGCTTCCGAAGGCCTTGTGCCCGAGGTGGGGCGTGCCCTCGGAGTGGCTCTGGTCGTAGTGGTAGTAGTAGTAGTAGCCCTGCGCCTTGACGTCGACGGCGTTCAGGACCACGCCCAGCAGGTTGGCGTTGACCCGGGCCAGCGCCAGGGCATGGCGCCGGATCAGCTTCTTGTCGACCTGGTTGTGCTGCACCACGAACACCACCAGGTCAGCCTGGCGGGCCAGCAGCAGGCCGTCGGTGACCGACGCCAGCGGCGGCGAGTCCATCAGGATCCAGTCGAAGCGCTCGCGCAGGCCGTCGAGCAGCGAGCCGACGTCGCGGCGGGCCAGGATCGCCGGCGGGTTGGGCGGCAGCGGCCCCGCCGTCAGCACCGACAGGTTGGGCACGTGGGTGCTCTGGACCAGCTCGCCCACGTCACGCCGGTGGATGAAGTAGTCGGTAATCCCGGGCTCGCGCTGGACCTCGAGGCGCCGATGGAGCTGGGCCCGTCGCAGGTCGAAGTCCAGGACCACGGTCCGCTCACCGGAGGAGGCCAGCAGCTTGCCGAGGTTGACCAGGGTGGTGGTCTTGCCTTCCTGCGGCGCGGTGCTGCTGATCAGGACCACCTGGCCGCGATCGTCGCGCCGGCCGAAGATCAGGGACGTGCGCAGGTTCTGGTAGGCCTCGGTCACGAAATGAAGCGAGGCCTCGTCGTAGCGCGGCACCGCGGCCAGCAGGTCGAGATGGAGGAAGCGCTCGACCTCGTCCGGTCCCTTGATGGTGTTCTCGAGCAGGTCGCGGCCCACCACCAGGCCGACGCCGAGCAGCAGGCCCAGCATCAGGCCGATGCCGGCGATCCGCTGCTTGCTGGGGCGCACCGGCGAGGACGGCGGGACGGCCTGCTCCACCAGGGTGGCGAAGTTGCTGCGGACCGAGGCGGCGATGTCGGTCTCGTTGAGCTTCTGCAGCAGCACGTCGTAGAGCCCGCGCGCCGAGTCGGCCTCCTTCTTGAGCGCCTCCAGCTCCGAAACCTTGCGGCTCTGGGCGGCGGCCTGGGCCTTCTGGTCGTCGATGGCCGCCTGCAGCTCGGCCTCCCGCTTCTGGAGCTGGCGGTACTCGGCGCGCAGGCCCTCCACGATCTGCTGCGCCCGCGCCTGCTGTGCGGTTCGGACCTGGTCCATCTGGACCTGGATCCCCTGCACCTCGGGATGGGCCGGCTTGTACTTCTCGCGCAGCCGGGTCCGCTCCAGGTCGAGGGCGGCGAGCTGGGCGCCGAGCGCGGTGAACGTCGGGTCGGTCGCCACCTGCGGCACGGCCGCCAGTTCCTGGCCGCGGCTCTCCCGCTCGGCCACCTGCTTGAAGGCCGCCTCGAGCGCGATGCGTCGCGCCTGGGCCTCGATGTAGTCGGTGGTCAGCCGGCTGATCGACTCAGAGACCGCCGACTGGCTCCCCTCGGGCACGAACAGGTCCTGGCTCTGGTAGCTCCTGAGCAGCTTCTCCTGGGCGTCGCGCATCCCCTGCTGGGTCTTGGCCAGCCGCTCCTGCAGCCACTGGTAGTTGCGCTGCGCCTGCTCGATGCGCGTCTCGAGGCTCTGCTCGATGTAGACCTGGGCCACGGTGTTGGCCCACAGCGCGGCCTCCTTGGGGTCGGTGTGGGTCACCTGCAGCAGCACCAGGCGGCTCTCCTCGATCGGCCTCACCGACACCCGCGCCATCACCTGGCCACCGGCCGACTCGCCCAGCTTGAGCCGGCGCGCCACCTCGTCGCCGACCCGGCTGGAGCGCATGATCTTGTGCTGGGTGTTGTAGAAGTCCATGTTGGCCCAGTAGTAGCTGCCGGAGAGGGCGGTATCGACACCCATGAACAGGGGAGTCGGCGGGTCGATCTGGAGCATCGCCGTGGCCTGGTACTCGGGCACCTGGAGGAAGGCCACCAGCACCCCGAGCGCCAGCCCCACCCCGGCAGCGGTGGCGACCAGCAGCCGGTTGCGCCACAAGAGGCCCGCGTAGTAGCGGAGGTCGAGGTCGCCGGCCACGGGCAACGCGAAGGTGGTCTCGGCGGGGCGCTCCGACATCAGAAGACCTTCCGGCTGGCCGAGACCACGTCGTTGGCCTGCAGCTCGAGGTCGGGCTCCTTGCCATCGCGCACGTCCTTGAGGTTCACCTCCAGGATCGTCGTCTCTCCGGTCTGGGGGTCGAAGCGACGGACCTTGATCTTGCTGCCGCCGAAGCGGGTCAAGCCACCGGCCGACGAGATCGCGGCCGACGCGGTGAGGCCGGGCTCGAGGATGATCCGCCCCGGCCGCACCACCTCGCCCTCCACGGTCACGTAGAACTTGGGGGAAGCGGTGAGGATGTCGCCGTTGCGCAGCACCACCTCGAGGCCGGCCTGCTCCTCGGGGGTGAGACCGCGCCCGCCCAGCCTGACCTTGAGCGACTTCTCTCCGTTGTCGAAAGTGCCGTCGGCGCGTGCGATCCGGATCTCGCCGGAGGCCCGCTGGGTCAGGCCGCCCGCCTCCACCAGCAGGTCGATCAGCCGGGTGCGCCCCTTGAGCGGGATGCGGCCGGTCTGGGCCACCTCGCCCACCAGGAAGACGAACTGGCTGTTGTACTCCTTGATCCTCACCTCGACCTGGGGGTTGACCAGGTAGTCACGCTCGAGCAGCACGGTGAGCCGGCGCCCCACCTCGGGGACCGTCAGACCAGCCACCTCGATGTCGCCCAGCAGCGGGAGGCTGATGGTGCCGTTGGTCTGGACGGGGGTGGCCCGGGTCAGGTCCGGGTTGTCGAAGACGATCACGTCGAGCACGTCGCCGACGCCCACCTGGTATTCGGGGGCCGGGGAAGGAGTCGCCTCGGGGGCCGGGGCCGCCGGCGGTGTCGGTGTCGGTGTCGGTGTCGGCTCGGGGGCGGGGGCCTCGGGGGCCGGGGAAGGAGTCGCCTCGGGGACCGGGGCCGCCAGCGGTGTCGGTGTCGGCTCGGGGGCAGGGGCCTCGGGCGCCTGAGAGAGGGCCAGCGCGAGCAGCAGGACCCCTCTCACCGCGCCGCCCCCGCCGGGCCGAAGCGGCCGATGCCGACCTGGACGATGAAGCCGTCGGTGTCGATGTCGTAGGCGCCGAGGTTGGAGCGGCGGCGCTCGCGGCGGTAGTCGGCGCGCAGGAAGGCCCAGCGCGTCACCCCGCGGCCCACGCCCACGGACCACGCGAAGATGTCGTCCTGTCTCGGCTCGCCCAGCTCAGCCACGTCGATCTGGTAGGCGTTGCGCTGATAGCCCACGCCTCCCCGCAAGGAGAAGTATAGCGGCAACGGCAGGGTCAGGTCCGCTTGGCCGGAGGTGGTCACATAGAACCCGTTCTGCTGGAAGGCGGAGGGGTTGGGAACGCGGACGAAGCCCAGCGTCAGCCGCGACGAGGGCGAGAAGTCCTTGGCCAGGTTGGCGCCGAAGACCAACCCACGGTAGCGCTCGCCTCCCGGCCCCGCGTTCGGGTTGTCCTGCTGGCGGTAGCCCACCATCACATCGCCGGTCACCAGCGGCAGGATGTCGCCCTCCAGCGTCAGGTGGACGCTGTGCGAAGTGAAGGCCGCCTGGGGGCGTTCGGCGGGCTGCGGCAGCTCGTGGTACGAGTAGCCGAGGGCCGCCCGGTAGTTGGGGTGCAGCTCGTAGCCCAGCGCCAGCGTCCATCGGCGGGAGTCGTAGTCGAAGAAGCTCTGGCTGGCGGTCTTCACCTGGTTCCAGGTCAGCGATCCATCCAGATCGAAGCGCGCCCCGCGCTTGAAGCGAACGCCGACGCCGTACGAGGTGTGCCGGAACCGGCCCAGGCCGAAGAAGTACTCGCGGCCCGGATCCACCTCGGTGGTCTCCAGAACGCCGCGGGCGTGGCGGAACGTGCCGCGGGCCAGCGTGTAGGCGCCCACCGGGAGGTTGGCGTCGGCAGTGAACAGGTGGGTGGTGGTCTGAACGATGGAGTAGTCCGAGGCGAAACGGAAGCGCGGCTCGTAGCCGAAGCGCAGGTAGTTGTTCTCGAAGGGCGAGAGCTCCAGACCCAGGAGCGGCTGCACCTGGAAGTAGTCGTCGCGCACCGGCTGGGGCGCGTCGGTCAGCGAGGTGTCGGCGTTGATGTAGCTCACCAGGAGGCCCGGGCGCACCGAGAAGGCGCCCAGCAGCCAGCTCTCCTCTTCCTCGGCGCTCGGCGCCGCGGCCGGGAGACCCGCGGCCGGCTCCTCGCCCGCCTCGCCCCCCCAGCCGACGGGGAAGATCTGCGCGTAGAGGTGGCGGAGGCTTGCGTCGGCGGTCGTCTCTTCGGCGGGGGGGTCGCCGAACAGCAAGACGATCGAGGACCGCTCCCGCCGCAGCTCGAGCCCCAGGCCGGCCGGGACGCCGATGTGGAACGTCAGACCGGCATCCTCCCGCGAGACCCGGATCGACTCGACCGGCGCCACCGGAGGCGGCACGGCCAGGTCCTCCGGCAGCGCCGCCTCGAGCGTCAGCAAGACCTCACCGCCCCGCCGACGCACCGTCAGCGGAGGCAGGTCGGAGACGGTCAGCACCCGCACGGAGGCGCGGGCCTCCAGGCGCTCGGACCGCACCGAGAGGACCTGCGCGGTCGGCGGCACCAGCGTCAGCAGCAGCGCGGCCAGCGCGCTCACACAGGCTCCCGTTCCCGGTGGCGCTCGTGGAACAGGAGCACCAGGAGCAGGACCACGAAGCAGGCGGACTGCAGCGACAGCAGCAGACTCTGCTGCAGGGTGGCGTCGGCCAGCGAGACCGCCCCCAGACCCAGCGTGAACGTGGCCAGGTAGATGAACAGCACGGCGGCGCGGATCGAGAAGCCCAGCGCCACCAGCCGGTGGGAGAGGTGGCGCTTGTCGCCCACGTAGATGGGACGTCGCTCACGGACCCGGATCACGATCACCGTGGCGGTGTCCAGCAGCGGCACCGCCAGCACCACCACCGGCATCAGGATCGGGAAGAGCGAGCTGGAGGCGTGTGAGACGTAGCGCTCGAGCAGCGTCAGCGAGGCCATCACGAAGCCGATGAAGAGGCTGCCGCAGTCGCCCAGGAAGACCGAGGCCGGGTGGAAATTGAAGAAGAGAAAGCCCAAGAGGGCGCCCATGAAGACGGCCAGCAGCAGGCTGATGAAGAACTCGCCCAGCGCCCAGGCGTTGATCAGGAAGACCCCCGAGGCCACGAACGCCACGCCGGTCGAGAGGCCGTCCATGTTGTCCAGCAGATTGAAGGCGTTGGTGATGCCCACGATCCACAAGAGGGTGACGGCGAAGTTCATCCAGTCGAAGGGCAGGAACGAGACGCGCACGCCGCCGGCGATCAGGATCAGCGCGGCCGCCACCTGGCCGGCCAGCTTGAGCCAGACGGGGAAGCGTTGGCCCAGGACGTCGTCGAGCAGGCCCACACCGAAGGCCACCGCCGCCCCGATCAGCATCGCCGTCAGCTTGCCCTCGACCCGGTAGGCCTCGCGCAACATCCGCAGGCTGCCCGGGATCTGGCTCCGGAGCCAGGTCGAGTCGGCGAGGGTGGGGATCAGCGAGTAGCCGAGGGCGACCAGAACCGTGAACGACAAGAACACGGCCACGCCGCCCAGTCGCGGCATCGGGGTGTCGTGGATCTTGCGTTCGCCCGGTGCGTCCAGCACGCCCAGCCGCCGCGCCAACCATCGGGTCAGCGGCACCAGGCTCGCCGAGACCACCAGCCCGGCCAGCACCACGCTGCTGACGAGAAGCTCGCGCTCCACGCTCACACCGCCACCGACCGCGCCCTCATCCGCTCGCGGTAGAGCGCGTCGATGTCGTCCAGGAGGCGGGCAATGTCGTGCTGGGCGAGGACGTGCGCCTGACCCCGACGCGCCCGCGCCGGCATTTCGGCCGGTGCCTCGAGCGCCTGCAGGATCGCGGTGGCCAGGGCCTGCGGATCGGCCGGCGGTACCAGCGACCCATGGGCGCCGTCTCGCAGCAGGTCGGGCGTGCCGCCCACCCGGGTGGCCACCACCGGCCGCCCCGCCGCCAGCGCCTCGATCAACGATACCGGCGTGCCCTCGTTGCGCGAGGAGTTCACCACCACGTCCAGATCGCCGAAGACCGCCTCGAGGTCGCGCCGCCAGCCGAAGAAGCGCACGCTCCCGTCCAGTCCCAGATCTCGGCTCTTCGACTCGAGGGCGGCACGCTCGCTGCCGTCGCCGACGATCGCGAAGTGGCAATCGGGTCGACGGGCACGAACCTGCCGGGCGGCCTCCAGGAAGGTGGGGATGTCCTTGATGGGTACCAGCCGACCCACCGCGCCCACCAGGGGCGCCTCGGACGGGATCCCCGCCTCCTCCCGCAGCCGGCCTCGGGGCAGCGGCTGTCGGAATCGCTCCAGCTCCAGCCCCAGCGGCACCACGCGGAAGCGGTCCGCCGGAGCCACGCCCAGCGAGACCAGGTCGTCCCTGACCGAGTCGGAGACCGCCACCAGCACGTCCGTGAGGGGCGCCAGCCCGGCTTCGAGGCGCCGATAGAACGCGGACCTCGTCGGGCCGAAGTATCCGCGCAGGCTGTGGCCGTGGTAGGTGTGAACGACGATGGGCACGCGCGACAGCCGCGCTGCCACCCGACCCACCACGCCCGCCTTGGCCGCATGGGTGTGGACAATCTGCGGTCGGTAGCTCCGGATGACCCGCACCAGCCGCAGCAACGTCAGCAGGTCGGCGAGCGGCCGGACCTCCCGTCCTAGTCCCGCGAGCCGCTCGCACACCACGTGCTTCTCGGCAGCGAGCTCGAGCAGATTGCCCTCGCGCGGAGACTCCTGGCCCACCACGAGGCGCGTCTCATACCCCCGCTCGCGGAGACCCGCGGCCAGCAGGATCACGTGGATCGACGGACCACCCACGTTCAGCCGCGAGAACAGCCGCAGCAGTCGAATCGGCCCTGGCGCAGACATACCCCTCATGGGGCCTGGCGCACGGCTGGTGGAGGGGTCCAAGCCGGGCTAAGCCTAACACCCTACATCGTTTCTGGTCAACGGAAAGCGTCGACTCCTCGGCGCCTTGAGCCCCTAGACCTGAAGTAACACGTGAAGTTGCGGGTCGGCGCAAATAGGCCCTCGGCCCCGGTACATTCTAGAGAACTTCCTGAGCCGCAGCAAGTTGGACGGTCCCTACTCCCCCACCCGAGCCAGCAACACCGGATCCGACGTCCACCGCCGAGCCAGGCTCAGCGCCGCCGACAGCGGCCACTGCGGGTTCATCCCCTTCAACCGCCGCACCTCCGCGACCGCCGCCTCCACGCGGCCCGTCGCCGCAAAGAACTGGGCCCGAGCCGCGCCGATGGACAGATGGGTCGGATCCCACTCCCTCGCCCGGTCCAGCGCCCGCTCCGCTCCCGCCACATCCCCGGCGAGGTACCGCGTCCACCCGAGGTCCGCCCAAACCTCGCCCCACTGCGGCCGCAGCGAAAGCGCCCGCCCCAGGTCGCGCTGGGCGCGCTGCAGCCTCTGCGACTCATACCCTCCGTCCCAGCGAGCCCACTCGCGCCACGCCAGTCCTCGGGCCCGCCACGCCTGGTCCAGGTAGGGATGCCACCGGAGCGTTTGATCGAGCTCAGCCACGCGAGCCTCAGCCGACGGCTCGCGGAGTGCGCCCTCCAACTCCCAGGCCCCCCAGGCCCGCCACCCCGCCGCCACCGCCAGCAAGCCCAGGACCACTGCTGTTCCCATCCTCACCCAACGCCGTGTTCGTCCCTCCGGTACCAACGCCTCGTCTCGCCTCTCTCCACGCCCCGCGCACGCCAGCCCAAGCAGCGAGCAGAACACCAGAGCATTCGACGGAATGCGCAGGTTGAAGTCCAACAGCGAGTGCGTGAGCAG
>CAZNNH010000216.1:0-9389 GCA_964574335.1 uncultured Acidobacteriota bacterium | reverse complement strand
CAAGGTCGCTTGCAGATCCGGAGCGACCGGAGGAAGCTTCGCTCACGGCGGATGCTCGCACCGCCTCCGCCGCGAAGCGGCTGAGTTCAACAACCAGATGAAGCTGACGATGCGCAAGAGCCTTGCAGGTGGGCCCGCTACGCGGGCCCGCTTCACTCATTCGCGCCTCGCAGCTTATCTGGAGCGGTCGCCGGACACAGGCACATGACGAGCCGCACGCCTGAGAAGACGCTGCGCCCTACACGATGGACCACGATCGTGGTCATCCTAATAGCCCTGGGCTTCATCGTAGGCTCCGTAGTCTGCTTCTTGCAGCTCGGTGCCGGTCTGATCTCACTCGGCATGGGAGCCTGCGCACTCTTCGCCGTGGCGGCCATCATAGAGGCGCTGACTCTCCGCGTTGTTCTCAGCGACGAGGCTCTCCATGTCGCCAAGTTCTGGTGGGAAAGGAAGTATCCCAGATCGCAGATCCAATCTGTCACGTGGGAGAAGGATGGCGGTGTTAGTCTCAAGCTGACGACCGGGAGCTGGGTGAACCTCCCAGGTGTCGGCGGCACGACGCAGGGCGCGGCCAACAGCATCCGGGCATGGCTGAAGCGGCCCGCCAGCCGTTGCGAAGAGCAGCGAGCCGGCGGACAAACAGCGGGCGTTCCGCAGCTACCGGTGAGTGAGGCTCCACCGCGCGAGTGACGTGGGCTGCGGAAGGCCCGCGTTGGACTCAGCCGCGGCCATTCGGCGCTTGGGTCATTGAATCTGGGGCGGGGCACCCCCGGCGGTGGTCAGGGTGATCGCGACAATGGATGGGGCGGCATTCGCGGTATCTGATGGGCTGTTGAGTTCTTCGCAGAGTCACGAGCATCTCTCATTCGTGATCCACCACGAACACCGCGACACAGCGCGAGAGACGGCTCATCGTCCGCGCCCGCAGCGCGCGCCCACCCGACACAGCCAGCAGGGCTTGGCCGCCACCGTGGTTCCCCCACCTATCGTTTTCGCTGCCCATGCTCGCCGGTGGATCACCGCGACTAAACCCCGTGGTGGATCACGAATTAGCGTGAGTGCTAGCAAGGGCGTAGGTGGCGACGTGGATGGTCGAGTCGCTCTTCCCCTTCTCGGCCAGGTGGGTGAGATACCTCGTCACGTCCTCGGCGGAGGAGCCTGCCAGCGGGCGCTGGTTCAGGAACCCGTCGAACTGCTTGAGGGTGCCCAGGTAGGGTCGCTTGCAGATCCGGCGCGACCGGAGGAAGCGTGGCCTACGTCGGCGGCTCGCACCGCCTCGGCCGCGAAGCGGCTGAGCTCAACAACCAGTCGGAGCTGACGGGGTCCGCGATGACCACGCGGCGCGGCCCTCGCAGCTCATCTCGGTGTTGGGCGGACAGGGTGCAGCACATCCACCTCGGCTATCTTGGGAGTCCAACGTCATGAGTGATGCCAGTACGCTACGGCTCTACCTGCCTAGGGGAATGTACCTGCTCATTGCGGCAGGCCTCGCAGTGACCATTTGGCCGCACATCATCTCACCGCCAAACGTGGTGGCTGGGCCGACGTCGGTCATACGGGCTCTCCTCGGAGCGCTTGCTCTCATGTCCGTGCTTGGGCTGCGGTATCCCCTTCAGATGATTCCGCTCTTGCTCTTCGAGCTCCTCTGGAAGGTTATCTGGGTTGTCGCATCGGCGCTGCCCATGTGGCTCGGGCCAGGTCTAGACTCGTACGCCTCCGAGACGCTGTCTGCTTGTCTCATGGGCGTAGTCCTGGTTCCAATCGTCATACCTTGGAGCTACGTGATCCAACGCTACGTCCGTTCGTCAGGCGAGCCGTGGAGCGGGCCGCACTCGGGCGCAATCCGATGGCCGTGACGCGACGGGCTGAACCCGAAGGCGGAAGCGGGGAATGCATAGCGCGCTCTGGCACCTCCGTCGACCAGAGCGTCTGGACCGCCTTGAGACGGAAGGCGAGCTCGCGCCGGACCAGGCGAGGGCTGGCGCTCTGCGACTACTCGCTGCGTAAGGCTTGCCTCAGCGCCGCGGCATCCACGTATCGCGAGGCCTGGCGCAGGATCGCGCGCGTGGTGCCGGTGTCCAACTCTTTGTGCATCGGAATGTGGAGGGTCTGGCGCTGGCCATCCGCGGCGGTCCTCAGGAGCTTCGCATGGCTTCCGTGCTGCGACACGAGCTGGAACCCGAACCGGCTCAGGATGTCGACGACGTCGGTCCCCGACAGTCGCCTAAGCCGAGGCAGTGGCGGGCTCCAGCTCCATGGTCACGACGATCACAGGGTCATCGACCAGCCCGAGGCTCTCCAGGTCCTCGCCGTCGAGCGCGAGCCCCACGACCTCGCGCAGGTTAGCGTAGACCTCGTCGAGCGTGGCCCCTTGGGTGACGGCGCTGACCTCCGGACACTCCGCCACGTAGCCGGATTGATCGCCCGGTCGCACGCTGGCGCTGAGCGTTCGCTGTCGAGTCATGGGTCTCCTCGCTTCCGTCGGACTCCAAGGAAGTCTACGCCAAGATCCTGGCTTCCACATTCGCACCGCGGGGGTTGGCCCTGCGATCGGGGGCCTTGCCTGGTAGCATCAGGCGAGGCGTAGCTCGGGAGGTGGGTATGAAGCGGGGAGCCAGGGCGATTGCGGCGGCGTCGACGGCCGCCTGGTTGGGGGCCGCCGTCACCTGGGGACAGGGGGGGCGGACCGCCAAGCCGGTGCTGCACGGACAGCACTGGGTGGCCATCACCGGCAAGCCGCTGGCGGCGACCGCCGGGGCCCTGGTGTTCGCCAAGGGCGGCAACGCCGTCGACGCGGCCTGCGCCATGCTAGCCGCCACCTGCACCATGTGGGACACGTTGGGGTGGGGCGGCGAGACCCAGGCCCTGGTCTACAACCCGAAGACGAAGCAGGTGATCGGCGTGAACGCCCTGGGGGTGGCCCCGACCGGGGCCACGCCGGCGTTCTTCATTGATAGGGGGCTCGCGTTCCCGCCCGAGTACGGGCCGCTGGCTGCGGTGACGCCGGGGACGCCGGGGGGCCTCATGACCCTGCTAGCCGAGTGGGGCCGGCTCAGCCTCGCCGACGTCCTGGGCCCGGCCATCGAGCTGGCCGACGGCTACCCGATCGAGGCCCAGCTCGTGCGGACCATCGAGCGCGAGAAGGAGCGTCTCCGGGCCTGGCCCTACTCGAAGGCTGTCTTCCTTCCCCACGCCGGCGAGGCCCCGGAGCCCGGCGAGATCTTCCGCCAGCCGGACCTGGCGGCCACGCTGCGCAAGCTGGTCGAGGCCGAGCGGCAGGCGCTCTCGGAAGGCAAGGGCCGCAAGCAAGCCATCCAGGCCGCCTACGACCGCTTCTATCGGGGCGACATCGCCGACGAGCTGGTGCGGGCGACTCGGGAGCAGGGCGGCCTCTTCACCAAGCAGGACCTGGCGGACTGGAAGGTGAAGCTCGAGGAGCCGGTCACCACCCGCTACCGGGGGATCGACGTCCACAAGCTCACCACGTGGACCCAGGGGCCGGTGCTCCTGCAGACCCTCAACATCCTCGAGAACGCCGACCTCAAGGCCATGGGCTACAACTCGGCCCGCTACATCCACACCCTCTACCAGGCGATGAACCTGGCCTTCGCCGACCGCGACTTCTACTACGGCGACCCGGCCTTCCCTCCCCACGAGCCGGTGGCCGGCCTGCTCTCCAAGGAGTACGCGCGCTCGCGGTACCAGCAGATCCGCTGGGACCGCAACGACCCCGACGTCCGGCCCGGCGATCCCTATCCCTACCAGGGCGGGACCAACCCGTACCGCGCCCTCCTCGACCGCTGGCACACCGTTCCCGGCACCGGGACCGGCGTGCCCGAGCACGACCGGCGCTCCGACGCCATGCCCTACGACGAGGCCTTCCGGGCCGGTACCACCTCGGTGGTGGCCGCCGACGCCGACGGTTGGATCGTCTCCATGACGCCCAGTGGCGCCTGGGTCCCGGCGGTGATCGCCGGCCACACCGGCGTCGGCCTCAGCCAGCGGATGCAGTCGTTCGTGCTCCACGAGGAGGAGAACCCGTTCAACGTGGTGGCCCCCGGCAAGCGCCCGCGGGTCACGCTGACGCCGAGCCTGGCGCTCCAGGACGGCCAGCCGCTGCTGGCCTTCGCCGTCCAGGGCGGCGACACCCAGGACCAGAACCTGCTGCAGATGTTCCTGAACGTCGTCGAGTTCGGCATGAACGTGCAGCAGGCGGCCGAGGCCGCCAACATCACCAGCCACCAGATGCGCAGCTCCTTCGGCCTGCACGAGTCCCGGCCCGGCTTCCTCACCGTCACCGACTCGCTCCCGCCCTGGGTCGCCGCCGAGCTCGAGGGCATGGGCTACGACCTCGAACGGGTGAGCATCAACTCGGGCCCGCTCAACGGCATCTACCTCGACCGCGCCCACGGCAGCTTCTGGGGCGGCTCCAGCAACCACGGCGAGGACTACGGCATTGCCTGGTAGCTCCGGCTCGGCTCGGGTGCGGCCGAGTCGCCCCCGGCGGGTCCTGCTCGCCGCCCTCGTGGCCGGCGGCTGGACCGCCGGCGTGGCCTGGGCCAACGGCCCGGACCTTGCCCGTGTCGACCGCGAGATCGGCCGCGCCATGGAGACCTTCCACGTCCCCGGCGTGGCGGTCGCCGTCGTCGAGGACGGCGAGCGGGTCCTGGCGCGGGGCTACGGCGTCCGCGAGATCAACAGGCCGGAGGCCGTGGACGAGGACACGCTGTTCGCCATCGCCTCGAACACCAAGGCCTTCACCTGCGCCGGCCTCTCGCTGTTGATCGAGGAGGGGAAGCTGTCCTGGGACGACCGGGTGGTGGATCGGCTGCCGGGCTTCCAGATGTACGACCCGTGGGTTACCCGGGAGGTTCGGGTGCGGGACCTGGTGACCCATCGGGCCGGCCTGGGCCTCGGGGCCGGCGACCTGATGTGGTGGCCGCCGACGACGTTCAGCCGATCCGAGATCGTGGCCGGCATCCGTCACCTCCGGCCGGCCTCGAGCTTCCGCAGCCGCTACGCCTACAACAACGTGATGTTCGTGGCGGCGGGCGAGCTCTTGGCGGCGGTCAGCGGCGAGAGCTGGGAGGACTTCGTCCGCCAGCGGATCCTGGAGCCGCTGGGGATGACGCGGACCCTTTCCAGATCGGCGAGCCTGGCGGGAGAGACGAACCTGGCCTCCCCCCACATCCGGCTGGACGGCGTGACGCAGGCCATCGCCCCCGGGCCGTTCGACAACGCTGCCGCCGCGGCCGGCATCCGCTCCAGCGCGGCCGACCTGTCGCGGTGGCTCCGGATGCTCCTGACCTGCTCGGGGACCGGTGACGAAGGGCGAAAGGAAGGCTGCCTGCTCGAGGCGAGCTCCATCGAGGAGATGTGGACGGCCCAGATCGCGCGCCAGCCGAAGAAGCCCCGAGCCGGCCTCGAGAAAACCGCCAGCTCGTTCTCGGCCTATGGGCTGGGCTTCGGACTGCGCGACGAGCGGGGGCACAAGGTGGTGTCCCACAGCGGCGCCCTGCCCGGCTTCTACTCGCGGGTGACGCTGGTGCCCGACCAGGGCCTGGGCCTCGTGGTGCTCACCAACCAGGAGTCCGAGCCGGCCCTCGACTCCATCGACCGGGTCCTTCGAGACGCCTTCCTCGGGCCTCCGGAGCCTCCCGTGGACTGGGTCGAGGCGTTCGGAGAGGCCGCCCGCACCGAGGCGGAAGACGCCGAAGCCGAGGTCGCCGAGGCGGCGGCTGACCGGCAGACGGCGTCACAGCCGTCGCTCCCCCTGCCGGCCTACGTCGGCAGCTACCGGGACTCCTGGTATGGAGCCGCCACCGTGGAGCGGACCGGGAAAGGGCTTGTGCTGACCATGACCCGGACGCCGCTGATGGTGGCCGACCTGGAGCCCTGGCAACACGACACGTTCGTGGCCCGCTGGCGCACGGCCTTCATGTCCGACACCGCCCCGGCCGACGCCTACGTCACCTTCTGGATCGGGCCCGAGGGCTCGGTCGAGAAGGTCACCCTGAAGCCGGTCTCGCCGGCCATCGACTTCAGCTTCGACGTCCAGGACCTCGAGCTTCTGCCGGTCCCCGGCGAGACCACGGCCGAGTAGCCGCGGCCTTCGGCGCGGCGCCGGAGCGGCACTCGTCGAAGGGGTGGCGCAGCGAGAGGACCGTGAACGCGCGCTTCGCTACTCGACCGCCGTGGAAAAGGTGACGTCCACGTCGATCTGTTCCGGAGAGGAGACAATCGTGCCGTGAAGCCGTCCGCTCACGTGTTGGGGGCCGAATTCCTTCGGCTCGAGCTCGTACATCGGGGTCCCGCCGCTCTGATACGCATAGGTGCCGTCTCCAGGCAGGAACTGGACGTAGAGCGGCTTCGTGCCCTGGCTGGCCAGCTCGGACCCGGGCAGCCCGAGCCCCATCCGGAAGCCCTTGAGCCCGGTATCCTCCAGCAGCTTGTTGGCGAAGGCCTCGGCGCTTCCTTCCGGGATCGCCTTGTCGGCGAAGAGGATGACCACTTCCGGGCCTCGCTTGAAAGCCGCGACGCCGACGAGCTCGATGCGCTCCCCGGCCTGAGTGACGTAGCCCTTCACGCTGGCCTTTTCCGCCGCATCCACCTGTAGTGCGGTCGAGCACGTCACCACGAAGATCAGCCCGAACCATCGCAGGAGACGGCCCGCGGCGAAGCTGTGCGACCTGGCGGTCATGTGGTTCAACTCGTTCTCCTCTTCTCTGAATGACGGAGCGGCTTGAGGGGTTGATTGCCACCGCCAGGACCTACGTGAGCCCTGCGGTCGGCGCGAGCGAGGCGCTCGCCTCTCGGCCGGCCCGCTCTATGGAGCCGCGCCGCCTACTTGCCTGCGGGGACTCTAGTGGCGGGGTGGCCCGGCGTCAAGTGAGTCGTTTGATCCAGGTTGGGAGAGGCCTAACGTTCGAGTGGGCCCTCGTCCTCATCGTCGTCGGGTGCCGGCCGCACGAAGGCCGCCCGCACTGGCGGCGGCATCGGGACCTCCAGCCCGTGGACCGACGCCCACAGGATCTCGTTCATGAGTCGCATTGGGATGCGGTCCTCGCGGGAGAGGTCGAGCGCGGCGGAGGCGGTCGCCTTCGGCGCGGCGTCGAGGTTCCTCTCGTCGACGGGGTAGCGCGGCGAGAGGGCCGCGAAGGTCCCGGCCGACGTGCTGGGCTGGAAGGCCGCATAGAGCGGGGTGGCGGCGGCGTCGCACTGGGAGAGCGGGGGCAGGCCCAGGACCAGCTCGATGGTGCGCACCACGCCGCAGGTCGTGTAGAGGGTGTGGTCCACGGCTCCCCGCCGGGCGTAGGGGCTCGCCACCAGCAGCACCGAGCGGTGGGCGTCCACGTGGTCGGGCCCGTTTTGGGCGTCGTCTTCCACCACGAACACCGCCGACTGGCCCCAGTAGCGGCTCTTCGAGATCGTCTCGATCAGGCGGCCGAGGGCGTGGTCGTTCTCGGCCACCATCGCCCGCGGCGTGGGCTCGCCGGCCTTGGTGCCCGCGGTGTGGTCGTTGGGCAGGTGCAGGATCGAGAGGGCGGGGAGGTTCCCGTCCCGCTCGTAGCCGCGGAACTCCGAAAGCCACGCGTCGATGCGCTGGTTGTCGGGGATGGTCAGGTCCCAGGGCGGGTAGTCGGGGGCCACCCGCCCTTCGAGCCCGGGGACGCTGGCCCGGGCCGGCCCTGTCGCGCGCCCTTCCGCGTCTTTCGAGCGGCTGGCGAACTCGCCGTAGCTGCGCACGCTCAAGCCGGCGCGCTGGGCGGCGTCCCACAGGTAGCCGGTGGGCGGGGCGGCGATGCTGCCGAAGGCGTTGCGCTGCGGCTGCCCGCTGTCGGTCATGTAGCGCCCGCCGCGATGGGCGTAATTCATGGGCCAGGTCTTCTCGATGAAGTCGGTGGCGTAGGCGCTGGTCGAGAAGGCGTGGCCGTCGGCGCTGACCTCGGCGTTGACGTAGAAGTTGTCGAAGAGCACGAACTGCTCCGCCAGAACGTGGGCGTTGGGCGTCACCTGCTCGCCGAACAGGCACAGGGTGGGGTCGCCGTTGCCGGACGGGACGTCGCCGAGGACCTGGTCGTAGGTCCGGTTCTCGCGGATCACGTAGAAGACGTGCTGGATCGGTGAGGGCTCGCCGACCCGGCTGGGGATGGGTGAGCCCTCGGCCGACCCGGCCGGGGCCAGGCGGGTGGCGTCGGTGTCGGGCGTGAGCCGGTAGACCGTCTGGGTGTAGGCCGAGAGGGTGGCCGGGTCGGGGACGGGAAGCACGCTCACCGTGCCGTGGAGGAGCTGGGCGATGTAGAAGGGCTGGCGTGGCCCTCGCGGGTTGGCCACCGACCGGAGGCCCTTGCCCGACAGCACCAGGATCCGCTTCCCGTCCCGGGTGAAGCGGGCCGCGGTCGGATACCAGCCGGTGGGGATGAAGCCTTGCACCACGCTCTCTTCCGGCCGCGAGACGTCGACCAGGGCCACCGTGTTGTTGTCGGCGTTGGCCACCAGCAGGAGCTTCCCGTCGGGCGAGAGGTCCAGGCCGTTGGGCGTGCTCCCGTGGGGCGCCTCGGGGTGGAGCGAGACCTTGATCTGCTCCTCGGCGCGCCGCTCCGCCACGTCCACCACCCACACCGCGTTGGTGCTGGCGCAGGCGACGAACAGCCGCCGGCCATCGGGGCTCAGCGCCATCGCGCTCGGGTGCTCTCCCACCAGGATCTCGGCCTCGAGCTCGAGTGTGGTGGGGTCCAGCATCAGCACCCGGGAGCCGCCCCAGAGGGAGACGAACAGCGTCTTCCCGTCCGGCGAGACCACCACCGCGTAGGGCTCGGCAGGCAGGGGGACGGTCTGGAGGACCGCCTTCGAGTCCAGATCGATCGCGCTCACCGTGTCGCCGAGGACGTTCACGGCGAAGAGGCGTGAGCCGTCCGGGCTCACGGCGAGCCCGCCCACGAAGCTGTCCTCGACCGGCGAGGGGAGCGGGATCGATCCCTGGCGGCTGAGCTGTCCGTCCTCGAAGGCCAGCTCGTCCACCGCCTGGGAGCCGCCCGCCGAGGAGAAGAGCCGGCGTCCGGTGGGGTCGAAGGCCAGGCCCAGCCAGGCGTTCTCCACCGGCAGCCGGTCGAGGGCCTGCCATCGCTCCAGGTCGATCACGTCGAGCCAGGGCTTCGAGTAGCCGCCGTTGGTGAGCACCAGGAAGCGGCCGTCCGGAGACTCGGCCATGTCCAGGGGCAGGTCACCGACCGGCAGGTGCTGGCCGACCGGGGCGATCGACCAGCCGCTCGGCAGCAGCACCTCGCCGCGCGCCACCGGGCCCGGTCGTGGGGGAGAGTCGGCGCAAACGCCGGCCGCTACCCCGAGCAGCAGGGCGGCGGAAATACCGAAACGAAGCGGACGGTCGA
>CAZNNH010000215.1:0-9546 GCA_964574335.1 uncultured Acidobacteriota bacterium | reverse complement strand
CGCCATGGGCTTCGCCCCCACGCAGCGCCGTCTGCAGAGACGTCTGGAGCGAAGGCTGTTCCCGGAGCGGCGGGCGCTCAAGGAGATGGCCGGAGACTTCCTCCGAACCGCTTCGATGGTCCCCGACCGGGACGCTCTGGCCCGGCTCCTCCAGGATCGCCTGCGGTCCTGCCTCGCGGTGACCGAGGTGATCCCAGCCCTCTGGTCCGAGACGGCGACCGGAGGGTTCCGGAATCTGACCGGGCCGGTGCCCCTCGTTCCCCGCGGGGACCTGGCGCAACACCTCTTCGGGGACGACACCCCCCTCTTCGTCGACGAGGCGCTCGTCTCCCACCGGATCCGCCTGGAGCCTCGTGAGCGGGACTGGCTCATCCGGCGACGGGTGGCCCTCCTCGTCCCGCTGTGCCGCGGGAGGAGCAGCTTCGGGTTCCTGGCCGTGGGCGGGACGCGGGAGGGAGGAGACTTCCGTCCCCACGAGATCGAGATCCTGGGAAGGCTCGCTGCGCAGATCGCCTGGCTTCTGCAGAACCTCCAGCTTCTCGAGGAGAACCTGGAGAAGCGGAGGATGGAGGACGAGCTGCGTCTGGCACGTACGGTCCAGATGCGCCTGCTTCCCCCCGAGGTCCCGGAGGTCGACGGCCTGGAGTTCGCCGCCGCGAGCGCGTCGTGCCACGAGGTGGCGGGCGACTACTACGATGTGATCCCGCTTCCCGAAGGACGGACCCTCGTCGCCGTGGCCGACGTCTCGGGAAAGGGGGCCGGAGCGGCCCTCCTCATGGCGAACCTCCAGGCATCGCTGCGGGCCTTCAGCGCGCTGGAGATCTCACCCGCCGCCCTCGTCGAACGCCTGAACGGCGTCGTCCATCGCAACACAGGACCGGAGCAGTTCATCACCTTCTTCACCGCGATCCTCGATCCCCGCCAGCGGCGGATCACCTACGTCAACGCCGGCCACGATCCTCCGCTCCTTCTGCGGAACGGAAGGTTGGTCGAACCGCTCTGCCAGGGAGGCCTGCTCCTGGGCGTGCTGCCCGTGGTGCGGTACGAGCAGGCAACGGTGGCCTTCCGGCCGGGGGATCTCCTCGCGATCTACACCGATGGGATCTGCGACACCCGTAACGGCGACGGGGAGCGCTTCGGCGTGGACCGGATGCGGGCCGCGCTGGCCCCGACGGTCCGCCTTCCGGTCCGGGAAGTCCGAGACCACCTCCTCGGGGTGCTGGACAGGTTCCGCAACGGAGGGCCGCAAGACGACGACCTGACCCTGCTCCTGGCCCGGGCCACGCGAATCCCGGCCGAGTCCGAGATCCGGTCGACGGCGACACACCCGTGGAGTCCGGAATTCGACGCCGGCGGCGCGGCCGGGGATCCGATCCCGGATCCCGCGCCGGCTCCCGCGTCGGCCCGCCCCGGCTTCAATCCCGCGGACGCGGGTCCACCGACGGTCTGGTGAGCATCTCCATCAGGGCAACGGCGTAGTCCGCGGCGGCGGCGAGGTTGGCCGGCGCGATGGTTGCAAGGCTGTCGGCCGGGGTTCCGTGCTCCGGCTTCGCTCCGGTGGAGAGCCCGACGGCGGCCATCCCCTCGGCGAGAAACCGGTGGAGCGCGCCACAGGCCGGCCCTTCCTCCACCGGCACAACCGAGAGCCGGGATTCACCCTCCGCCGACTTGCGCACCATCGGGTCGGGGTCGTTCTTGGCAATCCGCCGCACGTCGTCGCCGCGCACTCCTTGGATCCTTGCGTCCCTCACGGCAAACGACCTTCGCCCTGGATCCGGGTCGGTGAGCGCGATCTCACGGACCCGACTCCGGGTGGCCTCGAGCACCGTCTCTAGGTCCGGCAGGGACTTACACTCGTCGTAGTGGCAGTTCTGCACCCTGCGGAGAAAGAACAGGTCGCGCGTTGTGGCCACGATCTGCAGGCGCGCGGCCGTGTCCGGGGCGTTGATGTACTCCCGCATCGCCTGCCACATCGGACGGTTCGTCTCCAGCCCGGGGCATGTCTCGTCAATCCCCTCGACGCACGTCGTGAAGCAGGCGTCCTTCTTGCCCGGTGCGGGGCCGCGAAACGACATCTCTCGGGGTGTCGGCGTCGTGCACGCCTTGAGCACCAAAGCCTCGAAGCGTCCCCGGCTCCTCTCGACACCCACACCGTCCCGGTAACGGAGCGCAAGCTGATAGCAGGCGAGAGGCGTCCCGGCATCGCACGCGGTCTGCAGAGACGCGAGATCCTCGCCAGGCGCCACCTGCGGGCCTTGCCCGACGAGGAACCCACACATGGCAAGAGCGGTCACTGCCTGAATCATGGCTGTGGCTCCTCTCCGGGGGGGGCGAGAGTTCGCTCCATGGCCTGTCGCTCGACCGGGGACAACGCCCAGGGCATTGCGGCCGTCGCCCACGGGCGTGAGACCGCCAGCGGAACAACCGAGTCCCCGATCGTCAGCGACCCGTGCATGGCGACGCCCTGCTCCATGAAGGCGCGCGGAGGCGCTTGAACCGGCCACGAGAGGCTACCACCATACCCGACTTCCTTCAGGGCCTTGGCACTAGCGGCGGCGAGCAGGCTCGCTGCGGGATGCTCGCTCCATGCCGCGCTCCGACGGCGTGCCCGAGAGGCCGGCAAGAGCCTGAACCAGGCTGCTGTGGAGGCCATGGCGCGAGGAGTCGGGCTCGAAGGCACAGCCCAGCCCCGTCGGAGACTGCGGGACCTCGCGGGTCAGTGGAGGGACGATCCCGACTTCGATCGAGCGATCGCCGAGCAGGACACGGTCGACACCGATCTCTGGAGATGAGGATCGCCCCCGAGCCCCTGGCCCCGGCTGGTCAGCCCCCTTCCGCTACAGCGTCCGGCGGAACAGCATCGTCGCCAGGGTCATGGTGACGATGGAGAAGAGGGCCAGGTAGAGAAGGTCCGGCCCCACCGCCGCCATGCCGGTCCCCTTGAGCAGCAGGCTCTTCAGGGCGTGGACCGCGTAGGTGAAGGGGTCCACGGTCGCGATGGCACGCATCCAGGCCGGGAAGGCCGCCTGCGGGTAGACGGCGCCGCTCGGGAAGAAGAGCAGGGTGTTGAGCAGGCCGAAGGTGGCCCGCGGCACCAGCGGATCGTTCACCCGCACCATCAGCAGGAACATCATGCTGACCAGGGCCAGCGCCGTCACCACGATCACCGCGAAGAGGCGCAGCAGCCGCAGCGGCTCGAGAGGGTGCGGGATGCCGGCCACCAGCGAGCCCACCGTCATCAGCACCGTGCCCGCCAGCACCGCCTTGATGGCGCCCGAGAGGTTGAAGCCCATGATCAGCTCGAGCTTGGTCAGAGGCGTCACCAGGTAGCCCTCGTGCAGGCCGCGGGCCTTGTCGTCGATGAAGATGATCCCTCCCCCGATCATCACCATCATGAAGATCGAGAGCACGATGGTGCCGGGGAGCAGGTACTGGATGTACGGGACGTAGGGGTACACCTCGACCGCGTCCAGGGTGACGGCGGTGGAGATCCGGCTCGCGCTGGCCGCCGGCCGGTTGAGCGCGTTCACCAGCCCGTCGAAGGTGGTGGCCAGGGTGGCGGCCACGAAGTTGTCGGTGTTGTCCTCGATCAGTGCCACCCGGGGGTCCTGCCGCTCCAGCACCCGGCGCGAGAAATGCGGGGGGATCTCGAGGACGCCGTTGATGCGTCCGTTCCGAAGGTCGGCGAGGGCCTGTCCAGGGTCGAGGTACTCCACGGTCTCGAAGGTCCGGGCATTGGCGGCGATCGCCCCGCACAGCTCACGGACCTTCACCGCCGAGAGGTGCCGATCGTGGTCCACCACCCCCACCCGCAGGTGCTGCAGCTTGCCGCCGAAGGCGTTGCCCAGCACGACCAGCTGCACCACCGGGAAGACCAGCGAGACGACCATCAGCGTCGGGCTGCGGCGGAAGCGCCGCAGCTCGCGCTCGATCAGGGCCCAGGTTCTGAACATGGTGTCTACCTCGCCCCGTGGTTGTGGACGTGGGCCATGGTGCGGGGCGCCGCCTCCTGGAGGGCGTCCCGGAGCTGGCGGCCGGCGTAGTGGACGAAGACGTCGTCGAGGGTGGTGCTCTGGACCGAGAGCGACCGGACCCCGACGCCCTCGCGGGCGGCCGCCTCCATCAGCGCCATCGTGGTGGCCGGGCCGCTGTTGGAGGCGATCCGGAAGACCCGGTCCTGGCCGGTGACGCTGGCCACCTCCGGCAGCCCCCGCAGCCTCTCCTCCCACCCGGAGGGCGCCTGGCCGAAGCTCACCTCGAGCACGTTCTTCCCCGGGATCGAGGCCTTGAGCCTGAGCGGGGAGTCGAGGGCCTTCATCTGGCCGTGATCCACGATCGCCACCCGGTCGCACAGGCGGTCGGCCTCGTCCATGTAGTGGGTGGTGAGCAGGATGGTGAGGTCGCGGTCGCGGCGGAGCTTCTGGAGCATCTCCTGCACCGCCACCCGGGAGACCGGATCCAGCCCGGTGGTGGGCTCGTCCAGGAACAGGATGCGCGGGTCGTGCACCAGGCCCCGGGCGATCTCCACCCGCCGGCGCATCCCGCCCGAGAGGTTCTTGACCGGGGCCTTGGCCCACTGCAGGAGCTCCACCGCCTCCAGCAGCTCGTCCATGCGCTGCCTGCGGTAGCGGCGCGGCACCTCATAGAGCTTGGCGAAGATGAGCAGGTTCTCCTCGACGCTCAGCTCCCCGTCGCTGGTCATCGCCTGGGGGATGACGCCGATGACCTTGCGCACCTCGTTCGGCTGCCGGACGATGTCGAAGCCGGCCACGGTCGCGCCTCCCGCCGTGGGGGGGACGAGCGTGGTCAGCATGCGGATCAGCGTCGACTTGCCGGCCCCGTTCGGTCCCAGCAGGCCGAAGAACTCCCCCGGCGCCACCGAGAAGCTGACCCCGTCCACGGCCGTGAAGTCAGAGAACGTCTTGCTGATCCCCTTGACGTCGATGGCGGCCATGGCTGGGTCTTCAGTCGCCGAGAGGCAGGGTCACGTAGGCGGTCATGCCCAGGGCCAGCCGGCGATCCTGGTTGTCCACCCGGACCCGGACCTCAAAGGTCTTGATGTCCCGCTTGGTGCGGCTGACGTCGCGCTGGGTGGCAAAGCCCGCGTCCACCCCCCGGTAGCTGACGGTCCCCGGCAGCTCGCGGCCCGAGGGGAGGCGCACGGTCAGCTTCTCGCCCAGCCGGATCCTATCGATGTAGCTCTCCTCGATGTCCGCCCGCACCCAGAGGTCGTCGGGGTTGACCAGGGTCAGCACCGCCTGGCCCGGGCTCACCACCTCGCCCTCCCGTACCGCCCGCACGTCGACGATCCCGTCGATGGGCGCGCGGACCTCGGTGTAGCCGAGGCGCACATCCGCCTTCCGCCGCTGGGCCTCGGCCGCCGCCAGCTCGCGGCGGTCGCCGCTGAGCTGGGCCCGCTTCAGCGCCACCTGCTCGGCGCTGGCCTGCGCCAGGGCCAGGCTGGCGCGCTCCGCGTCGGCCTGCCGGCGAGCCGCCTCCAGCCGGGCGCCCGCCGCCTCGTGGGCGGTCCGGGCCTGGTCCAGGTCCTGGGCCGAGGCGATGCCGCTCTGGGCGAGCTTCTCTGTCCGCTCGAAGGCGAGGCGGGCGTTCTCGAGGTCGGCCTCCGCCTCCGCCTGGTGCGACTCGGCCGCGGCCAGCGCCGCCTCCGCCTGGCGGATCTGGTCGCCCGTCTGCCGCTCCTGGTAGCGCAGGGCCACCTGCCCCTCGGCCACCTGAGCCTTCGCCCCCTCCGCGCTCTCGTGGTAGTAGGAGCTGTCGGCACGCAGCTCGTCGGGGCGGATCACCGCCAGGCGCTCGCCCTTCTTCACCACGTCACCCTCCGACACCAGCAGGTGGCTCACCTCGCCGCCCACCAGCGGGCTCACCACCACCTCGTTGGTGGTGACGATCCCGGTCAGGGTCAGCTCGTGCGGACCCCACCGGCCGGCGAAGAAGGCCCCGGTGGCCAGCGCCAGCAGGATGACCGCGCCTCCGAACAGCAGCCTGCGCTTCATGTGTCGAGATTCCTCCCGGTTGCCAGCCCGATCAGGTGTGGGACTCGCTCTGCCGGGGCTCCGGGCTGCCACAGTGCGCCCGCAGCGCCTCCCGCAGCTTCTCCCGCTCCTCCGGCGTCATCCGCTCCCAGCGTCGCGCCAGCCGATCACGCCAGACGGGATGCCGGCCGTGCCCGTGCGGTCCGCCCATCAGGATGCGGGCCAGCAGGAACAGCCCCAGCGCCTCCCAGAAGCTGACCGTGTTCCAGCCGAAGATCGGCGGCACCAGCCAGTTCCAGAGCAGCATCACCAGACCGCCGAAAAGCGGCACCGCCACCACTGCGATCGCCACGGCCTTCAGCACCCGCAGGCTCCAATGCCTGCTCACCCGTTCGTCCTTCATGACCCCAAGACCTCCTCGTAGACCGACCGCAGGCGCCGCCGCAGGTGCAGCACGGCGGCGTGCTTCCGCCAGAGCAGCGTGTTCTGCGGGACGCCCGTCTCGGCAGCCAGCTCCCGGAACGGCCGGCCCTCCCACTCGTGGGCCACGAACACCTCGCGCTGCTCCTCGGGGAGCTCGTCGAGCGCGGCCTCCAGCGTGTCCAGCAGCACCGTGCGCGCGTAGGCCGCCTCCGGCCCGCCGTCCGGGGAGGGGAGCAGGTCCTCGATCGAGACGCCCTCGCCCTCCTCCCCGACCGGCTCGGGCAGCGGCTCCGGCCGCTTCTTCCGGAACAGGTCGGTGATGCGGTTGCGGGCCACCCGGTAGAGCCAGGCGCCGATCTCGTCGATCGGCCGCATCAGCCGTTCCGCCTCCACCAGCTCGGAGAGGACGTCCTGCAGCACGTCCTCGGCGTCCCCGGCGTCGCGGACCCGGCTCCGGATGAACCGGAAGAGGCGGCTCTGCTCCTTACGGAGGACCTCCGTGATCCGGTGATCCTGCTCGCCGGCCATCCAGTCGGCACCCAGCACCTCGGACATCCACCTATTAAGACGGATGACCGGTGCGGATATTTGGAGAGGAGCTCCCTCAGGGCCTCGGAACGGGGACGACCGGCCTCACTCCTCGCTGGTCATGATCAGCAGCGGCAGGCCCGAGATCGTCTCGTAGCGGGGGCGGAGGCGCTCGGCGTGGTAGTGCTTGGCGACGTTGACCACCTTCTTGCCCACCACCACGCTGACCGGCACGTCGCAGTAGCGGCCGTCCCGAAGGCTCACCAGCCGCCCGGACTTGCCGGCCAGCAGCAGGTCGAGGGCCAGGTTGCCGAAGGCCATGGGCACCACCGAGTCGACGGCGTCGGGGTCTCCGCTGCGCACGAAGTAGCCCAGGCGCTGGCTGATCACGTTGACGGTCGACCCGCCGGTGAAACGCGGGGAGAGATCCTTCAGCCGGGCGGCGATCCGGTCGCCGACGCCGCCGAGCTTGCGGTGTCCGTACTGGTCCTTCTCCTCGCCCTCGAAGATCATCTCCGTCTCACCAGTGGGCGTGGCACCCTCGGAAACGATGACTACCGCGTAGCGGCTGGGGTTGGCCTTGCGGTCGGCGACAAGCAGCTCGGCCAGGCGGGCGATATCGAAGGGCTGCTCGGGGATGACGCAGCGGTCGGCGGCGCCGGCCATGGTGGGGAGCATGGCGGTGAAGCCGGCGTAGCGACCGAACACCTCCACCACCAGCAGGCGCTCGTGGGAGCCGGCGGTGGTGCGCAGCCGGTGGGTCAGCTCGATGGTCCGGGTCACGCAGGTGCTGAAGCCGATGCAGTAGTCGGTCCCCGGGACGTCGTTGTCCATGGTCTTGGGGATGGCCACCACCTTGACCCCCTCGTCGTGGAGGCGCGCGGCGTAGCTCAGGGTGTCGTCGCCGCCGATCGGGATCAGGTAGTCGATCCCGAGGAAGTCCAGGTTCTTGAGGACCTCGGGGGTGATGTCGTTGATCTCCTGCTGGTACTGCCCCTGGAGGTGCGGCGGCACGGCCGACTTGGGCAGGTGGCTGGGGCGGGTGCGCGAGGTGTGGAGCATGGTCCCGCCGGTCCGGCCGGCCCGGTCGACCGCTTGACGGCTGAGGGTCTGGAAGAACTCGGAGTTGTCCGCCTTCTCGTCCCGGAGCATCCCGACCAGCCCGGCCCAGCCCCGGCGGATGCCGACCACGTCGTACCCCTCGCGCAGCGCGCGCAGGGTCACCGCCCGGATGGCGGGGTTGAGGCCCGGCACGTCTCCTCCCCCGGTCAGGATCCCTATCGTCTTCTTGCGACCAGCCATCTCCACTCCCTCCTCGCCATGTACGAGCAAACCCGGAATCCTAGCACGGGCTTCTGGGGGACGCGCAGTCGGCGGGGAGACGGCTCACCGGCTACGGCGCCGCCGAGTTGCTGACGAAGGCGAGGTGGGTCCCGTCGGGGGACCAGGACGGCACGTTGATCGTCCCCTGGCCGCCGTAGACGTAGGCGATCACCTTCGCGACCCCTCCCTCGACCGGCATCAGCCGGAGGTAGACCCGCTTGTAGTAGGGGTGATCGGCTGGATCCACCTCCGGCGGGAAGCTGATGAAGGCGATGAAACGACCGTCCGGCGAGAGATGCGGGAACCAGTTGTTGAAGCCGTCGTCGGTCACCTGCTCCGGGTCGCTCCCGTCGGCCTTCATCCGCCAGATCTGCATCCTCCCGGTGCGGGTGGAGTTGAAGTAGATGTGGCGGCCGTCCGGTGCGTACTCGGGGCCGTCGTCGAGGGTCTTGAGGTCGGTCAGGCGCTCTTCTTCCCCGCTGCCGTCCGCCGGGATCCGGTAGATGTCGTACTGGTCGTTCCGCCCGCCGGTGTAGACCAGCCACTTCGCGTCCGGCGACCAGCCGTGGAGGTACGAGGGCGTGAGGGGCGTGATCCGCTTCGGTTCCCCGCCCTGGAGGGGGAGGGTGTAGATGGTCGACTGCCCCCCCTCGGCGCTGTGGTCGCTGATCCCGAGCATGGTGCCGTCGAAGGAGATGACGTGGTCGTTGTTGTTGCGGATCGCCGAGCCGGTGTCGATGACGGCCGGCTGGCGGGTGGCGAGGTCGAAGCGCTGGAGCCGGCCCCGTCCCTCGGACCGGCCGCTGGTGTTGAAGACGAGAGCGGTGCCGTCCCGGGTCCAGTTGGGCGCCTCGAAAGGCTCCTCGGAGCGGAAAAGCACCTGGCGGCGGCCGGTCTCGACGTCGAGGACCTCCAGCCGGCTGCCGATGTAGTCCCGGTACGGCACGAAGCCGTCCGGGGCGGGTCTCACCAGCCGGACGTTGTGGAACACCGCCTGCTCCACCACCTCGGGGTTGTGGGAGCAGAGGAACAGCCCGACGTAGACCTCGTCACCGAGGTCGAGGTCCTTCACCTCGCTTGTGGTCATCAGGTCGCCGAAGCGGGCCACCGAGGCCGTGATCGTGGTCCCCTTGCGCTCGATCTGGAGGACGTCCGCTCCGGTCACGCTGGACTGGACCTGCTCGGTCTCGGCACCCGGGCTCCTCCGGTACTGGAGGGAGGTCAGCCCGTCCCCATGCAGCACCGCGTCGGCGTACGGCGACGCCGCCTCGAGCCCCGA
>CAZNNH010000214.1:0-9579 GCA_964574335.1 uncultured Acidobacteriota bacterium | reverse complement strand
ATCCGGATCGTGTCCCCCGAAAGCCGGGCGCCGCTATCGAGCGGGGGGCTACCGCCCCCCGTACCCCCGGACACGAAACCGCCGCGGGGGACATGACCGGATTCGTCCGCCCCGCCCAGCGAATCCGGATCGTGTCCCCCGAAAGCCGGGCGCCGCTATCGAGCGGGGGGCTACCGCACCCCGAACCCCCGGACACGAAACACCCAGCGACCGCGGGCTGGTCGCCCCCTCAAGGCGCGTGTGGCCTCGCTGCTGTCGGCGCGGGCGAACCGCTGGACGGTGTCGGACATGAGGCTCCACGTAGGGTGCTTCGCCTTGCACACGTGGGCTTGGGACCCGGCGAAGAGCGCTAGAATAGAGCCGTCTGATCGAGGTGAGGCGATGGGCACGGCAGTCAAGGCGATCTATGAGAACGGCGTCTTCAAGCCCACAGAGCCCGTCAATCTCCGGGAGCACACTGAGGTCGAGGTGGTCATCCCCGGCGACGCCAGCGGAGAAGACAACGATCCCACGGGCTGGAAGACGGCCGACGAGCTGATCGGCTTCATCAAGGACGGACCCGAGGGAGCCATCGGACGAGATCACGACGAGTATCTCTACCGCAAGTGATCTTCCTCGACACGAGCTTCCTCTACCCGCTCTTCAACACACGAGATGAAGATCGGGGTCCGCGAGGTCTTTGAAGGCTACCGCGGCCGGCGCCTCAGCGATCTCGTCGTGACCACCCCCCAGGTCATCTTCGAGACCATCACGCTGATCCGGTTCGGAAAGGGCGAGACCAGGCCCGACGCCAGGACCCGCCATCGGCAGGCCGTCCACGCCGGCGAGCGCCTTCTCGGTGGAAGGCTGGCTCAGATCTACCAGCCGAGTGCCGAGGACCAGCGCACGGCCTTCGAGTACTTCAAGCGGTACAACGACCAGCTATACAGCGCCGTCGACTGCCTGAGCTTCGTGGTCATGGAGAAGCTCGACATCCAGGAGGCGCTCGCTGTGGATGACGACTTCACCCACCGCTTCATCGCGCGGCCAGGCCCGCTCCGGCGCGAGTAGGGCATGGCGCCACCGCGCCGCCTCGCATACCCAAACCCGGGAGATCCCTTGCCGTCTTTGGCAGGCTCCGACCTGATCTGATCGGCCTGAGGCACAGGCAGATCTACGAGATCAACACGGTTCGGGAACTGACAGGGGGGTGGTGGCAGCTCAGGGGATATCGATGAAAGACCTGGAGACGCTGCAGGCCGAGTTCGCTGTCGCTTACTACAGGTTCGCCGTTCAGGAGTGGGAGGCTGAGCTCGCCCATGACTGCAGTCGTCTACGGCGGTTCAGAAGCCCGTTCAGCTCCAGTGTGGTTTCGAGGCTCGCGGTGGCGGAGCCGTCGGCTCGGAGCGACCTGGTCGCCGTCTGGCTACAGCGCGGCCACCCTCTCGCTACCAAGATCCTGGGGATCGAGCTGACACCACGCCAGGCAGAGCTCTCGGGGCACAGAACGGAATGGCCTGTGCTGAATGCCGCCGACGATCCGGCAACTGCACCTTTGTCGCCGCCGGTGAGCAAGAGGGCCGTCGCGAAGGAGGCCAGGGCCAAGTTGGCGTTCCTCGGCCATGTCGAACCCATGGGAAGCCGGCTTACCTGGCGTTACCGGACTCCGCACGGACCCTTCTCCATCCTGACGTATGTGGATGTGGGCGGGCGCATGTGGGACTTGTCCTACCAGCAGGACATCGTTCTCGGGGACATGCGGATTGAGCGATTCGTGTCGTTCCTGGCGTGGCTTGGGGTCGGAGCCAGCAAGTGGGTCCTATACACGCAGGATGATGTTACTCAGGCTGTAGACCTCCTGGGCGAGCTTGCCTCCCACTTCCTCGAGTCATTGCCGCGCCTGCTGCCCCAGGGGTGATGGAGTGGGAGGTCCCGGTGGCGCCCCCGTGGCCTACTCGATCATCGCCCGGCCGGTCAGGCGTATGTCCTGGCTGGAGCCGCCGAGCTGGATCTCGAGCTCGCCCGGCTCGACGGCGAAGGCCTTCTTCCCCTCGTCGTAGTAGGCGAGGTCCGAAGCCGGGACCAGCGAGAAGCTCACCTGGCGTGACTCGCCCGGCTTCAGGTGGATGCGCCGGAAGCCGCGGAGCTGTTTCCGCGGCATGGGAAGCGCCGAGGCGACGTCGCGGACGTAGAGCTGCACCACCTCGTCTCCCTCCCGCTCTCCGACGTTCCTGACCGTGAGCGAGACATCGAGGCTCTCGCTGGCGGCCAGCCGATCCCGGGACAGCTCGAGCGCCTGGTACTCGAAGCGGGTGTAGGAGAGGCCGTAGCCGAACGGGTAGAGGGGCTCCCCGTCGAAGTAGCGATAGGTGCGGCCGGCCATGTGGTAGTCGTCGAACGCCGGGAGCTGATCGGCGGACCTATAGAAGGTGACGGGCAAGCGTCCGGCGGGGGTGTGCTCACCGAACAGGACGTCGGCCACCGCGTTACCCCCCTGCTGGCCCGGGTACCAGGCCAGCAGGATGGCGGGCAGGTGCTGCTCCGCCCAGCCCACGGCCAGCGCCGAGCCGGTGGTCAGCACCAGCACCACCGGCTTGCCGGTGGCGTGGAGGGCCTCGAGCAGCCGTGATTGGACCGCCGGAAGCTCGATGTCGGTCCGGTCGCCGCCGCGGAAGCCGGGGTAGGACACGGGCATCTCCTCGCCCTCGACCTCGGCGGTCAGTCCGCCCACGAAGATCACCACGTCGGCGACCCGGGCCGCATCCAGGGCCTCCTCGAAGGGATCCTTGGCGTCGGGCAGACGCCAACCCAGCCGGACCTCGGCGTCCCGCTGGCCCTCGAAGTACTCGAGGCGGATGCCGTAGGGCCGGCCGACGTCGAGCTCGACCTTGGCTCGGCTGGCGCGCGCCGGCCCGCGGGCGGCGGCCCAGTCGTCGATCACCAGGCGGTCGTCGAGGTAGAGGCGGGCGCCGTCGTTGGCGGTCACCACCAGCTCGTACTCGCCGGAGGCGGCAGGCAGGAGCTGTCCGCTCCAGCGGACCGAGTAGTCGTCGTCGCCGAGCGCGCTCGCGGCCGGCAGCTCGCCCCGCGCCACCGGCTCGTCGGTGGGTGACCCGCGGTACCACCGGAAGTCCACCATCGGGTCGACGCGGCTCAGGACCGGCGCCCCCTGAAGGTCCCGTCCCCTGAAGTACTCGCCCTTCAGGCCCTGCTGCGAGGAGCCGGCGGCCGGGCGCAGGTGGGCGGGCTCGATCGCAGGCACCGCGCGGGGATCGCTCCGGCCCTCGACCACATCCGCCCCCCGCGCGTAGAGAACCCGGGTTTGGGGAGAGACCGCACCCCGGATGCCGTCGAGGATGGTGACCGGGTGGGAGGGGACCCCGTAGTAGTTGCCGAGCAGCGTGATCAGGGCATCGGCGTTCGGTCCCACCACCGCCACCGTGCCCAGGTCCGGGCGCAGCGGCAGGGTCCCGTCGTTCTTGAGCAGGACCATCGATTCCTGGGCCACCCGCCGGGCCAGCCGGTCGTGCTCGGGCGCGTCGTTGACGCTGAAGGGAACCTGCGCGTAGCGGACCCTTTCGGGGGGATCGAACATCCCGAGCTTGAGCCGGGCCCGCATCAGCCGGTGGACCGCCAGGTCCAGGTCCTTCTCGGCGACCAGCCCCTGCTCGAGGGCGGCGCCCAGCCTACGGTAGACCCCGCCGCACTCCAGGTCGCAGCCCCGGACGAGGCCCAGCGCCGCCGCCTGCTCCGGCGTGGCCACCAGCTTGTGCCCGGCGAAGATGTCGGAGATCGCCCCGCAGTCGGAGACCACGTAGCCGTCGAAGCCCCAGGTGTCGCGGAGGATGTCGATCAGCAGCCGACGGCTGGCCGAGGCCGACTCGCCATTGACGCGGTTGTAGGCGCTCATCACCGAGGCCACCTGGCCCTCTTCGACCAAAGCCCGGAACGCGGCCAGGTAGGTCTCGTGGAGGTCACGCTCGGTGGGCCGGGCGTCAAAGGTGTGGCGCTCGGGCTCCGGCCCGCTGTGCACGGCGTAGTGCTTGGCGGTGGCGATCACCTTGAAGTACCTGGGATCGTCGCCCTGCAGGCCCTTCACGAAGGCGGTCCCCAGCCGGCCGGTCAGGTAGGGGTCCTCGCCGTAGGTCTCCTGGCCGCGTCCCCAGCGCGGGTCGCGGAAGATGTTGATGTTGGGGGACCAGAAGGTCAGCCCCTGGTAGCGCCCGTGCTTCCCTTCGCGGAGGGCCTGGTGGTGCTTGGCGCGGGCCTCGTCGGCGATGACGCCCGCCACCTCATGGATCAAGGGCTCGTCGAAGGTGGCGGCCAGGCCGATCGCCTGGGGGAAGACGGTGGCGACACCGGCCCGGGCCACGCCGTGCAGGCACTCGCTCCACCAGTCGTAGGCGGGCACGCCCAGGCGCGGGATGGCCGCCGCGTCCATGGTGAGCTGGGAGATCTTCTCCTCCACCGTCATGCGGGAGACGAGGTCCGCGGCCCGGCTCTCGAAGTCGAGGTCCGGATCCAGGTAGGGGGGTCTCTCGGCCGCCGCCTCCTGGCAGCCGCCGGACGAGCAGACCATCGCCCCTGAAGCGAAGAGGGTGCCGAAAATGACGAGCTTGGAGAGGCGCATTCCGCATGCTACCCGATCCGACCGCGCCGGCCTCGCGGGAGGTTATAGTCTCCCGATGTCCAGGCCCTCGGCCCCGCCGGCACGACCGGAAAGCAGGCCCGCCGCGGCCCTCGTGGTCGGGCTGATCCTGCTGGCCCAGGCGGCCACGGCGGCGGGACGGGTGGAGCCGCCCCTCGGCCCGGGCGAGCTCTACCACTACCGGCCCCGGCTCACCACCCCTGACTGGCTGGCGCCGTTCCTCGAGGAGATGACGCCGGGCAGCGACATGTTCCCCGACGAGCGGGTGGCGGGCGAGCTGATCTCCCTCCTAGGGGAGCTGAGCGGGAGGCTGAAGAAGGGGCCCGACCACGCGGCCGACGTCCTGCTGGCACCGACCTTCCGGGGCGGTCGCCTGCGTCCGGTCGAGGAGCAGGTGGTGGCCTCGGGAGAGGCGCTCCGGGTGGTCCGCTCCCGCCAGATGTCGGACGAGCCGGGACTCGCCTCCGGCCCGTTCGGCGAGGAGCTCAGCGAGCTGTTCCGGGACTTCCGGGAGGTCACGGTGGCGGAGTTCCTGATCCTGGCCCTCGAGGTGGACCGGGAGAAGGGGCGGGCCACCAGCCGGGTGCGCTACGACTTCGTGGGCCCGGGCCGCGAGACCTTCCGGGTCGAGAGGGTGGGCGCGTGGCGCCTCTCGTGGCAGCGGGGCCCGGACGGCTGGCGGGTGACCGAGTGGACGGCGATCGAGGACACGGAGTCGAGCGCCCCGGCACCCATCTTTGCCGATGTCAGCGCCGCCGCCCTCGGGAGCAACGACTCCTACAAGCGCCAGCTCCGCATCGACTTCGACTCCTGGGTGGCCACCATGGACGCCGCCATCACCCGCGACGCCAACGGCCACAACGGCGTCTCGGTCGGGGACGCCGACGGCGACGGCTTGGACGACTTCTACGTGGCCCAGCCGTACGCCTTCCCGAACCGGCTGTTCCGGGCCCGGGGCGACGGGACGTTCGAGGACGTGACCGACCGGGCCGGTCTGGCGATCCTGGAGGACACCCAGCACTCGCTCTTCGCCGACGTCGACAACGACGGCGACCAGGACCTGATCATCACCTTGAGCTCCGGCCCCAACCTCTTTCTGAACGACGGGACCGGTCGCTTCACGCGTCAGGGCGGCGCGTTCCACTACAAGAAGGCGCTCCAGGGCGGCCCGATGTCAGTGAGCGCCGCCGACTTCGACCGCGACGGTCGGCTCGACCTCTACCTCAGCGTCTACTCCTTCTACTACGGCGCCAGCGAGGGCAAGGCCGGCACCCCCACCCCCTACTACGACGCCGTCAACGGCCCCCCCAGCGTCTTGTTCTGGAACGACGGCCAGGGCCACTTCGTGGAGGTCACCGACGAGGTGGGCATGGAGGTGGGGAACGACCGGTTCACGTTCTCGGCCGCCTGGGGCGACTACGACCACGACGGTTGGCCCGACCTGGTGGCCACCAACGACTTCGGGCGCAAGAACCTCTACCACAACCTCGGGCCCCACGATGGGAAGGTCCGCTTCGAGGGCGTGGAGGGAAAGGCCGGCGTCGAGGACCACGCCGCCGGGATGGGGATCCTGTGGTTCGACTTCGACGGCGACGGCCAGCTCGACATCTACGCCGGCCAGATGTGGAGCGACAGCGGGCTGCGGGTGACGGCCAGCCGCGAGTTCATGCCCGGCGCCACCCCCGAGGTGCTGAAGCTCTACCACCACCACGCCAACGGCAACTCGCTGCTCCGCAACCGGGGCGACGGCACCTTCGAGGACCTGACCCAGGCCGCCGGCGCCAACATGGGACGCTGGACCTGGTCGCCCGGCGCCCTCGACTTCGACAGCGACGGGTGGGAAGACCTCTACATGGTCAACGGCATGATCACCCGCCGGCACGCCCAGCAGGACATCGACTGGTTCTTCTGGGGAGGGGTGGTGGCGCGGTCTCCGCTGACCGAGGCCACCGGCACCCCTTATGACGATGCCTGGCGGGCCATGAACCGCGCCCTGTGGGAGCGCTCGATCGCCAGCCACCACCGCAACGTCTTCCTGCGCAACGACGGTCAGGGCCGCCTCGACGACGTCTCGGGGACGCTGGGCCTGGACCTCGACCAGGACGGCCGGGCGTTCGGCGTGCTGGACTTCGACCAGGACGGCGACCCGGACCTGGTGGTGATGGCCCCCCGCTCCGCGCCCCAGCTCCGCCTGTTCCGCAACGACTACGGCGCCCGGGGCGCCACGCTGGCGGTCGACCTGGTGGGCGACCCGGTCCACCCCTTCGTCGAGGAAGGGAAGGGCGAGGGGAGGGTGAGCAACCGGGACGCCATCGGGGCGCGGGTGACCGTCGAGACCGACCAGCTCCGCAGGACCAAGGTGGTGCAGGCGGGGTCCGGGTTCATCTCCCAGCACTCGAAGGAGCTGCTGTTCGGCCTGGGCGCGAGCCGGCGCCTGGAGAGGCTCACCGTCGAGTGGCCCAGCGGCCGGACCCAGGTCTTCACCGACCTCCCCCTGGAGAGGCGGCTGCGGATCGAGGAGGGCGGCGAGCCCCAGGTGTCGCCGTACCAGGCGATGCCGGCCCTGGCCACCAACGTGGACCTGGAGCCCGCGGCTCCGCTCCGCGCCACCTGGCTCTTCGCCCCGTTCCCCTCCCCCGACATCCGGCTCCCGGACCTCCAGGGTCGGCCGCTGGCCCTCGCCGACCTGCGGGGGCGGCCCGCCGTCCTCCTCTGCTGGGCCGCCGAGGCGCCTCCCTCCGTGGCCGCGCTGCGCACCCTCGCCGATGGCTCCGACCAGCTCGCGCGCGCGGGCATCGGCGCCCTGGCCATCGCCTTCGACCCGCCCGAAGCCGCGGCCGGTGTGCGGGAGGTCGTCTCCAGCACCACCTCGATGCCGGTGGCCGTGGCCACCGAGGAGGTGGCGCTGAGCCTGGCGATCCTCAACCGGCACATCTTCATGAACCGGCAGCCGCTGGTGCTGCCGAGCACGTTCCTGCTCGACGCGGAGGGGCGGATCCAGAGGATCTACAGGGAGGGAGTGGACGTCGCCGAGATCGTACGCGACGCGGGGGCGATAGAGCCGGGGCCGACGGAACGGCTGGGACGCTCGATCCCGTTCTCGGGGGACTTCTACGCCCCGCTGGGGAGCCGGGACTACCTCCCCTGGGGCCGGGAGCTGCTGGACGAGGGCCTCGAGGCCCAGGCGGTGGTCGCCTTCGAGCAGGTGGCGAAGGGCAAGCCGAGCTCCTCGATCCTCTACCGCCTCGGGACCCTCCTGGTGAAGACCGGCCAGACGGCCAAGGCGCGCTCGGCCTACGAGCGGGCCCTGGAGCTGCAGCCGGACCTCTCCGAGGCCAGCAACGACCTCGGCACCCTGCTGGCCGAGAGCGGAGACCTCCCGGGGGCCATCGAGCGCTTCCGGGCCGCGCTCGCGGCGTCTCCCGACTACCCCGACGCGCTCAACAACCTGGGCTACGCCCTGCTCCTGACCGGCCGCGGGCCGGAGGCCCAGAAGCTCTACCAGCGGGCCCTCGAGCTGCAACCCGATTTCCCCCAGGCCCTGAACAACCTCGGCCTGATCCTGGCGCAGCAGGGGGAGCTGGATCGAGCGGAGCCGTACTTCCGCAAGGCGCTCCTGGAACGCCCCGACTATGGCGAGGCGGCCAACAACCTGGCCCTGGTGCTGGTCAACCGAGGCCGGACCGACGAGGCGGTCCGGCTTCTCCGGGGGTTCCTCGACACCCACCCGGAGATCGAGAGCCCGTATCTCACTTTGGCCAAAGTGCTTCTGAGCACCGGCCAGCAGAAAGAGGGGCTCTCGGTCATCGACCGCCTCCTCCAGAGGAACCCCAACAACGCCGCCGCCCTGGAGATCGCACGCGCGTTCCGATAGAACAGAGGCGCGAGACCTTCCGATCGGGGCTGATGCGTGCGGCGTCTTCTGGCAACTGCTGAAGCACCCATTATTTCCGGCGATTCAGATGGGACCGGAGCCTCCTGCGGGGGCGGAGGCCGATATCCTGGTGGCGACGCAAGCGATTCGCCAAACCGGTCGCGCGGATCCAGGTTCTCGGAACACCCAAATGGGGCCTCCAAAGACCCGTCGGCCGCGACTCAACCAACTGACTGTTAACGATTTATCACAGAAGGGGACGGGCGTTGACACCCCCGCAGGACCGGGTCGCGGCCTCAGCTCGATTCGGAATCTTGAACCCCGGGGCTCGGGCCGGGTGACCTGGGAGGCGAGCAACTCGTTGATATTATGCGGATTCCCATGATTCCGGCGACCCGCCGCTCGCTGGCCTGCTTCTTGCCTCTGTCTCCGCAGCCGCACTTACAAGGTAGTGGACTGTGAGTTGGGACACTAGG
Source organism: uncultured Acidobacteriota bacterium (assembly GCA_964574335.1). Taxonomy (GTDB): domain Bacteria; phylum Acidobacteriota; class Vicinamibacteria; order Fen-336; family Fen-336; genus CAZNNH01. The sequence goes on along the minus strand of CAZNNH010000214.1, from coordinate 602 downwards.
GGCAGAACCCACACCCAGGGCGAGCCTGGGCAACGAATCGCGAGCGTGGCGGCAGGGGGGGCAATCCCTGCCGTGTGGTTGTCGGCCGGCAAGCCCCATGCCGGGTACCGGGGTGACGCTCGTTGATGTCAGGCGCGATCGCCGCGAGACACTACGCAGGGTTCGCCTTGACGCCAGGATCGTCACCCAAGAGGATTCGCCCGGAGACTCCCAGGATTCATGGCCAGAAGCCTTCCAGGAGGGGCTGTCCGGTTGGAATTTGGCCCATCTAGGATCTAGGGACGATAAAGACGTTTGTGAGGAGAGAGTGATCATGGATTTCGTCAGATTCCGCCGAAGACTCCGCTCGGCAGCGGTAGCGGCCCTAGCAAGTGCCGTCTGCCTTCTGAGCGCGACGTCTCTTCAAGCCCAGACGACCAACGCGTCCGTGTCGGGCACCGTTCAGGATTCCCAGGGTGGCGTCCTGCCCGGCGCCAGCGTAACGCTCACCAGCAACACGACGGGTGCCGTCCTGTCGGCCACCACCGACGCCCAGGGCCGGTTCGTGTTCCCCGTCGTGCGGCCGGCGACCTACACCCTCCAGGCCAGCATGCAGGGCTTCA
>CAZNNH010000213.1:0-9654 GCA_964574335.1 uncultured Acidobacteriota bacterium | reverse complement strand
TCGCCGCCCAGCAACAGGCGCCCGAGATCCCGAGGCGCGTCTATGAGACCCGGCGGGCCGAGACCCCGCCCCACCTCGACGGCCTGCTGAACGATGCCGCCTGGGACCTGGTGGAATGGTCGGGCGACTTCGTGCAGCGGGAACCCGCCGAAGGCGAGGCCCCGACCCGGCAGACCGCCTTCAAGATGGTCTACGACGACGAGGCCGTCTATTTCGCCTTTCGCGCCTACGACGATCCCGGGGAGGTGAGCCGCCTGCTGGCCCGGCGCGACCGCTTCCCCGGCGACTGGGTGGAGGTCAACATCGACAGCTACTTCGACCGTCGCACCGCGTTCTCGTTCACGCTCAGCCTGTCGGGCACCCGTGGTGACGAGTTCATCTCCAACGACGGCTCGGACTGGGACAGCAACTGGGACCCGGTCTGGGACGGCGCCACCCACGTGGACGAGAAGGGGTGGACCGCCGAGGCGCGCATCCCGCTGTCCCAGCTGCGCTTCAGCGGCGAGGAGCAGCAGGTCTGGGGGCTGCAGGTGATGCGACGGCTCTTCCGCAAGGAGGAGCGCTCCACCTGGCAGCAGATCCCCAAGGGCGACAGCGGCTGGGTCAGCCACTTCGGCGAGATCCACGGCATCGACAGCCTCGGGGCCAAGCGCCGGGTGGAGCTGCTGCCGTACGGCGTGGCCAAGGCCGAGCGCTTCGAGGCCGAGCCCGGCAACCCCTTCCGCGACGGCAGCGACGGCTCGGTCACCGCCGGGCTCGACGGCAAGATCGGGGTCACCAGCGACCTGACCCTGGACTTCACCCTCAACCCCGATTTCGGCCAGGTGGAGGCCGACCCGTCCGAGGTCAATCTGACCGCCTTCGAGACCTTCTTCGAGGAACGGCGCCCCTTCTTCATCGAGGGTGCCAACATCTTCGACCTGCCCCTGGCACCGGCGATCACCGGCGGCAGCTTCACCCAGGACCGGCTCTTCTACTCGCGCCGGATCGGCGGCGCGCCCCCCTACTCACCCGACCTGACGGACGACGAGTTCGCGGACAGCCCGGCCAACACCTCGATCCTGGGCGCCTTCAAGCTGTCGGGAAAGACCGCCTCCGGCCTCTCGATCGGCGTCCTCGACGGGGTCACCCAGCGCGAGCAGGCAAGCATCGACCGGCTGGGGGACCGCCGCTCGACGACCGTGGCCCCGCTGACCAACTACTTCGTGGCCCGGCTCCAGCAGGACCTGCAGGGCGCCGACACCCAGGTGGGGCTGATGCTGACGGCGGTCAATCGCGACCTGGAAGCGGATCACCTCAACTTCCTGGCCAGCCAGGCCTACGCCGGCGGCCTCGACTTCTCCCACTACTTCGGCCACGGCCGCACGTACCACCTCGAGGGCAACGTCCTCGGCAGCTACGTGGGGGGGAGCACCACCGCCATCGACGAGCTCCAGCGCTCCTCGGCCCGCTACTTCCAGCGTCCCGACAACGATCACGTCACCTACGACCCGAACCGGACCTCCCTCACCGGCCACTCGGGCTCGCTACGGCTGACCCGGACCACCAGCGAGAGCAAGTTCCGCTTCCAGACCGGCGTGGCCTGGCGGTCGCCCGGCTTCGAGATCAACGACGTGGGGTTCATGCGCAACGCCGACCAGCTCAACCAGTTCACCTGGGTCGCCTGGCAGTTCCGCAACCCGTTCAGCATCTTCAGGAACCTCCAGATCAACGCCAACCAGTGGCTGGACTGGGACCTCGGCGGCCAGTTCCTCGGCGCCCGGGCCAACACCAACGCCCACGCCACGTTCCGCAACAACTACCGCGTCGGCGGGGGCCTGACCTGGGAGGGAGCCAACACCTCGAACACGGAGCTGCGGGGCGGTCCCGCCTCGCGCTGGCCGGGGGGCCTTCGTTACGACGTCTACGCCGGGAGCGACAATCGCCGGGCGTTCTCTTTGACCCTCGAGCACTACGGCAACGACGGGAACCAGGACGCCCGGCTGCTGAGGGGCTACTGGATGGGCCTGACCTACCGCCCGACCAACGCCCTCACCGTCAGCCTCAACCCCCAGATCGAGCGCTGGCGCTCCGAGATGCAGTACGTCGACACGCTGGCCTTCGGCGAACAGGACCGCTTCGTGTTCGGCCGCATCGACCAGAGCACCGTGAGCCTCACGTTGCGTCTCGACTTCGCGATCACGCCGAACCTGACCATCCAGTACTACGGGGCGCCCTTCGTCTCCTCGGGGACCTACGATGCGATCAAGCGCATCACCAACCCGCAGGCGGACGGCTACCGCGACCGCTTCGCCCTGTACGACCCCGACCAGATCCGCCTGGATGCCGATGCCGGCGCCTACGAGGTCGACGAGGACCGCGACGGGAACGTCGACTACCGATTCGACCGGCCCGACTTCGATTTCCGGGACTTCAACTCGACGCTGGTGGTGCGCTGGGAGTACACCCCCGGCTCGCAGGTCTACGTGGTGTGGTCGCAGGCGCGCAGCGACGAGCTGCTGCGTCCGGGGGCCCTACGGCTGGGCCGCGAGTACGGCAGCCTCTTCGACGCCCCCGGCCACAACGTCTTCCTGATCAAGTTCTCGCGCTGGTTCTCCAGGTAACCCGACAGGTCGGGGCCGCCTCCGCGCGCTACGACGGAACCCTGATCTCGAACCGGCAGGTCTTGCCGCCCCGCAGCAGGCTCTCGACGACGGCGACCTCGACCGGCTTGCCGAACACGGTCTCGAACATAGTCCCCTGCCATCCCAGGGAGCAGTCGCAGTAGGACGCCGGGGCAGTACCGAGCTTCACGTTCGCGCAGGGGGAGGCGCCGTCTTCTTCCGCGGAGTCCGCTCTCTCCACGTCACCTCCGCACTCGGCCGCCGCGATCCGCCCCCTACTCGTGGCGAAGCGCCTGCACGGGATCGACTCTAGCAGCGCGCCGGGCGGGGAGCCAGCAGGCCAGCAGCGCCGCGGCGGCCAGCACCGTCGGAGCCACCGTGAAGGCGACCGGATCCGACGGACTGACCTCGAAGAGCATCCCGGCGAGCACCCGGCCCAGACCGAACGCCACCACCAGCCCCGGGATCGCGCCGCCGAGCGTCATGACCAGTCCGGATCGCATGACCATTCCCAGCACCTCCCCCGGCGCGGCGCCGAGCGCCGAGCGGATGCCGATCTCGCGTGTGCGCCGGGCCACCGAGTAGGCCATGACGCCGTATACGCCCACCACGGCGAGGGCCAGCGCCACGGCGGCGAAGACGAGGACCATCGCCGCCGCCGCCCGGACCACCCAGAGCTGCGGGCTGCCGTCGAGATGCTGGCCGAAGGTCTCGACCGCGAAGACAGGGACGCCGGGCGCTGCGGCACGGAGCTGGCGACGCACCAGTTCGCCCGTGGCGGTCTCACCTCCTGCCCCCGGCGACGTGGCCCGCACGTGGAAGAACACGTTGCTCTGCGGGTCCTGCGCGAAGGGCACGTAGACGACGCCACCCGCCCGTCGCTCGAATAGCTCCCAGCGGGTTGCGGGCACGATCCCCACGATCTCGACCGACTCGGGGTCGTCGTCTCGGCGGCCGACGTTGCTGCTGGCACCCATCGTGCCGCTCCCTCCCCCGGCCTCCGTTGGGACGCCGGGCTCGGCCCACTGGAAACGCTGGCCGAGGGCATCGCCCTCCGGCCAGAGCCGCCTGGCGAGCGCCTCGTCGACGATGGCGACCGGCGGCGCTCCCGTCATCTCGGCCTCGGCCTTGGAGAACGCGCGCCCGCGCAGCAGCGGCAGCCCCATGGTCGTGAAGTAGTCCGCGCCAACGCCATTCCAGCGAGCGTTGAAGGCCAGCCCTTCGGCTGCCGTGGCCGGGTGTGAGTCGGGAGCCGGCGCCGCTCCGGCACGCTGGACCGGACGGTTGATGCTGAAAAGCCCGAACGGAACGGTCGCCGCGATGCTGGCGGACCGTACCCCTGGCAGAGCGGAGAGACGATCGCCTGCGGCACGGTAGAGCTCGAGGGAACGGGCCTGGTCGTAGCCGCCGAGGCTGGCATCCATCTCGACGAGAAGGGTGGAGTCGGCCGCGAAGCCCGTCTCCACGTTGCCCGCCTCGAGCGCAGCGCGGATGAAGAGGCCGGCGGCCGTGAGGAGGGCGAGCGAGAGGGCGATCTGCGCCGCAACCAGCGGGTTTCGCGGGACCCAGCGGTGACGCCACCCAGCGGGGTCTTCTCCTGCCTTCTCCTTGAGGTCAGTGACCAGGTCGGCGCGCGCCAACCTCAGGGCCGGCCCCAGCGCGAAGAGGAGCGTGGCCAGGGCGCAGAAGCCCAGCGTGGCGACGAAGACGATGGGATCGGCGCCGCCGCGCAGGAACAGGGCCACCGGCATGTGCGTGGCCAGCGAGGCCGCCAGCAGATCGGTGGACGCCAGACCGATCAGGAAGCCGAGGCCGCCACCCGCCAGGGAGAGCACGATACCTTCCGTCACGAGCTGGCGGATGATGCGGCCGCGGCTGCCCCCGACGGCGAGCCGGATGGCGATCTCCCGGCGGCGCGCCAGGCCGCGCGCGAGCAGCATGTTCGCCAGGTTCATGCAGGCGATCAACAGCACCATCGCCGCCAGGCCGGACAGCGTGGCGCCGAGCGTGGCCAAGCCGCCCTCGTCGGCGGGCGTGGTGCTGATGCTCATGCGCGGCAGAGGGCGGAGAAGCAGGGTCTGGTCCCTCTGCTGGGCCGGATAGGCCTGCTCCAGGTTCACGGCCACGGCTTCGAGCACCGCCGCTGCAGCCGCGGCCGTGACGCCAGGCTTGAGACGCCCCACGACGTAGAGCTCATAGGCGTCGCGCCGCTCCAGGCTCCGGCGAGCCTCGGCCCGAGACGCGTGCGCGATCTGGTCGTAGCACCCGAGGGGAAGGTAGAGCTCCGGACCGAACAGCATCGCCGTCCCGCTGAAGTGCTCCGGCGCGATCCCCACCACCGTGTAGGGCCGCTCGTTGATCCGGATCACGCTGCCCACCAGCCCAGGGTCGAAGCCCCTCTTCTTCCAGTAGAGGTGGCTGGCGATGACGACGGCGGGCGCGCTCCCGGGCCGCTCCTCCTCGGGAAGGAAGGCACGGCCCCGCACCAGCGGCACCTCGAAGGTCTCGAAGTAGTTGGAGCTGACCACGGCGGCGAATGCCCGGCGTGAGGCCCCGTCCTCCCCGAGACCGACGGTGGCGATGTTGTGAGCGAGAAGGCCGGAGAAGACGTTGCTGGCGGCGCTCTGATCCCGGATGTCGGCATAGGTCGGGTACGAGAAGAGGCGGAAGCGGTCCGGGTGCTTGGCGTTCCGGGTGTAGAGCTGGACCACCTGCGCCTCGTCGGGATAGGGTCGCGGGCTGAAGACGATCTCCCGCACGACGGTGAAGATGGCCGTGTTCGCGGCGATTCCCAGACCCAGCGTCAGCACAGCCATGGCGGTGAAGCCGGGGCTCCTGGCCAGCGCACGAACCGCCAGGCGCAGATCTCGAAGCAGGACGCTCATGTGTCACCTCTCCCGATCGCCATCGTCGACCTCGCCGAATCCGCCCGACACTGTCCGGACATGGGACCCGCCTGTCCCACGATCGCGCACGGCTGACCAGGAAGATCCTCCGGACACGCGAAGTCGACCGTGATGCGCAGGGCACATCCGTCTCCCCCGCCACCTGCTACGCACGAGCCGGTCCCCAGGTTGCAGAAGTGCTGCCAGGCGCGAAAGGCCCACGGACGCGCACAAAGAGCGCTCGCCGCGGTGTCGAGCCGTCCGAGAACCGAGATCGGCTCCAGCCATACCACCGGCTACTCGCAGCGCAGCGCCTGGATCGGATCGGCTCGAGCCGCGCGGCGGGCCGGCAACCAACAGGCAATCGCGGTCACGCCCACAACCAGCAGGCCGACTGCGGCGAAGACCGTCACATCCCTTGGGTCGGTCCCATAGAGCAGGTGGGCCAGCAGGGGCGCCAGCGCGAGACTCGCCAGCAGGCCGAACGCCAGGCCGGTGCCCGCGAGGCGAATCGCCCCTCTGGATACGGTGCGGATCACGTCCCTGGCAGTTGCCCCGAGCGCCACGCGGACGCCGATCTCGCGCCTGCGGCGCGCCACGCTGAAGGAGACGAGCCCGAAGATCCCCAGCGAGGCGAGCAGGAGGGCGATCATGCCCTGCGCTCCGGCGATCACGGAGCCGATCCGCAGCGGCATCAGCGCCAGCGGGCTGCCGGCGACCTGTTGCTCCATGCTGCGCACGTCGAAGAGCGGCAGGTCGGGATCCAGCTCTCGCACGATGCTCCGCAGGGCCGGGACGAGCCGGACGGGATCGCCGTCGGCCCGAACCGCCAGCGTGAGCTCCCTCCGCTCGTTCTGCGCCAGTGCCTGGAAGGCCAGCCCTCGAGTCCGGTCGGTGATCGCCCAGTACGGGCCGTCGCCGATCACACCGACCACGCGGTACGAGGTGCCGTCGGAGATCAGGTGCCTGCCCACTGCGGACTCATCCGGCCAGAGCTGCTGCGCCAGGATACGATTGACGACCACGACGCGTTGAGCCGCCTCGTCGTCGCGAGGCGAGAGGTCGCGGCCGGCGCGAGGCGCCACGCCCAACGTCCTGAGGAAGGCATCATCCACCGTCAGCCAGGGGACGAACTGCGACCGCGCGTCGTCCGGCGCCGGCCTCCCCTCGGCGCTGATGCCGCTGCGCATCCTTCCACCGACATCGAAAGGCGCGTGGTCCGCCAGGCCGGCGTCGCGCACGCCGGGCAGTCCACGGACCTCCTCCAGCAGCCGCGCGCGGAACTGGCGACAGCGCTCGGCATCGTAGCGCTGCAGGCCGAGATCGAAAGAGGCCAGCAGAAGGCCCTTCGGCTCGAAGTCCAGATCGACCGTCGACAGGGCCTGAAGGCTCCGGAGCGCCAGCCCTCCGCCGACCAGCACCACGCAGGAGACAGCAACCTGTACGGCCACCAGCAGGCTCCGCAGCGGGTGCCGTGGCCCCGACAGACCCGGCGCGCCATCCTTCAGCAGAGGCAGGGCGTCAGCGCGGCTCGCCCGCAGGGCGGGGAACAGGCCGGCCAGGATACCCGCGACCAACGACAGGCCGAAGGTGAAGGCGAACAGCCGCCAGTCCGGGCCGGCGCACCCGGGTGGAGCCATCTTCTCGCCCGGCCCCAGCGAGCCGAGCCACGGGCTCAACCAGTAGGAGACGAGCGCGCCGACCATGCCCGCCCCGAGGGCCAGCACCACGCTCTCGATCAGCAACTGGCGGACCAGCCGGATCCGCGAGGCGCCCATGGCCCCACGGATCGCCAGCTCTCTCTCGCGACAGGCAGCCCGCGTGAAGATCAGGTTCACCACGTTGGCCAGCGCCACCGCCAGCACCAGCAGCGCCATCGCCATCAGCGTCGAGACCACGAGAGGCACGAAGCTGGCCACGAAGGGGCTCGGGCGGCTGAGCCGCTCGGGCATCACCACGGCCTTCACATGCGGCGCGAAGCTGCCCGGGTGATCCTCGAGCAGACGTGCCATGACGACATCGATCGCCGCCCGAGCCTGATCGAGGCCCGCACCGGGTCGCAGACGGCCCATCAGGAAGAAGCCGGTGTCGCCGCGGTTGAAGATCATCCGGCCGTGGGCCGGCGACAGCTCGGGGAGCATGGTGGCCGGCATGAAGCCGCACAGCGCCGCGCCCCAGGTCGCCCCGGCGAACCCGGGCGGAGTGATGCCCACGATCGTGAATGGCAGCCCGTTGAGCTTGACCTGTTGGCCGACGACCGTGGGGTCGGCGCCGAAGCGCGTGCGCCAGGCGTCATGGGTCAGGATTAGGATGGGATCGGCGCCCGGCCGCTGGCCCTCGCCCGGCACGAACAGCCGACCACGGAAGGCCCGCGCCCCGAGCACCTCGAAGTAGTTGTCGCTGACGGCGTGGACCCAGCCGCGCTCGGCCGCCGCGCCGGATCGACTGAGGTGCACGGGCTCCTCCTTGTAGGCCATGACATCCGTCAGGGCCGCCGCCACCGACTGCACCCGATCACCCGGGCCGTCGATGGCCATCCTGAAGTCGGCCAGGTCCGGATAGGAGAAGGGGAATGGCATCGCAAAGTCGGGGCTCCGCTGGGCAATCACGACCAACTGCTCTGGATCCGCAGCGGGCAACGGCCGCAGAAAGAAGCTGCTGACGAAGAAGAACACCGCGGCGCTCACCGTTAGACCCAGCGCCAGGGTGAGAACCGCCACCGCTGTGAACCCGGGAGTCTTGGCGAGCATCCGAGTGGCGTAGCGCCAGTCCTGGATCAGGCCGGTCACATCTCACCTCCGCTCGTCGTCCGTGGCACCCACATCCCCACCGACCCTCTGCCAAGCCGGGAAGGGCCCTCGACCCGAACGGATGCTGGCCGGAGTACCACAGCTCCCACGCGCGGATGCAACCGCTATGCCATCGCTCTTTGGCGGCCCGACCGCGCACACTCGCGCGCCCCGTGTCCGGTCGTGGGACTGCCGGTTCCGAACCCGGACGTATGTCCCACGCGGGTCTCTACCGGGGCGGCTCGGGGTGGTTGCCGGCCCGGCGACCAGCCGGGTCGGGTCTCCCCGACCCGGAGGCGCCAAGGTGTTGAACGCGATGCCCGCGGTCGGGCTCGGAAGGTGGAGACGCGACGCACGGTGCCGCGTCCGCCGCGGCCCGAGCCACTGCCTCGGAATAGCTGTCGCAGCAGGTTCCGGAAGCCGTCCCTTCGGCCGCGGGAACGTTGTCTTGGTCAGAGACTTGGTCTAGTATCTGATCATGAAGAAGGTCAACCTCTACCAGGCCAAGGCGCACCTCTCGGCTCTCGTCGACCGGGTGGCTGAAGGTGAGTCGGTCCTGATCTGCCGGCGGAACGTCCCCGCCGCCGAGCTGCGTCCGGTCCCGAAGCCTCGGCGGACCCGGCGGCCCATCGGCCTTCTGCCCGGCTTCACCGTGCCCGCCTCCTTCTTCGAGCCGCTCCCCGACGGGCTGCTGGACGGGTTCGAGGGTCGCTGAGGTGCGGCTGCTTCTCGACACCTGCAGCTTCCTTTGGATCGTGGGTGGAGCAAGAGAGCTGTCGCCACGCGCCAGGGCGCTGTTCTCCGACCCGGCGAACGAGGTGCTGCTGAGCTCGGTCTCGGCCTGGGAGATCGCGCTCAAGCACCGGCTTGGGAAGCTCCCGCTGCCTCAGCCCCCCGACGACTTCGTTCCCTCCCAGCGTGCCGCCCACGGCATCGAGCCGCTTCTGCTTCACGAAGAGGCGGCGCTCCACGTGGCCAAGCTCCCCGACCTTCACCGCGATCCCTTCGATCGCATGCTCGTGGCTCAGGCCCTCGTCGAAGGGCTGGTGCTCCTGACGCCCGACGACGCCATCCGTGAGTACCCGGTCCGGGCCCTCTGGTAGGATCAGCGGGCCCGAGGTGGTCGTCCGTCGACTGCGGCATGGCATCGTCCTCCGGGCCAGCGCGGCAACCGCCGTGGCCGTGTGATCTGGTGTGAGGGAATGCGGATCCTGCTGGTGGACGACGATCGCGAGCTGGCGAGATACCTCCGCCGCGGGCTGGAAGAGGAGCACCACGCGGTCACGGTCTGCTTCGACGGCGCTTACGGCCTGAAGGCGGCAGAGCGGGCCGCCTTCGACATCATCGTCCTCGACGTGATGATGCCCTTCCTCGATG
>CAZNNH010000212.1:0-9676 GCA_964574335.1 uncultured Acidobacteriota bacterium | reverse complement strand
TCGCCGCCTCGCGGAGCTGCCGGGCCACGATGTCGTCGTCGTCGCCGCTGCCGACGTCCGGCGGGACGCGGTTGGGACCGTAGCCGGCCGCCCCCTCCAGACGAGCGCGGGGTGCTGGCGGGCCGGCGGTGGGCTCTCCAGCCGGGGCGTCGGGAGAGCCGCCTGTGCCGTCGATCGAGGCCTGACCTTCGCCGCCCCGCCCGGCGCGGACCGGTCCCGCGCTGGCGGGGGCTGCCGAGGCCCCGCCGGCCCCCGAGTTTCCGCCCGCGGGCCCCCCGCTGCTGCGACCTGACGGGCCGGCCTCCGGGCCGGACCGGCTGCTGGTGGAGGCCGAGCGACCCGCGGATCCCGCCTCGGCGCCAGCCCCTCCGTCCGGGAGAGGCTCCTCCGCTCTCCGTCCTGCCAGCACCTGCTGCTCGCGCAGCAACATCCCGTCGAACTCGGCCAGCGAGGCGTCGAGCTCCCGTTCGAGCCCCACCTTGCGCTCGCCGGGGGTCTGGGCCCCAGCCGGCGGTGGCACACCCGCGCCCTGCCGTCCCGCGGCGTTCGCCGAAGCCGCTGACGGTGCCTTCCCCCCGGCCGCGGCGCTGAGTCCGGCTGATCCGGAAGCCTCCCGACCCTCCTGCGATGCCCCCTCGCCGGCCGGCGTCTCGGGCGGCGCCGGCGTGCCGGGCAGCCCGGCGGAGGCGGCCTCGGCGGCCTCGTCTCCGGCTCCCACCGCCTCGCCCGCCTCCCGGCCGGGCGTTCCCTGGGGACCGGTCTCGGCGTCCTGGCCGCTCGCTTGCCCCGCCTCCCCGCCCGGCCTCGCCTCGCCGCGGCCCTGGGTCCCGGCCTCCCCGCCACGCTCGAGGGTGGGCGGCGGCGGCGGTTGCGGGGTCGGCAGGGGGGGCGGCGCCGGTAGGACCGGGGGCTTCGGGATCGGGGGCTGGGGAGGGGTCTGGTTCTGGGGTGTGGCACAGCCGGCGAGGGCGACGATCGCCCCCAGGAGGGCGACAGCGGCGAGGCCTCGACTCGTCTGGTGCATGTCCCCTGGGCTCCGCCCACGACCCAGGTCGGCGACGGCCTCAGGGTACGCGGGTCTCTCGATCGTACTCCCCTAGCAAGGGGAGTGCCACGGCGGCCGAGCCGGGCCAGACGAGGCAACCCCCGGATAGGACACGAATCGCGCGGGCATCCGGTTTCAGGGGTCTCACCGGCCGCGGAGAAATCGTCTCGTTTCGACGACGCCCTGTCCGCTGGAGACGACGCGGGGTAGACTTCACCCCCTGGAGGTGAGCCATGAGAGCCGCCACCGTCGTCCTCCTCGCCGTCGCCAGCCTGGCGCCCGGGCTGGCCTCAGCGGCCGAGACCGCCGCCCCGACCCCCGAGCATGCGAGCCGCTACGCGGAGGTCTGGAAACGTACCGCCTGGTGGCGCGAGGCCCGCTTCGGCATGTTCATCCACTTCGGTGCCTATGCGGTCCCGGCGCGCGGCGAATGGGTCCAGTCGAACGAGCGCCTGACCGCCGAGCAGTACCGGCGATACGTCGAGGCCTTCCACCCCTCCGATCTCGACGCCCGGGCGTGGGCGCGGATCGCCAAGCAAGCCGGGATGAAGTACGCGGTGATGACCGCCAAGCACCACGACGGCTACTGCCTCTTCGACAGCGCTCTCACCGACTACAAGATCAGCCCCCGCTTCGGCGGGCGCGACATCGTCCGCGAGTACCTGGACGCCTTCCGGGCCGAGGGCCTCAAGGTGGGCCTCTACTACTCGCTGATCGACTGGCATCACCCCGACTACCCCAACGTCGGCAACCACCCGAGACGAGACGACCCCGACTACGGGAAGGCGGAGCGCAACTGGGACCGCTACCTCGAGTACCTGCACGGCCAGGTCCGGGAGCTGGTGACGGAGTACGGCCGACTGGACCTGCTCTGGCTCGACTACTCCTTCGACGACTACCGGGGCGAGAAGTGGAAGGCCGCCGAGCTGGTGCAGATGGTGCGCACCCACCAGCCCCACATCCTCCTGAACAACCGGCTCGACCTGAACCCCGGCGTCGCCGCCGCCGCCCGCGACCTCGGCCCGTACGGTGACTTCGAGACCCCCGAGCAGGGGATCCCGGAGGCGGGCCTGGTCGACTCCGAGGGACGACCGGTGCCCTGGGAGGCCTGCCTGACCCTGAACAACAACTGGGGCTACCACGCCACCGACTCGAGCTGGAAGTCACCGGAGCTGGTGGTGCACACGCTGGTCGAGTCCGTCAGCAAGAACGGCAACCTGCTCCTCAACGTGGGGCCGGACGCCCGCGGGCGGATCCCGGAGCCGTCGGTCGCGATCCTGCAGAAGGTGGGCGACTGGATGCGGAGAAACGGCGAGAGCGTCTATGGCGCGGGCGCCGCAACGGTGCCGAAGCCGGAGTGGGGACGTTACACCCGGCGCGGCAACACCGTCTACGCCCACTGGATGTACCCCCACGTCGGACCCATCAACGTGGGGGGGCTCGGCCCAGGGATCGGCCTGGTGCTGCTGCAGCACGACGGGTCCGAGGCCAAGACCGCGCGGACCTGGTGGGGCAACCAGGAGAGCGGGAACCTCTTCGTCAACGTGAACGAGCCCGTCTACCAGACCTTCCCGCTGCCGGATCCGATCGACACGGTGTTCCGGATCCAGCTCGAGGAGTAGGCCAAAGAGCAGCCGCTCGGACCGGCGTCCGTCCCCTAGGCCTCGGCGCGCGCCTCGCGGGCCGCAGCCACCGCTGAGAGATAGGCCTTGAGCGTGGCCTGGATCATGTCGCGGCTGGCGGCCTGGCCGAGGGATTCGATCCCGTCGTGCAGGACCCGCACCGTCACCTCGCCGAAGGCATCCTTGCCCGCGGTGAGGGCTCGGGTGTGCAGCTCCAGGAGCTGGAGCTCGAAGCCGATCGCCGCGTCGGCCGCCTTCAGGGCGGCATCGAGGGGTCCGTTGCCAACCGCCGAGGCGCTGCGCCGTTGGCCCTCCACCTCGACCTCCACGGTAGCAGTGGGCAGGATGTTGTCGCCCGACAGCACCTGGTAGCGGATCAACTTGGCCCGCGGCTCGGCGCTGTGCTCGACGATGGCCAGCAGGTCCTCGTCGTAGACGAACTTGGTGCGGTCGGCCAGGGCCTTGACCTCGGCGGTGACCGCCTCGACCTGCTCCGGCGCCAGGCGGATCCCGAGCTGCTCGAGGCGCGCCTGCACGGCGTGGCGGCCCGAGTGCTTGCCCAGGATCAGCATCGACTTGGAGCAGCCCACGCTGGCCGGGGTCATGATCTCGTAGGTGAGCGGGTTGGCCAGCATCCCGTGTTGGTGGATGCCGGCCTCGTGAGCGAAGGCATTCCGGCCGACGATGGCCTTGTTGGGCTGGGGCCAGACCCCGGTCAGCGTCGACAAGAGCGCGCTGGTGGGCGTGAGCAGCTCGTGCTGGATCCCGGTCTCGAACCCGAGCGCTTCGTGGCGGACCCGGAGCGCCATCACCAGCTCCTCCAGCGAAGCGTTGCCGGCCCGCTCGCCGATGCCGTTGATGGTGCACTCCACCTGGCGCGCCCCCGCCACCACCGCCGCCAGCGAGTTGGCCACCGCCAGGCCCAGGTCGTTGTGGCAGTGGACCGAGAGCACGGCTTCGGGGAGGTCGGCGACCAGGCGGCGGAGCAGCTCGGCGTACTCGGAGGGGAGCGCATAGCCGACCGTGTCGGGGACGTTGAGGGTCCGGGCGCCCGCCTCGAACACCGCCTGCAGCATCTCGCGCAGGTAGCCGTAGTCGGTGCGGGATGCGTCCTCCGCCGAGAACTCGACCTCGTCCACGAAGCTGCGGGCCAGCTTGACGCCGGCCACGGCCTGCTGGATCGCCTGCTCGGGCGTGATCTTGAGCTTCCACTGGAGGTGGATCCCGGAGCTGGCCAGGAAGGTGTGGATCACCGGGTGGGCGGCACCTGCGAGGGACTTGCCGGCCGCCTCGATGTCCACCTCCTTGGCCCGACACAGCGCCGCCACCTTGGCGGTCTTGACCTCCGACGCGATGGCCTGCACCGCCTCGAAGTCCCCGGCCGAGGCGATCGGGAAGCCGGCCTCGATGATGTCCACCCCCAGCCTCTCGAGCTGCACCGCCATCCGCACCTTCTCCGGGGTGTGCATGCTGCAGCCGGGCGACTGCTCGCCGTCACGAAGGGTGGTGTCGAAAATCGTGATCCGTTCGCTCATGCCTAGACCTCCTGCGGTCGGGCCCCCGACCGGCCGGCTCAGCCCCGGCCTTTCTGCTTCAAGAAGCGCTCCAGGACCCGCGCCCCGTCGCCCCGGTAGGAGAGGACCCGCAGGCCGAGGCCCTGGACCCCCTCCACGTCCGGGACGCTGTGGCGCACCACCTCCGCCTGGCCCTGGATCGGCAGACGCTGGTCCGGCAGCGTGAAGTCGAATCCCAGCCGGGTACCGATCGGGTAAAGGGTCGGGCTGCGGATCAGGAGCCCCTGCTCCGAGAGGTTCTCGGTCTGGCAGGCCACGCGGGACGATCCCCCCTCCAGATGGACCTCGAGGCGGATCGCGGTCCGGATCGCCACCCGTGGGGCCACCCCGAGCTGGCGGGAGGCGATCTCCTGGAGCAGCTTTCCCGGCTCGTCCACCGCCAGCGCCTGGCCGGAGCCGCCGGGCAGCAGCGAGCGGATCTCGTCCAGCCGATGGCGATCGGTGAGGACCAGGATCGGCGACTTGCAGCACGGCGAGCCGGGCTCGTGGGCGGTGCTCATGAAGCTGCCGAGCGACATGTCGGGGAGCGGGTGACGCACCACCAGCAGGTCGAAGGCCACCTTGGCCGCGAGCATCAGGCCGCTCTCGCCCTTGCCCACGTTGTCGACCGAGAGCTGGGAGCGGCCAAGCAGCGGCTCGATCTTCCGGATCACCTTCCGCTCGAGACCGACGACGAGGACGCGCCCTTCCATGGAAGGGCGATTCTAGCCCACCCATCCCGGTTTCGGGGACAGGGGCGGCCTGCCGGTCCGGGACGGGCCCCTCGGCGCGGCGGCCTGCGCGGTAGAATCCGCCCGATGGCCAAGATTGAGCTGGTCCCACGGCGCGCCGAAGCCGGCGGCCGGCATCCAGCGGGTGTCCGCTTGGGATCGCTGATCCCGGGAGAGCTGAAGCGCAGCGGGCCGCTCCTGGGCACGCTGGTGACCCTCTCCGCCTTGGACCTGGCCCGAGCCCAGCTTGGGCCTGCGGTCCGCCCCTGGCAGTGGGCGGCCGGTCTGGTGGCGCTGCTGGTGCTGCGCTTCTGGCAGCGGGCCCGGGGGATCGCCGTCCGCGAGGGCCTGCCGGTGCTGGTTCTGGCGACGCTGCTGCTGCCGACCTACGTCGATCACACCCAGCGGCTCGGCAGCGACGGCATTCACTACTACACCTACCTGCGCTCGTTGCTGTTCGACCACGACCTGTCGTTGTCGAACGACTACCGCCTGCTCGGGTCGGACTACTCCTCACCCAACGTGCTCCCGGTCGGGGCCCCGATCCTGTGGAGCCCGCTGGTGGTGCTGGTGCACGTCGGCTGGCAGGCGGCCCGGCTGCTCGGGGCAAAGGCGCCCACCGGTGTCGAGCCCGTCTACCAGGCGGCCGCGTGTCAGGCGACGCTCTTCTACGCCGGCGCCGGCCTGTTCCTCCTCCTCGGCGTGCTGCGGCGTTTCTTCTCTCCGAGCACCGCGCTGTGGACCACGGTGCTGTGCTGGGTGGGCTCACCGCTCCGCTTCTATCTCTCGGTGCTGCCTTCGCTCGCCCACGGCACCGAGTTCCTGGCCGCTGTCCTGGTGCTCCGCGCCTACCTGAGGCTGCGTGATCGGCCCGACCGACGCTCCGCCATCTGGATGGGGGCCGCCTGCGGCCTGGTCTTCCTGGTGAGGAGTCAGGACGGCATCCTGCTCGGGCTCCCGGCGATCGAGCTCGGCCTTCGGCTGTTTCGGGGACCCGACCGGCGCGCCACGCTCTGGCTGGGCAGCGTGGTGGTGGGCGCGTTCGTCTTGGCGGCCCTCCCCCAGCTCCTGGTCTGGCAGCTCATGTTCGGGACGCCGTTCCTGGTGCCGCACAAGGTGCTTCACGGCGAGGCCTTCATGCACCCGGCGGCACCCGAGCTTCTGGGCACGCTGATCTCGCCGCGGGGCGGGCTCTTCGCCAGCCACCCGATCTTCGTGCTGGCGATCGCCGGCCTGCTCGGCTTGGCGCTGCGACCGCGGCGGGGGCCCTTCGAGAGCCTGGGCGGCCGCTACACGCTGGCCGTCCTGCCGGTCCTCGCCATCGGCTGGTACGTGAACTCGACGGTCTTCGACTGGTACCACGTGCGACGCTTCACCGGCCTGGTGCCGCTGATGACGCCCGGTCTCGGCCTGGTGATCGCGCCGCTTTCGCGGGTGGGCGTGGTGCTCCCGATGTTGCTGGCCTTCATGGCCTGGCGCTACGACCTGGCCGTCGACCGGCTGCGGCCGCAGCCCGGGGGGCCGGTGCCGGTGAGGGCGGCGCTCCTCGAGCTGGCCGACGGCCTGGCGCACGACGGCTACCGGCTGTTGGAGCCCGGCGCACCTCGGGCCGCGGTGGCGCTCCTCTCGACCTACACCGGCGAGTCCCTGCTTTCCGGGGCGGCGTCCTCGCTGGACCTCTCCCAGGACGCCCCATGGCTGCGGCTGCCGCAGCCGGCCCGGCACCTGTCGGCGCCCGAGGTGGAGGACGGAGTCGCCTGTCGATGGGTCGAGGACCGGGACATGCGGCTGTTCCTGCCCCTTCTCTTCAAGGGCAGCCTGGTCGTCTCGGTCGAGGCGCGGGCGCTGGAGACCGAGCGGCCCCAGGCGATGGCGCTTCTCTTCAACGGGCACCGGGTGGGACGGGAAGAGATGCTGCCGGCCTGGAAGGTCTACCGCTTCCATGTCCCCGGCGAGCTGGTGAGGGTCGGCAGCAACGAGCTGGCGCTCGAGTTCGACCGCCGGCCGATCTTCCGCCGGGTCCGAGGCGTCGGCCCGCGCAAGGTCCGGCCGGCGGCGCTTTCGCGCCTAACGCTTCACCGCAGCTCGGACTGACCGCCGGCGCGGCTCCTCGAAGGCGACCTTCAGCACCTCGTCGAAGTGGGCCACGAAGTGGGGGGTGATCCCCGCTCGGACGTGGTCGGGCAGCTCGTCGAAGTCGGGCTGGTTCTCCTTGGGCAGGATGAGGCGAGAGACCTTGACCCGCTTGGCCGCGATCACCTTCTCCTTGACCCCGCCGATCGGCATCACCAGGCCGCTCAGGGTCAGCTCGCCGGTCATGGCCAGCCTCTCCCTGGGGGGCCGGCTCCGGGCCAGCGAGTAGAGGGCGCACGCCATCGTGATCCCCGCCGAGGGGCCGTCCTTGGGGGTGGCGCCGGCGGGGACGTGCAGGTGGATCAGGTGCTTCTGGAACAGCTCGCGCGCCACCTCGTCGCCCTTGAGCAGCGAGCGCACGTAGGTGTAGGCGATCTCCGCCGACTCGACCATCACCTTGCCGAGCTGCCCGGTCTGCTTGAAGCCCGGCCCCTTGGCCGGCACCGGCATGGCCTCGATGTAGAGGGTGGCGCCGCCGAGGGCGGTGTAGGCGAGGCCCATCACCACCCCCACCCGGGGTCGGCCGAAGAGCGTCTCCTCGGTGAACACCCGGCGCCCGAGCTGCTTGGGCAGGCCGTCCATGGTGACCCGGACCTTCTTCACCTTCTCCTCGACCATCCGCTTGGCCGCCTTGCGCAGCAGCTTCTTCAGGTTGTTCTCCAGGCCGCGCACCCCGGCCTCGCGCGCCCAGCCGTCGATGATGGCGCGGATCACCTGTTCGGGGATCGTCACCTGCCCCGGCTTGAGCCCGTGCTCGCGGAGCTGCTTGGGGAGCAGGTGGCGGCGGGCGATCTCCAGCTTCTCCTCGAGGATGTAGCCGGAGATGCGGATCGTCTCCATCCGGTCGAGCAGGGGGCGCGGGATGGTCTCGAGCTGGTTGGCGGTGCACACGAACAGCACCTTGGAGAGGTCGAAGCGCACGTCCAGGTAGTGGTCGAGGAAGTCCCGGTTCTGCTCCGGGTCCAGCACCTCGAGCAGCGCCGAGGCCGGGTCGCCCCGGAAGCTGGCCCCGATCTTGTCGACCTCGTCGAGCATGATCAGGGGGTTGGCCGTCTTGCAGGTCTTGATGGCCTGGATGAACTTCCCCGGCAGCGCCCCGATGTAGGTGCGCCGGTGGCCCTTGATCTCGGCTTCGTCGCGCATCCCACCCAGCGAGAAGCGGTAGAACTTGCGCCCCAGGCTGCGGGCGATCGACTGGCCGACCGAGGTCTTGCCCACGCCGGGCGGGCCGACCAGCAGGATGATCGAGCCGGCCAGGTCGCCCTTGACGATGCCCACCGAGATCAGCTCCAGGATCCGGTCTTTGACGTCGGAGAGGCCGTAGTGGTCCTGGTCGAGAATCTCGGCAGCGTGCTTGAGGTCGTAGTTGTCCTCGGTGTAGACGCCCCAGGGCAGGACGGTGAGCCAGTCGAGGTAGCCACGGGTGACGCCAAACTCCGGCGAGGAGGGCTCCAGCAGCTTCAGCTTCTCAAGCTCCTCGTCGACGCGCTCCTTGGCGTCGGGCGGCAGCGTCAGCTTTCCAAGCCGGGCCTGGAAACGGTCCACCTCGGTCTGGGCATCCTCCTTGCTGAGCCCCAGCTCCTTCTTGATCTCCTTGAGCTGCTCGCGCAGGAAGAACTCGCGCTGCTGCTTGGAGAGACGCTCCTCGATCCGCTTGCTCAGCTCGACCTTGAGCCGGGAGATGTCGATCTCCTTCTTGAGCAGCAGGAGCGCCGCCTCGATCCGCCGCCTCACGCTGCGCGTCTCCAGCACCTCCTGCAGCTCGTCCCGCGAGGCGGTGGTCATCGACGCCGCGAAGTCGGCCAGCGCCGCCGGGTCGTGGACGTCGATCTGGTCGAGGATCAGGGAGAGCCCCTCCTTGTAGAGGGGGTTGAGCTGGACCAGCTCCTTGATGGCGTCGATGATCGCCACCGAGTAGGCCTTGAGCTCGTCGTTGGTCTCGAAGCGGGCCTCTTGGACGTGTTCGACCCGGGCTCGCAGCACCGGTGGCTCCGAGACGAACTCCTGCACGTTGAAGCGGCCCAGCACCCGGACGACCATCTGCAGGGGCTGGCCGGGGCCCGGCGGAGCCACGTGGGCGACCTGGGCCACCACCCCGACTCGGTGCAGGTCCTGACTCGAGCCGACTTGCCGCTCCGAGGGCTCCAGCCGGGCGCGCACCAGCAGCAGGCCCAGGTGCCGGTGCGACTCGTCGAGCTCGGCCAGGAGAGCCTTCTTGAGCTCCTCATCGGTGATCAGCAAGGGCCCCATCATCTTGGGGAACAGCGGCCGCTCGTAGAGGGGCACGATCAGCAGCGTGTCGGGAAGGACCTCGTGGGCAACGACCAGCGATCCGGGCTCGGTCGGGGCCCCGCTCTCGGGTGCGCCTTCGGGGGCGCCCTCGGCGATGTCGATGATCGGGGACTCGTCGCTCATTCTTGGTCTCTCCCAGGATGGTCGCTAGCCGCGACTCTTCGAGCGTCTCCGCCTTCGTGCCGCACCCTGGTGTTGGGTGAAGTAGAGATGATAGGCGCAGTCGGGGCCCACGATCGGGCGGGCGACGTCCAGCGGCAGCCGGAGCCTGCCGAGCAGGATCAGACGCTTGTACTTGAG
>CAZNNH010000211.1:0-9863 GCA_964574335.1 uncultured Acidobacteriota bacterium | reverse complement strand
TGGGGAGCCACGCCGCCGGTCCCAGCTCCGGGGCCGGGCGCAGCCACCCTTCGCTCTCGAGTCGGGCGAAGGTCACGAACCTCCGCGAGCCCGGTGCCCGTACCCCCGGGATCCGCCGGTGGATCTCGATCCAGTGCCCTCG
The DNA here is from genome assembly GCA_964574335.1 of uncultured Acidobacteriota bacterium. Taxonomy (GTDB): domain Bacteria; phylum Acidobacteriota; class Vicinamibacteria; order Fen-336; family Fen-336; genus CAZNNH01. The sequence continues at coordinate 9,721 of CAZNNH010000211.1, read as the reverse complement.
TGAGTCCACGAGCGGCGGCACGTGGTGGCGGTCCGACCGCGCGGGGATCGGCTCGTACTTGCCATAGCCGGCGGCGCGTAGCGCCTCGCCGAGCTCCCGGATGCGCTCCCCGGGCACCAGCACGTCCAGGTCGCCGGCAGCGCGGGAGCCGGGCGGCGTGACGCCGCTCGCGATCAAGGCCCCGCCCTTCAGCAGTACCAGGGGCAGGCCGAGGTCCGCGGCGACGGCGGCGGCCTCCCGAGCCAGCGCCAGCCGGCCGGCCTCGCGGCGCAAGGCCCGCTGCCGTGCCCCGAGGAGGGCCAGACCTCGGCGGCGGCCCAGCTCGGCACACAGCCGCTCCGGTGGGTGCCGAGCGGCGATGCGGGGGCCCAGGCCGAGTCGCCCCACCAGGCGGAAGGCCACCTCGGGGTCGCGCGGAGGTGGCAGCGCCAGCTCCGGGTCGGCGAACCCCCGGCGCAGCGTCCACAGAAGCTCCGGCGAGAAGTCGACGGGCGGCGGCTGGAAAGCCGGCCGCCCGTGAGAAGATGCCGCGAGCCTCATGACCCCGCCCGCCTCCGGGCTACCCTTCCCGCCGGTCTTCGAGCTGTCGGGGACCTCGATGGAGCCGTCCCTGAAACGAGGATGGCGGGTCCGCGTCGACCCCCTGCCTGGCGACCCGGAGCCGGGGACGCTGGTGTTGTTCGAGACGCGGTCGGGCTACCTGCTGCATCGTGTCCTGCACCTGGCCCGTCAGCGCGACGGGACCTGGATCTTCCATCGTGGAGACGCCGAGGGCGGCATCGGGATGATCGGGGCTGGAGCAGCTCTCGGTCGGGTGACGCTCGTGTTGTCTCCCTCCGGGCAACCGGTACCCGTCCTCGACAGCCTCCCACCGGAGCGCCGGCGCGCCTTCGAACGAGCCCGCGCCCGCTCACGCGCCTTCGCGCGCGCCCGAGGCGTGGCGTTGCGCCTCCGTCTCGCCGGCACACCCCTCAGCCGCCTCGGGCGCCGGGCGTTGCGGCGTCTCCTCCGCTGAAGCGGGGCCCTCGCGGCGCGCCGCGGCCGCCGCCTCGGCGAAACGCACGAAGCTGACGTCGGGCCGAAGCGCGTCGCCGGTGAGCAGGTGGTTGAGGCCGGGACAGTACGGGAAGCCGGCCAGCGGCTCCCCCAGGCTCAGCAGGCGCTGGTTGACCCGGCGCGCCTCCTCCGCGGCCTCCTGCCGGGCCGGCGCGTGACGCCACAGCTCTCCGAGCGGCGTCTGGCGTACGTTGCCGAGCGATCTCCGCCGCCATTGGATGCAGGGGAAGACCGTCCCGCCAGGATCGATCGTCATCGTCAGCCGGCCCACGCCGCAGCTCACGCCTCCCGGCTCCCGGTGGGCGCCGGGCACTCGTCCCCGCTCGCCGAGACGCTCCATGAGCCGCCGAACCGCACCGTCGCTGGAGCGGTGGCGGAGCGGTGTGCAGTCCCCATCATCACGGGGCGTGAGGGTCGGGTCGATACGCAGCTCCAACCCACGCCGCTCCAGGAGAGCGATGATCCGGTCGAGCTCGGCCTGGTTTCGTCGGGTCAGCGGCGTCTTCACTACCAGGCGCACACCGCGGCGCTGCAGCCGGTCGATCCCCCGCCACATCGCGTCGAAGGAGCCCGCCACACCGGTGGTGCCGTCGTGGGTGGCGGCCGTGGCCCCGTGGAGGCTCGACTCCACCGACAGCGGATGCAGCCCGGCCAGTCGTCCCGCCACCTCCTCCGTCACCAGCGTGGCGTTGGTCAGCACCCGGAGCGCGAAGGCGCGTCGTCGAACGGCCTCGGCGATCTCGAGGAAGTCGGGACGGGAGAGCGGCTCGCCGCCGGTCAGGACGATGGTGAGGGTGCCGAGCCGGCGCAGCTCGTCGAGCACGCCGATCCACTCGTCGGCGGTGAGGCTCTCGGCCTGAAACCGGCGTGGGTTGTAGCAGAAGCCGCAGCGCCAGTTGCAGCGGTAGGTCAGCTCGAGGTGGACCGTCATCGGTATGGCGTGGGCCAGGGCCCGCCGCTTGATCGCCACCCAGCCGCCAGCGCTAGATGCCGGCATCCACGACACCTCTCGGCTCGGCGGTGGCGAGCGACCCGAGCGCCGCCTCGATCTCCGACCAGGGGGGCTGCGACGGCGACCAGGTGAGACGGAAGGCCGGCACCCCGGCGACCAGCCGCCCGAGCACGGCGAGCGCCGTCTTCCACACATCGGTCTGCGCCGGCACCGGCACCACGTTGAGCAGACGCCTCAGCGCCACCGTCGGCGCAAGCCTCTCGAGGCGTGTGCCGGGCCCCTGGGCCAGCTCGACGAGCGCCGCCAGACCCGCCAATCCGGACGCCTGATCCCGATCGCCGAGCTCCCCCCAGAACCCGGTCTCGCGGAGCTGGAAAGGCGACCCGACCACGGCCACCAGCTCGTCGGAGAGGACCCGCCACGGGCACATCGAGGCAAGCGTGGTCTTCCCCGCGCCGGACGGCCCGAAGAAGACGACGCCGCGCCCGTCGATGACGACACCGGCGGCGTGAAGCGGCACGCCCCCCTCACCGGGAAGGCGGGCGTTCAGCGCCACCCGGAGGGAGACCTCGACCGCGCCGGTCCCGCCGCCGGGGCGAAAGACCCACCCGAGTTGCCGCCGCGGGTCGAGCTCGGCCATGAACCTCTCGTGATCGACCCGGATCCGGCCAGCAACGGCCCGGACCCGGGCGGGCTGGCCACGATCCGGCGCGGGCAACTCCCCCCTGCGGTCCCAGGGCGGCGAGTCGACCAGCGTCAGCTCGAAGCACCGGGGCGTCAACGAGGGGGCAGGCGCCGACAGCCGGGCCAAGGCGGCCCGCTCCGCCTCCGTCAGGGCGGCGTCGGGAAGGACCCCGAACGGCAGCCCCGCCAGAGTGAGCCGCATCCCTACTCGACGAAGCCGCGCGACCGCAGCAGGCCCAGGAAGGCCGCCACGTCCTCCCGGGCGCGTTCCGGCTCGACCGGGAACGCCTGGCAGAGCTCGCCGGCGAGCTGCTCCTCGGAACGACCCTCCAGCAGCGGCCACAGGAACGACCCGGTCGCGTTCAGCCCCAGGGCCCGGCCGTGCTCGAGGTCCATGAGCACGGCTTGACCATCGATGACCTGCCAGGCGACACGGGAGCTAGGTCTCATGGATGGCTCTCAGCTCGTGGTCAGGTCTTGGCAGTCGCCGCTTTCGCTGAACTTCTCGCACGCCGAGGCCAGGTTGGCCTTGACGTCGATCTGCTCTTCCCACTCGATGGCAGGAGGCTCGTAAGGGCGCGGCTTCTCCGGCGCCGTCCTCGTCTGAAGCCCCGGTGGCCGTCCCGTGTCGCTCATCGCCACCCCCTCTGGGAAGCGCGGTCAGTTTACACGATGATGCTGGGGCATCCGCCCGCTGTCTGGATGTCCCGTCCGCCAGGCTCGGCGTGCGTCACCGCGGCGCTCGGCCCTCGAAGCAGACCGGTGCGGCTTTGGCCTATTCCAGGAGTCGCGCGAGGGCGTCTCTGGGTGCGAGCACCTCCACGCCGCGAAGGCGCCGACCGAACAGGAAGCCGAAGTGGGTGCGGTCCCCGGTCACCAGGATGTGCGCGCGGGCCTCCACGGCGGACGCGAGAATCGGGGCATCCTTGGGAGGCAACCCTTGCTCCAGAGCCCACTCGACCAGCGTGGCAGGTGCCTCCGGTCGCAGCGATACCCGCTCGAGCAGCGGCTCGAAGAGGGCCAGCGCTTCCGGGTGCTTGACCCGCAGGTTCCGTCGGGCTTCCTCGAGGGCGTGCGGCGAGGTCTGGAGGGTGCAGCGGCCCACCCGCGCCAGCCGGAACAACCCCGCCGACCGACCGTCCGGGTTGTGGGCGGCGGTGAAGAGGATGTTGGCGTCGAGAAACAGGCGCATCGGCTAGCGGCGCCGTTTGACGGCCCGCTTCAGCTTGCCGGTCTCTTCGGCCGTCAGCGGGTCCGCATCCTCGAACTCCCGCAGACGCTCCTCGCTGTAGATCTCGAGCGGGTACACACCCGCCTGCCTGAGGAGGATGGCTCCGTCGGCCGTGGTGTCCACGATCAGGGTCTGCTCCCCGACGATGCCCAAGCGCTTCAGGACGGCTCTCGGGATCGAGACCTGCCCGCTTCTTCCCAGCTTCACGGTTTCCATGAATACAGGATACTGGGAAACGGGAGCTCACGCCATACAACTGAGGTTCGCGCACCAGCAGACGCCGATCCCCACCCCTATCGTGGCGCCCGGGTGACCTCCCGCGTACACTGTCTGCAACCACACATGCTGAGTCGGCTGCGCCAGCGGGCGGAGTGGAAGCTGTTTGCCGTCCTGCCCCGGGCGGACGGGCGGCTGGCGTTCGCCTGGTGGAGCGTGCTGCTGCTGCGTGGCCTGCTCCCGGCCGCGTTCGCCGTGACCATGGGGGTGCTGGTCGCGGCGGTCCAGCGGGGCGACAGCCTTGTGGCGCCCCTCGCCATCGTGGGCGTCGTCTTCGTCCTGCTCCAGGTGCTCACGCCCCTTCACCAGGCGATCAGCGCCAACCTCGGCAGCCGGGTCGCGGCCTGGCTCTACGACCGGCTGACCGAAGCCTGCGTGACGCCGCCAGGGATCCTCCACCTCGAGGACCCCGAGCTGGCCGCCGACCTCACGGTGGCCCGGGAGTTCGACCTGGGGATGACCGGTCCCCCCATGCACATCAACATGGACTTCATCGCCGGAGGGCTGGTCCTCGCGGTCACCGGCCTCGCCTCCGCCGTCCTCCTCTTCGGCTTCAGGTGGTGGGCGCCGCCCCTGCTGGGTGGGGCGTGGCTGCTCACCCACTGGCTGCTCCGCGAGAGCGCCGTGTGGCGCGACCGCAACACCCCCGAGGTGCGCGAGGCCCAGCGGCACGCCGACTACGCCTACCGTCTCGCCGTCGACCCACCCGCGGCCAAGGAGCTGCGGCTGTTCGGCCTGGCCGGCTGGGTGATGGAGCGCTTCGTCGGCCAGCGGACGCGCCTGCACGAGCTGCAGTACCGGGCCACCCGCCTGCGCGAACGTCCGCTCTTCTGGTCCGTGCTGCTGGTCACCGCCGCCAACGTCGCCGTCTTCTGGTCGCTGGCCATGGCCGCCGCCGAGGGCCGCCTGGACCTCGGCCGCGCCGTCGTCTTCGCCCAGGTGGCGGTGGGCGTGAGCGCCGTCGCCTTCGGCGGGCTGAGCTGGGCCCTCGACGGCGCGGCGGCGCCGGTGGCCGCCGTGCTGCGGCTCCAGGGCGCGATGGGGGTGCGGGGCGCGCTCACCATGCCGGAGCACCCACCTCGTCCGGCGATCGGCCTCCCCGCCCGCGAGGTCCGCTTCCGCGGCCTCACCTTCTCGTACCCCGGCAACGAAGCGCCGGTGCTCGACGGCTTCGACCTGGTGGTCCCGGCCGGTTCGTCGCTGGCCATCGTCGGCCAGAACGGCGCCGGCAAGACCACGCTGGCCAAGCTCCTGTGCCGTCTCTACGACCCCCAGCACGGCACCATCGAGGTGGACGGGATCGACCTGCGCGACCTCGATCTTACGGAGTGGCGGGGCCGGATCACCGCCGTCTTCCAGGACTTCACCCGCTTCGAGCTGCCGCTCCGCGACAACGTGGCGCCGGGCGGCGCGCCGGACGAGGTGGTGCTCTCGGCCCTCGCCGACGCCGGCGCCTCGGATCTCGCCTCCCTCGACACGCCGCTCAGTCGCGGCTACCAAGGCGGCACCGACCTGTCGGGCGGGCAGTGGCAGCGGGTGGCCCTGGCCCGGGTGCTGTGCGCCGTCCGCCTCGGGGCAGGCCTGGTGCTGCTGGACGAACCCACCGCCCAGCTCGACGTGCGCGGCGAGGCCGAGGTGTTCGACCGCATCCTGACCGCCACCCGGCGGACCACCACCCTCCTGATCTCCCACCGCTTCTCCACCGTGCGCCACGCCGACCGCATCTGCGTCCTGGAGCACGGGCGGGTGGTCGAGCTGGGCTCCCACGACGAGCTGATGGCCCTCGCCGGACGTTACCGCACCCTGTTCGACCTGCAGGCCCGGCGCTTCGGCGAGACGCTGGACGAGGAAGGCTTGGCCTATGACGTCCTCGCCTGAGCCGATGCCCAAGGCCCTCCCGGCCATGTGGCGGGTGCTGAAGCTCGGCTACGGCCACGAGCGCAGGATGATGCTGGCCGCGTTCGCGCTCTCGCAGCTCGCCGCGCTTCCCGACGCCCTGTTGGCGCTGTGGCTCAAGCTCCTGGGAGACGCCGTGGTCGCCGGCGACACCCGCACGCTGGCCTTCTCCGCCCTCGGGCTCGGCCTGACCGCCACCGCCACCTGGCTGCTGGCGACGCTCAGCACCCGCGTCCAGCGGCGCTTCCGCGACAAGGTCACCATCGCCCTGGAGTCGCACGTGGCCCGGCTGCAGGCCTCGATCGCCACCGTCGCCCACCAGGAGCGACCCGACTACCTCGACCGGCTCTCGGTCCTGCGCGACCAGGTCTTCGTGCTCGACCACATGTACATGTCGCTGTTCTCCACCTGCGGCTGGCTGCTGCGCCTCCTGGTGACGATCGGCCTGCTGGTCTCGATCCACCCCGCGCTCGCCGCCCTCGCCCTCTTCGCCCTGCCCACCGTGCTCACCTCGGCCTGGCGGCCGGGCCTGGAGCGGGCCGCCGAGGAACGGGGCGCTCCGGCGGCGCGCCTCGCCCGGCACCTGTTCGTGACCGCCACCACGGCGGCGCCGGGCAAGGAGGTGCGCCTCACCCGCATCGGGCCGCGGCTTCTCCGGGAGCGGCGCGAGACCTGGGAGCGCTGGTACGGCCCGGTGGCGGCCACCCGCTGGCGGAGCGCTTTCTGGCACGCCGCGGCCTGGGCGGTATTCGGCGGCGGCTACGTCGGCGCGATCGTGTTCGTGGCGTCGGTGCTCCGGGCGTCCTCGGGGGACGTGCTCCTGGTGCTGGCCGCCGGGGCCCGGCTGTCGATGTACGTCGGGGCGGCGGTGGGCGAGATCGGCTTCCTGCGGGGTATCTGGCTCGACGGCTCGAGGCGCCTGGCCTGGCTCGAGGACTACGCGGCGTCGGTCGCCGCCCGGTCGGACCTGCCGGCGCCCGCGCGCCTCGAGAAGGGCATCCGGCTCGAGGGGGTGTCGTTCGCCTATCCCGGCACCGAGCGCCTGGTGCTCGAGGATGTCGACCTCGAGCTGCCCGCCGGAGCGGTGGTGGCGCTGGTGGGCGAAAACGGCGCCGGCAAGACCACGCTCGTCAAGCTGCTGTGCAAGCTCTACGAGCCCAGCTCGGGGCGGATCCTCATAGACGGCACGCCCCTCGAGCGGATCCGGGCGGCGGAGTGGCGCTCACGCCTCTCGGGCGCCTTCCAGGACTTCTTCCGCCTCGAGCTTCTGGCCCGCCACTCGGTGGGCCTCGGCGACCTGCCGCGTCGCGACGAGGAAGAGGCGGTGGTCGCGGCAGTGGGCCGCGCCGGCGCCGGTGACGTGATCGAGCGCCTGCCTTCGGGCCTCGAGACCCAGCTCGGGCCGACCTGGCCCGGCGGCGTCGAGGTGTCGTTCGGCCAGTGGCAGAAGCTGGCCCTGGCCCGGGGTTTCATGCGCGACCGGCCGCTGCTGCTGGTGCTCGACGAGCCCACCGCCGCCCTCGACGCCGAGACCGAGCACGCCCTGTTCGAGCGCTACGCGGCGGCGGTGCGAGCGGCGGCCCAGGAGCGCAGGCTCGGCGCCATCACCCTCCTGGTCTCGCACCGCTTCAGCACCGTGCGGATGGCCGACCGGATCGTGGTCCTGGCCGGCTCCCGCGTGGTCCAGGTGGGCACTCACCAGGGCCTGATGGCCGAGAGCGGCCCCTACGCCGAGCTCTACGAGACCCAGGCCGCCGCCTACCGCTGGCGGCCTCCCACCGACCCGGTCCCCGCCCGCGAGCGGGCCTGAGCCTGGCGGCACCAGCTTGTGCTAGGCTTGGCCGCATACGCTCAATCTGGAAAGGAAGGTCCGCATGCAGCTCATCCTGTGGCCCGCGGTCGTGACCCTTGCCATCACCCTGCTCCGCCTCACCGGCGAGCTGCAGGGATGGAGCCCGATGCTCTTCAACGCCGAGGCCGGGGGCGGCGGGGCCCTGGTGGGGATCTCCTGGCTGCCGTTCCTGTTCGGACCTTACTTCGCGTGGAAGCTGGCCAAGGCCGGCAAGGGGCCGCGCAGCGGCTGGGCGACCGCCGGCCTGGCCCTGCTCGGCATGCTCCTGATGATCGGCGCGTTCGCGGCGGTCCAGGCGCTCGGCCTCGGAACTGCGGGCTACTTCATCGCGTACGTGGTGGGCCTGGCCCTGATCTTCCTCCCCTGGAAGGCCTGGTCGGAGCTTTCGCGGACGCTCCTGGCCTATGCCCTCGCGGCCCGAATCCCGGTCGCCATCGTCATGCTGGTGGCCATCTACGGGAACTGGGGGACGCACTACGACGTGCTGCCGCCGGATCCGCCGGCGATCCTGGCCGCCACCGGGCCGTTCATGCGTTGGGTCCTCATCGGGCTGCTCCCGCAGATGACCATCTGGATCGCGTTCACGGTCCTGGTGGGCGCGCTGGTGGGCGGCGTGGTGGTGGCCCTGGGCAAGCCCAAGCCCGCCTCGCCATCCGCCTGATCGCCGGCGGCGGCCCCATCCTCGCCCGGCGCGCGTTTCACTTGCGGGAAGTGCCCGTCCCAGGAGCGCACAGGCGGGCGCCGCTATCCGTTGCACAGCGGGCCCGCACGCATGGAACGGCGCTTGCATCGGGCGGGTCCCATGACCGCCCTGCTCGATGACACACGCCACGCCATCCGTCATCTCCGACGCAGCCCGGGCTTCGTTGCCGTGGTCGTCGCCGTCCTGGCCCTCGGCGTCGGCTCCGCGACGGCCGTGTTCAGCTTCGTCCAGTCGGTCCTGATCGCCTCGTTTCCCTACCCTGAGCCGGACCGCGTCGTATCCGTCGCGGAGACGCTGCCGGCCGGACACCGCAACACGGTCTCGGGCGGGGCGTTCAAGGACTGGCACGAGAACAGCACCGCCTTCTCGCACCTGGCCATCTTCGAGGCCGCACGCCGGAACCTGACCGGCAACGGAATGCCCGAGCGGGTCAACGGCCTGATGGCCTCGGCGGGTTTCCTCCCGGCTCTCGGCGTCACGCCGGTCCTCGGCACCGGCTTCGCCCCCGGCGACGACACGGTGGGGGGCCGCAACCACGTGGTCGTGCTCAGCCACGCCTTCTGGCGGAGCCGGTTCGCCGGGGACCAGAGCGTGGTCGGACGCACGGTGGTCCTCGACCAGGTGGAGCACACCGTCATCGGCGTGCTGCCGCCCAGGGCGCTGCCCCACGACGACGTGGCGTTCCTGATTCCGGCCGTCATCGATGACGTCCCCGACCGATGGGCCCGCGCCGGTCACTGGCGCGAGGTCGTCGGGCGGCTGGCGCCGGGGGTGACGATCGCCGACGCCGAGACCGAGCTCCGAGGCATCAAGCAGCGCCTCAACGACCTTTACCCGCACTTCAAGCAGGACTGGAGCGTCTCGGTGATCCCGCTCCGGGAGGTCTTCGCCGGACCGACCCGAGCGACGCTGCTGATGCTGCTGGGGGCCGTGGCCCTGGTCCTGCTCATCGCGTGCGCCCACGTCTCCACCCTGCTGCTGGCCCGCGGCAACGCCCGCTCGCGGGAGACCGCCATCCGCTCCGCGCTCGGGGCGCACCCGCGGCGGCTGGTCCGGGCCACGCTGATCGAG
>CAZNNH010000210.1:7209-10230 GCA_964574335.1 uncultured Acidobacteriota bacterium | reverse complement strand
CCTCGAGCCACGCGAACACCAGAGACAGGCTCTTCCAGAAGGCCCCAAGAGGCGGAAGCTGTGGGAGCTGGTGAGCGAGCATCGCCTGCCTACTGACAGAAGATGCCAGCACCGGCAAGACAGGGTGATGGTGCGCCGCTTCACGTAGACCCTGAACGGATCGAGGCAGGACTTCCGCTCTGGCGTCCGGAAGGCAACCGCACCTCGTGAGTCTCGCAATGTCTTGCAGGCCATCCGCAACATCGTCCCGGCGCCCCTGGCCCTCCAGGCTCAGCCCCCCCCAACAGCCGAGCCGTGTCGCTCCCGGGATGCCGGACGAGCGCCTGCCGATACGCCTTCTCCTGCCTCGCGGTGGCCGCGCCCCAGAAGGCGCCCCGGCCCGCTCCCCCAAAGGAGACCGCGTGATCCAGCCACCCCTTCACCTGCGCCTGCGCGACAAGCTCGACCGGACCAAACAACGCCTCGCCCTCCGCGCCACCCTCACCGCCGACGACTTGGAGCGACGGATCGAGATCGCTCTCCTCCACTACCTCTGCTTCCGCCCTCACGAGGGCCTCGGAGGTGCCACACCCGTCGAGGTCTTCCTCGGCCTCGAGCCCGCGCATCTCAGCGCCGTCGAGCCGCCCCGAGAAATGCCGGGCGAGGGCAGAGGCGAGGCACCCTTTCGCCTCGCTGCCTTCCTCGACGAGTCGAGCAAGCGCTTCCCGGCCCTGACTCAGGCGGGATAGCCAGGCCGCGGTCGGGCCCTCGGAACGCGCTCACCCGAGCGCAGGGAATCGCGTGCCTGCTCCCCAGCGCTCACCCTCGTCCTCGCGGCTCTCGCGCAATCTCGGACGCCGTTCTCGGCCCTTCCTCGTCCTTGCCCATCGCCCGCGATGGCCGTCAAACACCGATTGCCGGCCTACCTCCTGCGGTCTCCCACCCTTGGTAGGTCGCCGAGCGTGCCGGAGGCTGAGAGCCGAAGACCGACGCACCGGCACCTGAGGGCTCACGAGGTCCCGCGAAAGTCAAGAGTCTAGACCTGACCCCCATCCGCATGTAGGCTTCGGGGGATGCGAGATCGACTCTGTGGGTTCTGTCTGGTGGGGCTCCTGTGGGTGGCCGGGCCCGGAGCGGCGGCCTTCGGGCAGAGCTTGCCCGGGATGCCGGCAGCGAGCCAGGCGCCGGTCCAGGAGGCGACGCCGCAGCCCACGCCGCCGGCGGAGCGGAGCAGCCCCCGCGCCACCATGGCGACCTTCCTGGAGGCGATGGGCCAGCGTGAGTGGGACCGGGCCAGCGCTACCCTCGACCTGCGCCGTGAGGAGCTCCCGCCCGACGTGATCGCGGTCCGAGGCCGCGACCTCGCCGCCGAGCTCAAGGCGGTGATCGACCGGATCGCCTACGTCCAGCTCGAGGACGTCCCGGACAGCCCCAAGGGCACCCGCTACGTGTGGCGGACCGTGGGTGGCCACCCGATCAGTCTGCAGCGGAAGGACAACGGCGAGTGGCTGTTCTCGCGGGAGACGCTTCTCCGGCTCCCGGAGCTGTGGGAGGCGGTCAAGGACGAGAAGGTCGTGGCCGGCGTGAAGGACGCCCCGTTGACCCCGGCGATGTGGCTTCGGAGCCGGATGCCGGAGAGGCTGCGTACCGGGGGCTTCCTGCTCGAGCACTGGCAGTGGCTGGCACTCTCGATCCTGATCTTCCTCGGCCTGCTGGTCGAGCGCACGCTGACCTACGTGCTGGTCAGGGGGGCGGCGAGACGCCTGGCGCGGCGCCTCAGCTCACGACATGTCGACAAGACGCTGGTCCGGGGGGCGATGCGCCCGCTGGGCGTGGTGGCGATGGCGGCGCTCTGGTGGCTGGGGCTGATGCTGCTCGGCCTGCCGGCGCGGCCGCTGGCGGTGCTGCTGCTGGCCGTCAAGGTCCTGGCCATCGCCTCCTTCGTCTGGGCCACGTACCGGGCCGTCGACGTGGTGGCCGCCGTGCTGGCGTCGTACGCCGCCGAGACCGAGACCCGCTACGACGACCTGCTGGTCCCCCTGCTGCGCAGCTCGGCCAAGGTCCTGGTCGCGGCCTTCGGCACCCTCTTCCTGGCCGACAACCTGAACATCAACGTCACTGGCCTCCTGGCCGGGCTGGGTCTCGGCGGCATCGCCTTCGCCCTGGCCGCCCAGGACACGGTCAAGAACTTCTTCGGCTCGATCACGGTGCTGGTCGACCGGCCCTTCCAGGTCGGCGACTGGGTGGTGGTCGGCGGCACCGAGGGGACCGTCGAGACGGTCGGCTTCCGCAGCACCCGGATCCGCACCTTCTACAACTCGCTGGTCACGCTGCCCAACTCCAACCTGATCAGCGCCTCCGTGGACAACTACGGCGCCCGCCGCTACCGGCGCTGGAAGACCTACCTGGGCGTCGCCTACGACACGCCACCCGAGAAGATCGACGTCCTGTGCGAGGGGATCCGCGAGCTGGTGAGGCAGCACCCCTACACCCGCAAGGACTACTTCCACGTCTACCTCAACCAGTACGGGCCCCACTCGCTGGACATCTTGCTCTACATCTTCTGGGAGACGCCGGACTGGGCCACCGAGCTCCGGGAGCGCCACCGCCTGGCCGTGGACATCCTGCGGCTGACGCGTCACCTGGGGATCGAGATCGCCTTCCCCACCCAGACCCTCCACCTCAAGCGCGCCGGGGAGACGACGGCCGAGGCCTACGACGCCTCCTTCACGGACGCGGTCCGCGCCAGCCAGGAGCAGGTGCGGGGTGACGTCCGGGAGATGGTGCGGGCCGAGCTCGGTGGCCAGGCCCCGCCACCGGTCACCTTCGCCATCAGCCGCAAGAACGGCGAGTCCACCGACGAGGGGACATGACCCGAATCCTCACCGTCGTCCGGGTACACGATCCGGGTTTCGCTGCAACCGGGGAAACCCGGTCATGTCCCCGGACGCAGGCCCGCGGATTCGGGATCGTGTCCCCCAAGGCCGCATGACCCGAATCCTCACCGTCGTCCGGGTACACGATCCGGGTTTCGCTGCAACC
>CAZNNH010000210.1:0-7109 GCA_964574335.1 uncultured Acidobacteriota bacterium | reverse complement strand
TCCGGGTACACGATCCGGGTTTCGCTGCAACCGGGGAAACCCGGTCATGTCCCCGAACCTCGTCCTGCGGATTCGGGATCGTGTCCCCCGTGGCCGGTCAGGCGCGGCCGCCGGCCGGTGGCTGGGCTGGGCTTGCGGAATCGGCCGCGGTCGGCTCGAAGCCGTGCTGGCGAAGTAGGTCGCTCAGCTCCCGCCCCTCGATCGTCTCCTTGGCCATCAGCAGCTTGGCACCCGCCTCGAGCACCTCCCGGCGCTCGGTGAGGATCTGCCGGGCCCGGCCGTACTGCTCGTCGAGGATCCGCCGCACCGCCTCGTCGATCTCGCGCGCGGTCTGCTCGCTGATCCCCCGGTTGCCCTCCAGCTCCAGACCTTGCAGAAACCGCGGGTTGCGCTCGGGCGCCAGCCTGACCTGCCCGAGCGTCGGGTCCATCCCGTACTCGGTCACCATGCTGCGCGCCAGAGCGGTGGCCTTCTGCAGGTCGTTGTGGGCGCCGGTCGAGATGTCGTCACAGGCCACCGCCTCCGCCGCCCGCCCCCCCAGCGTCATCGCGATGCGCGCCTTCAGCTCGGAGCGCGTCATCAGGAAGCGCTCCTCGGTGGGGACGTTAAGGGTGTAGCCCAGCGCCGCCACGCCCCGCGGCACGATGGTGATCTTGTGGACGGTGTCGGCGCCCGGCAGCGACAGCCCGACCAGGGCGTGGCCGATCTCGTGGTAGGCGACGATGCAACGCTCCTTGTCGTTGATCAGCCGGTTCTTTTTCTCGAGCCCGGCCACGATCCGCTCGATCGCCTCCTGCAGGTCGGCGCGGCCCACCACCTTGGCCCCCCGGCGCACTGCCAGCAGGGCCGCCTCGTTGATCAGGTTGGCCAGATCGGCGCCGGCGAAGCCGGCCGTCATCGCCGCCACCGCCTCGAGGTCGACGTCGTCGCCCACCTTCACCTGCTTGACGTGCACCTCCAGGATCGCCTTGCGGCCCGCCTTGTCGGGGCGGTCCACCAGCACCTGCCGGTCGAAACGTCCGGGCCGGAGCAACGCCTGGTCCAGGATCTCGGGGCGGTTGGTGGCGCCCATCAGGACGATGCCGGTGGTCGGGTCGAAGCCGTCCATCTCCACCAGGAGCTGGTTGAGGGTCTGCTCGCGCTCGTCGTGGCCGCCGGCCATGCCGGCGCCGCCGCGGGCCTTGCCCAGGGCATCGAGCTCGTCGACGAAGATGATGCAGGGGGCCTGCTTCTTGGCCTGCTCGAACAGGTCGCGCACCCGGGCGGCGCCCATCCCGACGAACATCTCGACGAACTCGGCCCCCGAGGTGCTGAAGAACGGCACCCCGGCCTCGCCCGCCACCGCCTTGGCCAGCAGCGTCTTGCCGGTCCCCGGTGGACCGATCAGCAGCACCCCTTTGGGCAGACGGGCCCCGATCTCGATGAACTGCTCCGGCCGCTTCAGGAAGTCGACAACCTCGACCAGCTCGGCCTTGGCCTCCTCCACCCCGGCCACGTCGGAGAAACGGACCCCGCTGTCCTGCTCCGAGTAGATCTTGGCCCGGTTGCGCCCGACGGAGAGGATGCCGCGCTGCTGGCCGAGCCGGTTGAAGAAGAAGTACCAGATCGCCCCCATCAACCCGATGGGGATCAGCCAGCTCATCAGGTTGGCGAGGAAGTGGCTCTGGATCACGCCGCTGAACTCGACCTTCTTGTCCTCCAGCTTGTCGACCAGCTTGGGGTCCTGGACCCTCACCGTCACGAACTCCTGCTTCTTGCCCGGCTCCCCCGGCTTCGTCGCTGGCAGTTGCAGCGTCCCGTGGATCCGCTGGGTGTCGATCGACACCTCCACCACCCGACCCTCCTGCACCGCCTTCAGGAAGTCGCTGTAGGAAACGTGCTTGATCATCGCGGCGTCGATCATGTCCTGGAGGATCAGCACCACCCAGAAGGCGAGGAAGACGTACCAGATCGAAAACTTGGTCTGCTTCTCCATGAGATCGACTCCCCGATTGGCCGCGGCTCAGGGCGCTTGCGGCCCTTCGTCGCCGGTAGCAGCCGGCTGGCCTTCCTGCTCTGCGCCGCCCGCGGGCTCTGCCTTGGCCGTGACCCTGATCTCCTCGAGCCAGTGGCGGTTGTCGGGCAAGACCACCAGCGTCGCCTCGATCTGGTCGCCCTCGTGGATCCCCGACAGCACCTCGGCGTCGAGCACCGGGAAGCGCATGGTCATCGCCTCCATGTACCCCGGGATGTCCTGGTGGGCCACCTGCAGCGCCCGGCCTTCCACGTCGACGGCCACGACCCGCCCCTCGAGCGCGTACCGCCGCGCGGCATCGGCCGGCTTCCCCCCCTCCTCGCCACACCCCACGAGCGCCAAGAGAAGGAATGGGGTCAGGTCTAGACTTTTGACCTTCATCATCATTGGGATCGTCCTCCCTGTCCCGGCGGGGGATAGCCGCGGCTGGCATCGTCCAGCACCAGCAGCCAGTCGCAGCCGCGACCGGACGACGGCGGCGTGAAGAACTGCACCGCGGTCCCGACGCCGGTGTGGATCGGGTAGGCGCGGCCGTAGCGCGGGTCGAACCACCAGGATGTGACGTCGACGGCCCCGAGGCGGCCCTGGTCCACGGCGATCGGCTCGCCACGGGGAGAGTAGACGAAGGCGAACGAGCGGTCGGAGGCGACGGCGGCGCGGACGTAGCCGGCCCCCGGCTGGTTGGGGCCCACCACGAAGCCCTGGGCCGGCTCGAGCTTCTCCCAGGGGCGCGACTCGAAGAGCCGCCGCAGGTGGCCCATCTGGAACGCGCCCGGGTGATCGAGCGCCTGGTACCAGGGCGTGTCGGCCCCGATCGCCGGCTCGCGTCCCGGCACCCACGTCTGCCAGATGTTGTTGTTGCCGTAAGTGTGGCCGGCGGCCCCCGCCAGCAGCGCCCGATAGGCCGAGAGGCGCACGTCGTAGTCGTCGAAGCGCAGGGCGGGATCGGCGCCTCGATTGTAGAAGTCCACGATCACCGCCTCGTAGCGCGGCTCGCCGTCGAGGGTCGGCTTGGCCGGCACCAGACCCCGGTCGTGGTCGACGTTGACACCGGTGTCGGCGCCACGCCCGGTGTGCGACGACTGGATCATGTCGAAGTCGAGCCAGGCGTCGTGGTGGAAGAAGTCGGACGACCTTCCCGGACCGCGGGGGTGATAGGTGATCAGGTGCTCGGGCGCCTCCGCCTCGATCCCGGCCGCCAGCGCGCGCACGATGGCGAAGTCCTCGGGGGTCTCGGCGTTCCTGTCCCCACCCAGTATGAAGATGACCGGCCGGCCCCGGTAGCGCCGTCCGATGAACCGCCCGTAGTCTCCGGCGCTCGCCTCGTCGAGAACCTTCGGCCCCGGTCGGTTCTGGCGGCTGTGCCAGACGTCGCCCCAGGTGGGCAGCATGCCGATGACCAACCCCCGTGCCGCCGCCTGCTCGACGATCCAGTCGACGTGGGCGAAGTAGGCGGGGTTGGGCCGGCGTGGGTCGTGGTCGATCAGCCCGCGCTCCCCGTAGGCGTTGGGCGTGTCGAGCCCCTCGAGCCCCAGGACCACCGCCTGGATCACCGTGAAGCCTTTCGCCGCGCGGTCGTCGAGGTAGCGCACCGCCTCTTCCCGGGTCAACCGGTGGAAGAGCTGCCAGGCGGTGTCGGCGAGATAGAAGAACGGTCTCCCCTCCGCGTCCACCAGATGGCGCCCATTCTCGGCCACCCGGAGCGGAAGATCGGCGGCACCGAGGCCGGCGACCGGCCCGCCGACCAGAACCGCCGAGAGGAGAAGAGATCGGAGGACGGTCGGTGTCGAGCCCACTCAGGACCTCCTATACGCTGCCCGCGAGCTTCCGAAAGATCGTCGCAGCGCAGCTTCGCCAGCTCGTCGTCGTCGGGGGATTCTTCTTCAGGCAGCGGCCGTGGCGCAAGCCGGGCCCGGATTCGGCTGCAACCCCTATAATCCGCCCGTGCCCGCCGCCTCCCACCGGGTCTCCCGGTCCACCCTGCTGCCCGGGCTGGCGATCGTGCTGCTCGCGGTTCTGCAGGCCCACTGGTCTGTCACCCGGCTCCGCAAGCTCACGCCGGACTCGCTCAACTACATCGACGTGGCCGAGAACCTGCTGGCGGGGCGCGGACTGGTGCAGGACGCCGTCGGCTACGGAGAGGGTCGCTTCCCCACCCGCTTCCAGATCCCGCAGCCGATGGGGGTCCACGGCCCACTCTACCCCCTGGCCATCGCCGGCCTCGGGAAGCTGGGCGTTGCGCCGCGCGACGCCGCCTTCTACATCCCGGCAGCCGGCTTCCTGGGGATCGTGCTGCTCGCCTGGGTCTTGATGCGGCGCCTCTACGACGGCGAGACGGGCTTGTGGGCCGTGCTTCTGCTCTCGGTCTCGTTCCCCCTCCGCGAGATGGCGACGACGGCCTGGTCCGAGCCGCTGGCCTTGTCGATGCTGTTGGTGTCGCTGCTCCTGCTCCTGCCGCCTCCCACCCGGCCCGGAACGCCCCGACTGCTCCTGGCAGGCTTGTTCGCCGGCCTGGCCTTCGCCACGCGTTACCCGCTGGTGGTGGCAGTCCTCTTCGGCGGGCTCCTCTTGCTGCGGCGAGACGGGGCGAAGCCCAATCTCCGGCGTCTCGTCGGGTACGGGCTGGGTTTCTCGGCGGTGGCCGGCCCGATCGTGGTCCGCAACCTGGTCAACACCGGCCTGCTGACCGGCGCGGTCCGCAACCCCTCGACCGTCGGCTTCGCCGACAACCTGTGGGATGGGGTCCGCATCCTCTTCGGCGAGTACCTGGCCAGTCGGCGAGCCCACCCCGGCGCCGAGCTGCCGCAGGAGGTGGCGGCGACCGTCCTGCTGCTGCTGCTGGCGGTGCGCCTGACCCGGCGCCACGCCTTCACCCGTCTCTTCATATCCAATGGTCGGATCGTCCTGTTGCTCTGGGCGGTGGGCTTCAGCGCCTACCTGATCGTCCAGCGCAGCGTCACCCACTTCGACTACCTCCACCCGCGGCTGCTGAGCCCGGCCCACCTCTTCCTGACGCTGCTGGCGGCCGTGGCTCTACGCGAGATCCTCCCGATCGGTCGGGGATGGGTGGCGGCTCTGGTCACGGTGGCCGCCCTCTCCCAGAGCGTGCCCCTGGCCCGGCGGATCGCCACCACCCCCCGCACGCCCCGCCGACCGCAGGCCTACCTCACGGCCCGACACCGCTGGCTGGCGCGCCACACCACGCCGGACGACCTGATCATCGGGATGCGCTGCCTGGACGTCCCCTTCCTGCTCGGCCGCCCCTGCCTGTACTTCAGCAGCTACCCGGAGATGTTGCACGTGACCTACCAGGACATCTGCCAGGTGGCGCGCCAGGCCTGCCCGCGCTACCGCGAGCTGATCCTGTCCCTCGAGGGCGACGGGACGGATGGCGAGAGGGGAGCCGAGGCGTTCGGACCGTTCATCGACGACCTCAGCCGCGGCCGCCTCGCGCCCTACCCGGCGATCGAGCTCCGTGCCCGGGTCGAGAACGGCTCCTTCTTCCGGATCGTCTGCGCCCGCTGTCGGGCCGGCTCGGACCCGCACCCGCCACTGGCGCCGGCGAGCGGATCGGTGTACTGATAGGGGCGCTCGAGGCGCACCGGAGCGCGGACGGGGGCTCGTGGCCCAACAGGGTCGCGCCGCTCGCCACGGAGCGCCTCCCAGGGAGGCCCCATGCCGAGACCCGTTCCTCGACTCTCGAGACTCGCCCTCGTCGCCCTCGTCGCCGTCGCCGCCTTGGCCTGGCCCGGCGCGGCACAGAGCCAGACCAAGCTGCTCCGTTTCCCCGACATCCAGGGCGACACCATCGTCTTCTCGTACGCCGGCGACCTGTGGAGGGTCGCCTCCACCGGGGGCCTGGCGAGCCGGCTCACCGCCCATCCGGGGCTGGAGCTGTTCCCCAAGATCTCGCCGGACGGCCAGTGGATCGCCTTCACCGGCCAGTACGACGGCGACGAGCAGGTCTACGTGATCCCCGTCACCGGCGGCGTCCCCGAGCAGCTCACCTACTACCCGGCCCGCGGCCCCCTGGCGCCGCGGTGGGGATACGACAACCAGGTGATGGGCTGGAGTCTCGACGGCCAGGCGGTCCTGTTCCGCTCCACCCGCCAGTACTGGGGCCAGGCCGAGGGGCGGCTGTACACCGTGTCGCTCGAGGGAGGGCTGCCCCAGCCGCTGCCGATGCCCGTCTCCGGCGCCGGCGACTTCTCCCCCGACGGCACGCGTATCGTCTACACGCCGCTGTTCCGCGACTTCCGGACCTGGAAGCGGTACCAGGGCGGCTGGGCCGAGGACCTGTACGTGTTCGACCCCGCGACCAGCAAGGCCGACAACATCACGGACAACCCGCGCACCGACCGCGACCCGATGTGGATCGGCGACACCATCTACTTCGCCTCGGACCGCGACGGGACGCTCAACCTCTACGCCTTCGACCTCGCCACCCGGCAGACCCGGCAGCTCACCCACTCCAAGGTCTGGGACGTGCGCTGGCCCAGCGCCGACCCGGCCGGCCAGATCGTCTTCGAGCAGAACGGCGAGCTGCAGGTCTTCGACACCAAGACCGAGGCCGCCCGGAAGGTCTCCATCGAGGTCCCGGACGACGGCGTGGCCAGGCGGCCGTCTCGGGTCTCCGCCGAGAAGCAGATCGAGGACTTCGGCCTGAGCCCGAAGGGCGAGCGGGCCCTGTTTGTGGCCCGCGGCGACGTCTTCACCGCCCCGATCGAGAAGGGCCCCACCCGCAACCTGACCGACAGCTCCAGCGCCCACGACAAGTGGGCGCGCTGGTCGCCCGACGGCAAGCAGATCGCGTTCCTCTCCGACCGCAGCGGGGAGGAGGAGATCTACCTGATCGACCAGGCGGGCGAAGGGAAGCCGGAGCAGCTCACCAGCGGCGGCAAGGCGATGCGTTACGCGCCGGAGTGGTCGCCGGACGGGAAGCGGCTGGCGTTCTCGGACAAGGACGGCAAGCTCTACGTGCTCACCCTCGACGGACACGAGCTCCAGCAGGTCGCCGACGAGTCGCGCGGTCAGGTGCGCGACTACGTCTGGTCGCCTCACGGCGGGCACCTCGCCTTCAGCCTCACCGTGACCA
>CAZNNH010000209.1:4492-10328 GCA_964574335.1 uncultured Acidobacteriota bacterium | reverse complement strand
CGGTAGTCGCGGCCGAGACGCATGGACGGTACCGGATCGGGTGGGATCTGCCCAGGGACTGGAGCGCGCGTTGAAGTCGCCTCCGGACAAACAGGGCGCGTCGGCGCGCCCAGCCACGCCAGATCCGTTGATGCCTCCGGTCATCGGCAGGGGGCTCGGTGGTATTGGCTCAGCCCATCGGGCACCGGGGCGATGCGACAGGCGCTCTGGCCGCAGCCAGAGGCCGAGCCGGTGAGTGCCAGGCGCGCGAGCGCTGCGGCCCCCGTGCTCCCTCCGGAGCCGATGCACTCTCGTGTGCGATGCGGCCTTGCACCGAGCGACAGCGGCTCCGCGGACGCGGTCGGCCGACAGCACCTCACCCCCTGCCAGGTCGGCTCGGGTCCTCGGCGAGCCGACCGGCTCGGGTCGGGCCCGGCCACCCCGCCAAAGGCGCCCACGCCGACTGGCGAAAATCCCGCCCTCGGGTTCCGGATCGGCGATCCCGCGCGCCCGTCAGCGCGGCTTGGTCACCAGGTCCAGCATGGCCTGGTGGATCTGCCGGTTGCTGGCCAGGATCTCGGCGCGCCGGGCGTCGATCGGGGAGCCGTCGTATCGGGTGGCGCGGCCCCCCGCCTCCTCCACGAAGAGGGCGCCGGCCAGCACGTCCCAGGCGAACAGCTTCAGCTCCCAGAAGCCGTCGATGCGGCCGGCGGCGACGTAGCACAGGTCGAGGGCGGCCGAACCGTCGCGGCGGACGCCCTGGGCGTGGGCCATGAAGCGGCCGAAGCCGTCCAGGTGCTCGGCCAGGTTCTCGCGGACGTCGTAGGGGAAGCCGGTGACGACCAGGCTCTGGAGCAGGTCCTGGGTCTTGGAGACCGCCAGCCGCCGGCCGTTCAGGTAGGCGCCGCTGCCCCGCTCGCCGGTGAACAGCTCCTCGCGCATCGGGTCGTAGACCGCACCGGCCACCGTCTCGCCGTCCCGCGTCAGCGCCACCGAGCAGCCGAAGACCGGGTAGCCATGGGCGTAGTTGGTGGTCCCGTCGAGGGGGTCGACGTACCAGACGTACCGAGAGCCGCGCCGCTCGAGGTCGGTCTCCTCGCTGACGATGTCGTGGTCGGGGAAGCGGGCCCGCAGCACCTCCAGGACGACCTGCTCGCAGGCCCGGTCCACGTCCGTCACCAGGTCGATCTCGCCCTTGTGGTGGATCTCGAAGTCATCCTCGAGCCGGGCCTTCTGAATGGCCCCGGCGCGAAGGGCTGCCTCTGCCGCCACTGCCGGAAAGGTCGCATCCACGTTCGTTGCCCCCACTGGAGCGCCGATTGTAGGATGAGGCCCGGTGTCCTCCCAAACCCCGCCCGCCCCCGCGCTCGACGAGGGCGGCCGCCCCTCCGGCATCGGGCTGGCCCTGCTGCTCGGCCTGGTGGCGGCGCTGCTCCTCTTCCGCCTCGGCCCCGTCCCCCTGCTCGGCCCCGACGAGCCGCGCTACACGCGGGTGGCCATCGAGATGCACCGCGCTGGAGAATGGGTCCGCCCCACCCTCCAGGGGCAGCCCTGGCTCGAGAAGCCCGCCCTCTACTACTGGCTGGCGGGCCTCGGCTTCTCGGTCCTGGGCGAGACGGAGGTCGCGGCACGTCTCCCGTCGGTCCTGGCCACGCTGCTGATGGTGGGGGCCACCGCCCTCTTCGGCGCCCGGCTCTTCGGAAGGGCGGCGGGCCTCCACGCGGGCTTCATCCTGGGGACCTCGCTGCTGACGTTCGCCTACGGGCGGGCGGCCGCCATGGACGCGCTGCTGGCGGCGGGCGTCACCGGGGCGGTCGGCTTCTTCGCCATCGCCCTGCTCGAGCCGGGCCGCCGGTTCGCGGTCCCGATGGCCTACCTGTGCATGGCCCTGGCCACGCTGGCCAAGGGACCGATCGGCTTCCTGCTGCCGGGCCTGGTGGCGGTGGGCTTCGTCGGGATCACTCGGAAGTGGCGGTGCCTGCTCCAGCTCTTCTCCCCCCTCGGCATCGCCCTGTTCCTGCTGGTGTCAGGGCCGTGGTACCTGGCGGCCTATCTGGCCCTCGGCCACGAGTTCGTCGACGTCTTCTTCGTGAACCACAACCTGGAGCGCTTCACCTCCACCATCCATCGCCATCCCGGCTCGTTCGCCTACTACGTGCCGGTGCTACTGGCCGGGACGTTCCCGTGGAGCGGGCTGGCCTTGCCGGCTCTGGCCGGCCTGCGCCCCCGCCGGGCGCCGGCGGAGCTGTTCGTGCTGCTGTGGCTGCTGCTGCCGCTTGGCTTCTTCTCGGCGGCGGGCTCCAAGCTGCCCGGCTACATCCTCCCCTGCCTGCCGCCGCTCGCGCTGCTGATGGGACGCACCAGCGCCTCGCTGGCGACGGGGCGCTCGACAGGCTCCCCCTGGCTCCGCGCCGGGGCCTGGCTCACGCTGGCGCTGGGCCTCATCCTGGCCGCCGGTCCCTTCCTGCTGGCGCGGCGGGGTGAGCCGACCTGGCCGTGGCTGCTGCCCGCCGCGGCCTTTGGCCTGGCCCTTTCGGTGCTGGTGGTCGAGCGCGCCATCCGTGCGGCGTCCACCCTCCCCCGCGTCCTGCGCGCCGGGGCCGCCGGGTTCCTGCTGCTGCTCCCGATCGTCCTCCCCCCGGTCCTGGACAGCCGCGAGTCGGGCCGCCGGCTCTTCGTCCCGGCAGAGGGCCGGCAAGTGCTCGCCTGGGGGGCCTGGCGCACCGCGTGGATGGCCGGCTACTTCTACAACGACGCCCGAGTTCGGCAAATCGAGGGGCTCGCCGCGGTGGCGTCAGCCGTCGAGCACGGGCCGGCGCTGGTGCTCTGCGGCCCCGCCGAGCGCCGTCAGCTCGAGCAGGCCCCGGGCCTGGTGACCCGCCTGCTCGCCGAAGGGCCTCGCTCGAACGTGCTGCTCGAGGTCAGGGTGCGGAGGGAGCGGCCAGGCGCTTGACCATGCGCACCGTGGTCCCGCCCCCCTCCGGGAAGACGTAGGCGACCTCGTCCATGAACGAGCGCATGAAGAAGATGCCGCGGCCGTCCGCCTTGAGCAGGTTCTCCTCGGCCAGCGGGTCGCCGACCCCACTAGGGTCGAACCCCTTCCCCTGGTCGGACACCTCGACGTTCAGGACGTCCCCGTCGAAACGAAACGAGACCCCCACCCGGCGCGAGGCGTCGCTGCGGTTGCCGTGCTTGATGGCGTTGACCACCGACTCGCGGATGGCCACGCTCATGTAGTGGCTGGACTCCTCGTCGAAACCCGCCCAGGAGGAGACATGAGCCAGCACGGTCTGCACCATCTCGAGCATCTCGATCCGGCTGGCGATATCGAGCGTGACGGTCCGGGGGGCGGCGGGTGGCATCGAGCGGTGGCATCGAGCGGTGGCGTCGAGCGGTGGCGTCGGACGGGCGACCGTAACACGGGCGGCCAGACGGGTCAAGCTCCGCTGTGACCGCCACTTGCGGCCGGTCACGAGGGCGACGAGGATCGCGTGCTATGCTCGCCCGGCCAGCCAGAGGGGTGCCCTCGTGACCAAGAAGAGCCTGTCCGGCCGCTTCGAGCTGCCGGGCGACAAGTCGATCTCGCATCGCCTGGCGTTGCTCGGGGCGATCGCCGAGGGCGAGACCCGAGTCCACAACTACTCGACCGCCGCCGACTGCTCCTCGACCCTCGCCTGCCTCGCCGCGCTCGGCGTGGAGCTCCGTCGCGAGGGGACCACGGTCACGCTGTTGGGCCGCGGGCCGGAGGGGTTTCGGCCGGCGCCTTCGACGCTCGACGCCGGCAACTCGGGCTCGACGATCCGTATGCTGGCCGGCGTCCTGGCCGGCCGCCCCTTCCGCTCCGTCCTGGGCGGCGACGCCTCGCTCTGCCGTCGCCCGGTCGAGCGGGTGGCCGTCCCGCTGCGGGCGATGGGCGCCTCGGTCGAGACCCGCGAGGGGAAGCCCCCGCTGGCCATCGAGGGGGGCCGCCTGGCGGGGATCGAATGGCGCCTGCCAGTGGCCAGCGCCCAGGTCAAGACCGCGGTGCTGCTGGCCGGGCTGCAGGCCGACGGGACCACGACGGTGCGCGAGCCGGGCCGGAGCCGCGACCACACCGAGCGACTGCTGCCGGTCTTCAGCGTCCCGGTGCAACGCCTCCTAGACGGGGCCCGCGTCGAGGGAGGCGCCCGGCCCCGGGCCGTCCCGGACATCGAGGTGCCCGGCGATCCCTCGAGCGCGGCCTTCCTGGTCGTAGCGGCGCTGGTGCTGCCGGGCTCGGAGGTCCGCATCGACAACGTGCTCCTCAACCCGACCCGGATCGGCTTCCTGGAGGTGCTCCGCGAGATGGGCGCGGAGATCGAGACCGGCACGACCCGGGAAGATCCCGAGCCGGTGGGATGGATCCGGGCCCGGGCCTCGGCGCTGTCCGGCGTGGCCGTCGGCCCGGAGCAGGTCCCCGGCCTGGTCGACGAGCTTCCGGCGCTGGCAGTGGCCGCAGCCTATGCCCGGGGCCGTTTCACCGTGTCCGGCGCCTCGGAGCTGCGGGTCAAGGAGAGCGACCGGATCAGCGCCATCGTCGAGGGGCTCTCCCGCATGGGGGCCGCCGTCGTCGAGCACCCGGACGGGTTCAGCATCGAGGGGGGACGGACCCTGCACGGGGCCCAGGTGCGGTCCTTCGGGGACCACCGCATCGCCATGGCGCTGGTGGTGGCCGGCCTCGGGGCGACGGGGCCCACCCAGGTGGAAGGCGACGAGTGCGTGGCGGTCTCCTTTCCCGAGTTCTTCGACCTCGTCTCGAGGGCGCGCTGAGGGCCGGGGGCGCCGGCCCGAGCCGCCCACGCCGCATCGCGGGGGTCGGAGCCGCAGCGCGCGGGCCGCGGATTCGACCGCCGGCCGTCAGTCGTGAGAGAATGCGCCCATTATCCAGCGAGCGCGAGAGCTTCTGCGAGATGGCGGACATCTCGGTGGACACTTCGATGGAGGGCGCCCCTGAGGTGGGTCGCCACTTTGTGGGACACTCTTGGCCTCGGGGCCACGTAAGGGCAGGCCACCGGCGAAGCGGATGAAGTACCTGATCCTCTCCGACATCCACGCCAATCGTGAGGCCCTCTCCGCGGTGCTCTCCAGCATCAAGCGCAAGCCGTGGGACCGCGCCATCTGCCTGGGCGACGTGGTCGGATACGGCGCCGACCCCAACCAGACCATCGACATGGTCCGCCGCCTCAAGCCCCTCACGGCGATCCGCGGCAACCACGACAAGGTCTGCTCCGGGATCGAGGACGGCGAGCTGTTCAACCGCATCGCCCTGGAGGCGGCGATGTGGACCCGGAGCAAGCTCACCCGCGCCAACCACCGGTGGCTGCACCGGCTGCCCCAGGGGCCGGTCACGGTGGACAACGAGTTCGCGATCTCGCACGGGACACCCATCGACGAGGACGCCTACATCTTCGGCGAGATCGAGGCGCTCAACGTGTTCCGGCAGACCGACCACAAGATCTGCTTCTTCGGGCACTCCCACTTCCCGGTGGTCTTCGCGTTGTCGCCGGACGCCATCACTACCGTCCTGACCGTCTCCCCGCACTTCCACTTCAAGCTGCGGCCGGGCGTCCGCTACCTGATCAACCCCGGCTCCATCGGCCAGCCACGCGACGGCAACCCGTACGCCTCGTTCGGGACGTACGACAGCGAGGCCGGCACGGTGTCGGTCCATCGGGTCCCCTATCGGATAGCGAACACCCAGCGAAGGATAGTGAAGGCCGGCCTGCCTCGCCCGCTGGCCGACCGTCTGGCGCTCGGCCGGTAGCTACCGGCAGGTCCGACGGCGGCGGGTTCGGGGGTGCCGCTTCGCGCGCTCCAGCCTGATCGGCCGCCCCGGCTC
>CAZNNH010000209.1:2641-4392 GCA_964574335.1 uncultured Acidobacteriota bacterium | reverse complement strand
CGACCGATGTCGGCGTTCTTCAACCAGTCGCGCGCTTCGGGCACCCCGAACCCGCAACGGCCCGTCCCGGGTCACGCTTCGGCAGAGGCTGTGCCTCAGACGGGCGCGCCGCCGGTAGGACCGTCGCTCGGCCGCCCGGCCTGTGCGGGAGAGGAGGAAACGGTGGCGGGTTCGGGGGTGCCGCTTCGCGCGCTCCAGCCTGATCGGCCGCCCCGGCTCCATCCGGCGACCGATGTCGGCGTTCTTCAACCAGTCGCGCGCTTCGGGCACCCCGAACCCGCGCCGTCCCCTCCTGGCGGGCCGAGATCGACGCCGGCCCGACGGGCCAGGCGGAGAAGCAGGCGGACCGGAAGGCCGGCCACGTTCGAGGGGGAGCCCTTCACCGAGTCGATGAAGAGCGCGCCGCGGCCGTCCACGTGGTAGGCGCCGGCCTTGTCGTCGGGCTCGCCGGTCGCCACGTACCAGGCGATCTCCTCGTCGCTCATCGGACCGAAGCGGACGGTCGTCCGCTCGACGCCCGAGACCGCGCGTCCGCCGTTCCTCACACACACGCCGGTGACCACCTCGTGGGCCCTCCGGGCCAGCCCCCGCAGCATGGCGGCCGCCTCGTCGGGCGAGGCCGGCTTTCCGAGCGCGCGACCTCCGCTCACCACTAGGGTGTCGGCGGCCACGACCGGCAGCGCCAGGTCCCCCGCCGCCTCTGCCTTGGCGCGGGCCAGCCGCTCGGCGGCGTCGGTGGCCGCCTCGCCGGGTCGCAGCGACTCGTCGACCTCGACCACGACCACGCGGAACCGCACCCCCAGCGAGCGCAGGATGTGCGCCCGGCGCGGCGAGGCCGAGGCCAGCACCAGACGCGGCGTCACGTCTTCGCGAGCAGCTCGTGGACGAGGGCGACCAGGGCCACGGAAGAACCCGCGCCCTTGTGCACCAGGTGGTCGGCCCCGTACTCGGTCCGGGCCTCCTCCTCGCTGCCGATCGTGGCGCGGGTGTAGAGGATCACCGGGATGTCCAGCCACTCCATGGTCGCCTTGACCATGCTCAGGACGTCTCGGCCCGGCATCGCCCCGCCCATGTCGGGCTCGAGAACGATCACCAGCGGCTTCTGGGTGGCGATCGCGGCCAGGGCCTCGCTCCCGTCAGGCGCCTCACGGGCGGCGACGCCGTCCTCGGCCAGGGCGCTGGTGATCTCTTTTCGGGCCGCGGCGTCGTCGTCGACGACCAGCACCCCGGCGGGGGCCGACGGGGCCGGCGCGGGACCGGCCGATGCGCTGCCCTGGAGCAGCGCCAGGATCTCGAGCTGGGTCTTCCTGAGCGCCTGGATCTCCCCCATCAGGGCTTCGAGGGTCACCGGGCCCGTAAGCTTCGGCATCGGCCCCGGGGTGGCGCGCCGCGCGAAGCCGGGCGGGGTCATGCCGCGCGGGATGGTGGCGTTGACGTCGAACGGGGGGTGCGACTCGACCCGCGCCATGATCGTGTCTGAGGGCGACGCGGGAAGCTTCAAGTCGGGCTTGGCGACGGGCTTGGCGACGGGCTCGGGCGGCGGCTCAGGCTTGGTAGCGGGCTCGGGAGGAGGCGGCGCCGGGGCCTGCTTGGCGGCCTTGAACACCGCCGTGGTCTTGGTGCGCAGGCGAGCGCCGCAGCTCGGGCAGGTGAGCAGGCCCGCATCGTTGGGCTTGCCGCTGAAGCTCGAGCTGCACTTCGGGCATTTCATCAGCCGGCCTCGCGTCGCTCCCGCCGAATCCCTCGGCGAG
>CAZNNH010000209.1:0-2631 GCA_964574335.1 uncultured Acidobacteriota bacterium | reverse complement strand
CGAGTATATCCGAAACCCAGCCCGCGACCCTTGGCCGGCACCTCGAGCTGGCGTAGAGTGGGGCGTGGCCATGAAGCGTGTCTCGGCGATCGGGCTGCGCTCCCAGGTCTTCGGGAGCTGCCCGAAGGGACGGCTGGCCCTGCTTCGCGCCGCCTGGCCGCACGCGGTGGGAAGCGGCCTGGCGCGACGCACGGAGCTTCTGGCCCTCGAAGGTGGGGCGTTGCGGATCCGGGTCGAAGACGTCTCGTGGCGGCGAGAGCTGCACCGGATCCAGGGCGAGATCCTGACCCGCCTCCAGGAGATCGCCGGTCCGCTGGCGCCACGTTCCCTCGGCTTCACCCTGGGTGCGGTCGCGGCCCAGGCGAAGGACGACGGCGGCCCGCCCGACGTCGACACGGCCGGGCGTCCCCCCGCCGCCCCGCCCCCGTCGGTCGTCGCTGGCGCAGAGGCGATCGAGGACCCGGAGATTCGACGGGCGTTCCTCGAGAGCGCAGCGCGTTATCTGGAGAGGAGCGCCAGCCACCCATCCAAGGAGAAGCTGTGAGCCAGCGAGAGGCCGTGATCCTGTCGGCCGTGCGGGTGCCCACCGGCAAGTTCCTGGGCGCGCTCAAGGGCTTCACGGCGCCCCAGCTCGGTGCGCTGGTGGTCCGGGAGACGGTTTCCCGCTCGGGCGTCGAGCCCGCCCGGGTGGACGAGGTCATCATGGGCAACGTGGTGTCGGCCGGCCTGGGCCAGGCACCGGCCCGCCAGGCCGCCCTCCACGCCGGGCTGCCTCCGGAGGTGGGCGCCCTGACCATCAACAAGGTCTGCGGCTCTGGGCTCAAGGCGGTGATGCTGGCGGCCCAGGCGATCGTGACCGGCGACGCCGAGGTGGTGGTGGCCGGCGGCATGGAGTCGATGTCCAACTGCCCCTACCTGATCAAGAAGGCCCGCGAGGGGCTGCGCCTCGGCCACGGCGAGCTGCTCGACTCGATGATCCACGACGGGCTCTGGGACGCCTTCGAGGACTACCACATGGGCCAGACCGGCGAGCTGGTGGCCCGCAAGTACGGGGTGACCCGCGAGGAGCAGGACCGGTACGCGCTCGAGAGCCACCAGAAGGCGGTGGCCGCCCAGCAGGCCGGCCGGTTCCGGGACGAGATGCTTGTGGTCTCCATCCCTCAGCGCAAGGGCGACCCCGTGAGCTTCGACCAGGACGAGTCGCCGCGGGCGGACACTTCGCTCGAGGCGCTCGGCCGCCTCAAGCCGGCCTTCCAGAAGGACGGGACCGTCACCGCCGGCAATGCCCCGGGGGTCAACGACGGGGCCGCTGCCCTGGTGGTGACCTCCTCGGAGCGGGCGGAAGCCCTGGGCCAGAAACCCCTGGCCCGGGTGGTGGGCCAGGCCACCGCCGGCGTCGAGCCGTCGCTGGTGATGATGGCGCCGGTCCCGGCGGTGCGGAAGCTCTGGCAACGGACCGGATGGAGCGCCGAGGACGTGGACCTCGTCGAGCTGAACGAGGCCTTCTCGGTCCAGGCGGTCGCCGTCATCCGCGAGCTGGGCCTCGACCCTCTCCGGGTCAACGTCAACGGCGGCGCGGTGGCGCTCGGCCACCCCATCGGGGCCAGCGGCGCCCGCATCCTCACCACCCTGCTCTACGCGATGCGCGACCGTGGCGCCCGGCGCGGCGTGGCCGCCCTCTGCCTGGGCGGCGGCAATGCGGTGGCGTTGGCGGTGGAGGCACTGTAATGGACCAGAAGAAGGCGGTGGCGGTGCTTGGGGCGGGCACCATGGGCAACGGCATCGCCCAGGTCTTCGCCCAGCACGGGCATGAGGTCACGCTTCGCGACCTCGACGCGGGGATCCTGGATGCGGCCCTCTCCCGGATCGGCAACAGCCTCGCCAAGCTCGCCGAGAAGGGGAAGATCGAGGCCGCGGTCCCGGAGGCGGCGCTTCGCCGGATCCGCGTCACCACCGAGCTTTCCGACTGTCGCCAGGCGGAGCTGGTGGTGGAGGCGGTGGTGGAGAGCTTCCCGGTGAAACGGGAGCTCTTCGCGGAGCTCGACCGCCTGACCCCGAAGACGACGCTGCTGGCCTCGAACACCTCGTCGATCTCCATCACCAAGCTCGCCGCCGCCACCTCCCGCCCCGAGCAGGTGATCGGCATGCACTTCATGAACCCGGTGCCGCTGATGACCCTGGTCGAGGTGATCCGGGGTCAGGCCACCTCGGAGGCCACCACCCGGACGGTGATGGAGCTGGCGCGGTCGCTGGGCAAGACGCCGGTGGAGGTCAACGACTACCCGGGCTTCGTGTCGAACCGGGTGCTGATGCCCATGATCAACGAGGCGGTGTTCGCCGTCTACGAGGGGGTCGCCAGCGCCGAGGCCGTCGACCAGGTGATGAAGCTCGGGATGAACCACCCCATGGGACCACTGACGCTGGCTGACTTCATCGGCCTCGACGTCTGCCTGGCCATCCTCGAGGTCCTGCACGAGGGGCTGGGCGATCCCAAGTACCGGCCGTGCCCGCTGCTGAAGCGGATGGTCGACGCCGGCTGGCTCGGGCGAAAGTCCGGCCGCGGCTTTCACCAGTACTAGACGCGACACGGGTAGCGGCGACCGAGACTCAGCTTCGGGCGACGGGTTCGGG
>CAZNNH010000208.1:0-10352 GCA_964574335.1 uncultured Acidobacteriota bacterium | reverse complement strand
CCGAATGGGACGGAGCGTGACGGTGCGTGACAGGTTCGGCTCCCGGCTCGGGCTGGTGCTGGTCATGCTCGGGATGGCGGTGGGCACCGGCAACATCTGGCGCTTCCCGCGCATCGTGGCCCAGAACGGCGGCGGCGAGTTCCTGATCCCCTGGGTCGCCTTCCTGTTCCTCTGGTCGATCCCCCTGCTGCTGGTCGAGTTCGGCATGGGGCGGCAGTGGCGCAGCGGCCCGGTCAGGGCGTTCGGGAGGATGATGGGACCCGGCTACGCGTGGATGGGTGCCTTCGTCGCCTTCGTGGCCACGGCGATCCTGTTCTACTACTCGGTGGTCACCGGCTGGACCTTCCGGTACGTCCTGGCCACCCTGCTCGGCGAGCTTCCCGAGGCCCACCCTGGGGCCTTCTGGGCCGAGTTCACGGGCTCGTGGTGGCCCGTGGTCGGCCATGGCGTGGCCATCGGTCTCGGCACCCTGGTGGTGGTCCGGGGCATCCAGGCCATCGAGCGGCTGGCCAAGGTGCTGGTGCCCACGCTGATCGTGCTGATCGTGGTGCTGGCGCTCCACGCCACCCGGCTCCCCAATGCCTCCGCCGGGATCGCCTACCTGTTCGGTGTCGACTGGGGGCGCCTCCTGGAGGCGCGCCTGTGGATCGAGGCGCTCACCCAGAACGCCTGGGACACCGGCGCCGGATGGGGCCTGGCCCTCTGCTACGCGGCCTACCTCCGCGAGCGGGACGACACGGCGCTCAACGCCTTCGTGGTGCCCATCGCCAACAATGTGGTCTCGCTCTTGGCCGGGATCGCCGTCCTGTGTACGGTCTTCTCGGTGGTGCCGCGCCTGGCGGCCGAGGCGGCGACGCGGCCCGAGGTGCTGGCGGCGTTCCCCGGCCTTTCGACGGCCGTCGCGCAGGGCGCGGAGGTGACGCCCGAGCTGCTCCAGCGGACCATCTTCGGTGCCGGCAACGAGGGGATGACGTTCGTCTGGATCCCGCAGCTCCTGGGCACGCTGCGCTTCGGTCGCCTGCTGATGCTGCTGTTCTTTGGCGCGCTGTCGCTGGCCGCCATGACCAGCCTGATCGCCATGCTCGAGCTGCTCTCGCGGGTGCTGGTCGACTTCGGCCTCGCCCGCCGGCGGGCGGCCCTGTGGGCGGGGGCGATCGCCTTCCTGCTGGGTGTGCCCTCGGCCCTGTCGCTTCGGGTGCTCAAGAACCAGGACTGGGTCTGGGGCGTGGGGCTTCTCCTCTCCGGGCTGTTCTTCGCCCTGGCGATCCTCCGTCACGGCGCCCGCCGCTTCCGCGAGGCGCAGCTCAACCACCAGCACTCCGACATCCGCATCGGTGCGTGGTGGGACGTGGTGATCGGCCTCCTGGTGCCCATCGAGGCGCTGGCGCTCCTGGGATGGTGGCTCTTCCAGGCGTGGTCGTGGGACCCGGAAGGCTGGCTTTACCCCCTCGCCCAGGAGAACGTGGGTACGGTCTTGGCGCAGTTTGGCCTGGTGCTGGCGGCTCTCCTGGTGGCGAACCGCTGGATGGCGCGCCGCTGCCTGGCGTCCTTTGGGGCCGGGCCGGTCTCCAGCGACTGACCTCGCGCGTCAGCCGGGCCGCTGCCGGGCGGCGCGGTCGAGGGCCTCCCGCCAACGGGCCACGTCGCGTCTGGGGATCGTCTGGCCACCGAAGCAGGCCCGGTAGCAGCCCTCGATGACCTCGTGGGCCAGCGTCCGCTCGGCATCCGTCAGCCGTTCCCCCGGCACCCGGGACAGGAACTCGAGGGGGGGGCGATGGGGGGGGCGGGTCAGGCCGCGGCGCGCCCAGAGCCGATCGAGACGGCGGAGGAGCTCGCGAAGCTCGGCCGGGATGTCGTCGGGGCTCGGAGCGGGGACTCGCGCCGGTCGTCCTCGGCGCCTCGAGAGGCGTCGCGTGGCGATCGCCGCGGCCACGACGGCTACCGTGATCAGGCCGACCCGCCACGAGCCCAGCAGCGTCGCCCATGCCCAGCGCAGCGTGGCCCGCCAGTCGCCGGTGCCGGCGGTGGTCCACAGCTCGGCCAGCTTTCCGCGCACCGTCTCGATCAGGTCGCTCATCCACCCTCCACGGAGGGCGGCGATCGCCGCCGAGTACTGGGCGGGCGGCGTGGGGTCCACCTCGATCCACCCTTTCTCCGGCACGTAGGCCTCGAGCCAGGCGTGGGCATGCCCCTCGCGAACCACGTAGTGCCCCCCCTGGAAGCTGTCGTCGGTGACGCTGAAGCCGGTCAGGTAGCGGGTCGGCACTCCCTGCAGCCGGAGCAGCAGGGCGGCCGCCGCCGCGAAGTACTCGCAGTAGCCGCGCCGCTTCTCGAAGACGAACTCGGCGATCGGCTGGCTCGAGGTGAAGTGACCCACCTTCAGCGAGTAGGAGCACTGGCGCCCGAGGAAGGCCACCGTGCGCTGGATCCGTTCCAGTGCGCCGGCGCCTGCGGGGCCGAGATCTCTTGCCAGCGTCAGAAGCCGCGGGTCGATGTCGTCCGGGAGCTGCAGCGCCTCGTCCGGGTGCTCGGCGGCGAGGTCGGCGGCGGGCCCGGGCCGATTCAGGATCCCGTAGACGCGAACCTCCACGCCACCCCACGCTCGAACCAGCCCGACGTCGTCCATCTCCAGCCGGGCCGGTGCCCGGACCCGCAATGGCACCACCGGCGTGACCAGGATCCCGTTGTTGAAGACCTCCTGCACGATCTTGGTGGAGACCGTCCCGCTCGAGGGTGTGGGCTCCGGGCTGGCGTCGAAAAGCTGGCCCGGGATGGTCCGGTCGACGGCGCCGGCCGCCAGGCCCGGCTCCCACGAGGGGGATAGCTCGTGGAAGGACCCGGGGCGAGCCTGCCAGGCCGTTCCGTCGAAGGTGGTGTAGACGCGCGCCCGCAGCTTCTGGGGGCGAGGGGTCCAGACCCGCATCACCACCGCTCGCGACAGCGCCAGCTCCTCGATGTCGCCCAGCCGTGACACGGAAGACAGGCCGGTGTAGCTCTTGCCCGAGTGGATGCTTCGAGCCAGCGCCTGCTCGACCCGAGGCTGGGCCCACGGCAGCAGCAGCATGATGCCGACCGAGAGGGCAGAAGCCGCCGACACGAAGGTGGCGATGGCGGTCGGTCGCCGGGCCCCGCCCGCCTGGGTCACCACCAGGTAGACGACCAGGGACGAGGCGGCCACGACAGCCGTCGCTACGAATGGGACCCGTGGCAGCGGGCCCGGGGCCGAGGCCACGACCGGGCGCAGAGCGGTCGCCACCAGCAGGCCCAGCGCGGCAGGGACGACGCCTCGCTCCGGCGCCCAGGTGTGGGTGCCCAGCAGCAGCAGCGTCGCCAGCAGGGCCAGCCCCGAAGCCGCGGCGTGGGTGACGGTCTGGGCGGTGCGGTCGGCGATGTTCGGGTTGGCGGACCAGAGCAGGGCGAAAACAAGGGTGGCCGCCACCAGGGCGCGCGTCGCTTGCCAGACCGAGGCCCGCAGCCAGGCGGGAAGAGCGGGTAGGCGGCGCCACACGGAAACGGCACAGGGCAGGAGCAGCCCCGCAGCCAGGTAGGAGCCGTGGGAGGAGAGGAACGAGCCCAGGGCGGATGCCACCAGAAGCGCCAGCGCGGCCTGCCGTGGCCGCGAGGTTGCCTCAGGCATGGCCGCGGCCGTCGGCGACGATGGCCCGCTCGACGTCTTCGGGCGTCATCAACGTGATCTCGCCCAGCTCGCCAACCGCCGCCTGCCAGGGTCGGCTGGTGGGCGCGTCGCGCACGATCACGGCGCGCACGGAGGTGCCCAGCGCTTTGACCCGCTGCAGGAACTGCTGACGCGGATCGTCCCAGTCCTGGAGGACCGACACGACTGCGGTGAGCTGGGCCAGCTTCTCGAAGAGGTGGGGGCCGATGGCCTGGAACGGCGGATCGTGGCATGGCTCGAGGCAGGCCAGCACGTCCAGGATGTTCTCCAGGTAGGCGAGGCTGCGGCCGGCGCTGACCTCGTAGACGTCGGGCCCGGCGGCCAGGATGTCGACCACGTACTCACTGCGGCTGAAGAAGTCGGCGATCGAGGCGACCACCGAGATGGCCGCCTCGAACCCCTGCCGCTCCGCCGGTGAGGGGGCGCGGGACAGGAACGTATCCAGGATGATGGCGATCCGGCTGAAGTACTCCTCCTGGTACTCCTTCACCACCGGCTGGCCACGGCGGGCCCACGAGCGCCAGTGGATGTTCCGCACCGGGTCTCCCTGACGGTACTCGCGAGTCCCCACGAACTCGATCGCGTCACCGGTGCTCGAGGAGAGCGGGATGCCGCCCGGCTGGTAGCGACGCCCGATCGGGATGTCGAAGCGTTCCATGGCGTAGAAGCGGGGATAGACGAGCAGGGCCTGGCCCGGCAGTCTGGTGCCGCGGCCGGCGGCCAGGTGCAGCGGGTCGGTGGACTGGAGGGTCGGGCCGCGGAGCTCGTAGCGGCCGCGCCGCCTGGCTTCCAGCGTCACCGTCGCCTGCCGGCTCTCGCCCGGGGCGAGGTTCACGAACGTCTCCTCGGGACGGAACACCAGCCCCTCAGGCGACGCCCCGGGGAAGCGCAGCAGCAGCTCGGAGGGGCCGCCTTGGTGGCGGAGGCGGACGTGCAGTGGAAGCGGCTGAAGCGCCGTGGCCCGAGCCGGCAGAGCACAGGCGAGGGCCACCTGTGGGCGTCTCCGAGCGCCGAGCATCAAGGCCAAGAGCAGCAGCGCGGCTGCCATCGCGAACAGGACGTAGGCGTGGGATCGACGGGTGTCGATGCCGACCAGGGCGAAGGCCGACGCGGCCCAGAGCAGGTAGCGGCCCCGCCAGGTGAGCCGGCGCTGGTAGCTGTCGATCAACGAGCCGAGCACCGGCGCCGACCGCAGCGAGGTCAGCGAGCCTCTACCCACCGCTACACCCCGACCGGCACCGCCTCGAGGATCTCGCGGACCACGTCTTCCTTGAGCACGCCCGCGTACTTGGCCCGGGTGTCGAGGGCCAGGCGGTGGGCCAAGGTCGGCACCGCCACCGCGCGGGCGTCTTCCGGGATGGCGTAGTCGCGCCCCTCCACGAAGGCACGGGCCTGGACGGTCCTGAAGAGGAGCAGCGTGCCCCGGGGCGAGCAGCCCATGCGGAGCGAGGTGTGGCGCCGGGTGGCATCCGCCAGCGCCACCAGGTAGCGGGCCAGGCGGTGCTCGACCTTGACGGCGCGGGCCGCCTCCTGCAAGGCGAGGATCTCGTCGCAGGCCATGACGGCGGCCACGTCGTCGAGGGGGTGATGGTGGAACTGGCTGAAGAGGATGTCGACCTCCTGCTCCGGGTCCGGATAGCCGATGTCGAGGCGCGTCGAGAAGCGGTCGAGCTGGGCCTCCGGCAGCGGGTAGGTGCCGTGGAACTCGATCGGGTTCTGGGTGGCGATCACGATGAAGGGCTCGGGCAGCGGGTGGGTGGTCCCCTCGATGGAGGCCTGCCGCTCGCTCATCGCCTCGAGCAGGCTGGACTGGGTCCGCGGCGAGGCGCGGTTGATCTCGTCGGCCAGCAGCACGTTGGTGAAGATCGGCCCTGGCTTGAAGGCGAAGCTGGAGTCGCGGGCGTCGTAGACCGAGGAGCCGAGGATGTCGGTGGGCAGCAGGTCGGGCGTGAACTGGACCCGCTTGAAGCTGGCCGAGAGCGACTTGGCCAGCGCCTTGGCCAGCGTGGTCTTGCCTACCCCGGGGACGTCCTCCATCAGCACGTGGCCGCCGGCCAGCAGGCAGACAAGAAGGTCGCGCAGCACCTCGGGCTTGCCCAGGATGACCTTGCCGAGCTGTTGGTGCAGCTCGTCGAGCTTCGGCCTGGAGGCGGTCGGCATGGGCGGGCCCGCTGGCAGAACGACGCCAAGCCTGACAGGGAAAGGCGCTCGGGGCAAGGGCTCGAGGCGGCGGGGGGCGCCTGTGGCTCAGCTCGACGGGTCGGCTCGGGCGCGACGACGGTGATGGCGCGCCGCCGGGCGGCGCCGGCCGGGACGGTACGGCTCAACCATTGCGACCCACGGTGATCAGGAAGGTGGCGTAGACCGCCAACAGGATCAGCCCGCTGCGCCGGGACAGGCGACCCGAGCGCAGGATCGGCGGGAGCAGGAGCAGGGCCACGCCCAGCATCACCCACATGTCCGGCACGATCAGGCGCGGCGCCACCGGGATCGGCCGCAGCACGCCGGTTATGCCGAGGATCAGCAGCAGGTTGAAGATGTTCGAGCCGACGATGTTGGTCACCGCCATCTCGTGCTGCTTGCGCACCGCGGCGGCGATCGAGGCGACCAGCTCCGGCAGCGAGGTGCCGATGGCGACCACGGTCAGGCCGATCACCCGCTCGCTGACGCCGAGCACCTGGGCGATCCCGACCGCGCCCTGGACCAGCAGCCGGGCGCCGATGCCGAGGCCGGCCAGCGAGGCCACCAGCCCGGCGAGGACCATCCAAGTCCGTCTTTGCGGCAGTTGGGTGTGCCCGGCCACCGGCTCGGCCAGGGCCTGCGCCTCCCGTTGGCTGACCTGCTGCCGCGCCAGCCACACCGCGTAGCCGGTGAAGGCCACTATCGACGCGATGAAGAAGCTGCCCTCCAGGCGGTCCAGCAGGCCATCCCGGCACAGCAGCAGCGTGATCCAGGAGGCCAGCACCATGAAGGGGTACTCGAGGCGCAGGATGCCCCGGCTGATCGGGACCGCCGCCACCGTCGCGCAGGCGCCCAGCACCAGGGCCACGTTGGCGATGTTCGAGCCGATCACGTTGGCGATGGCGATCTCGGGAGAACCGCGCAGAGCGGCGGTGGCGGAGACGAACAGCTCGGGGGCGGAGGTGCCCGCCGAGACCACCGTCAGCCCGATCACCGCTGGCGTCAACCGGGCCCGCTGCGCGATGGCGACGGCGCAGTCGATGAGCCGGTTGCCCGAGTAGGCCAGCAAGGCCACCCCGACGGCCACCAGCAGAAGGTCCATCAGCATCAGGTCGTCTCCCAGGCCCAGGGTATCGTCTCGGGTACCATATCCCGGCTCGACATGAAGGGGAAGGGCGTCTCGTGCCGCCGCTAGGCCTCTGGGCGCTGATCAGCGGCGCCCTCGCGCTCGGCGGTTTCGGCCTGCGGGTGCTGGTCAACGTCGGCCGCTCGCCCGGCGGCGTCGACACATGGTACTACCTGGCGTACGCCGACGCGGTCCGGCGCCGGCCCCGCCTCGAAGTGCGGCTCCCCCAGTACCTGCTCCAGGACGAGCGGCAGTCCTATCCGCCGCTGTTCCCGACGCTGCTCGCCCTCCTCCCCCACAGCTTCTTGCGGCGGAAATTCTGGGCGGTGGCACCGGCCATCGACTGCCTGCACCTGCTGCTGCTGTGCTGGCTGGCGTACAAGATCACCGGGAGCCTGGGCATCTCGGCGCTCACCGGATGCCTCTACGCCTTCACCCCACAGATGATCTCGGAGACGCGGAGCCTGAACGGCCGCAGCCTCGGCGCGCTGCTGCACTCGCTCTCGATCCTGCTCTTGCTTCGGTACGTGCTCGGGGAGAGCGGCTGGCCCTGGCTGCCGCTTTCCCTCCTCGTCGGGGCGGCGCTGTTCCTGTCCGCCGCCACCGCCGCCGCCGCCTACGGATTCGTCTGCGCCATGCTCTCGGCCCTCGACCGTGACCCGCGCTACCTGCTGGTGGCGGCAGGCGCCATGGCCCTGGCGACGCTCCTCTCGGGTGGCCACTACCTGCGTGTGGTCCGCAACTACTACCAGGCGGTCGCCTACTGGACGCGAAACCGCCACCGGTTCGGCGCCCATCCGGTGCGGCAGTCTCCCGTCTATGGTCATCCGGGAAGTGGGCCGGCTTCCGCCGGCCAGCGTCCCGGCTTCTTCGGTGAGAGCGCGGCGCGCCAGCTGCTCCGGCTGCTGGGCGAGAACCCGTTCCTCCTGGCGCTTCCCCTGGCCCCCTACGGGACCTTCCCGTGGGGGCCACGCCTGTTCTGGTGGGCGATGTCGCTGGCCGGTCTGTCCGTGGCCGCCACGCTGCTTCCGCCCTTGCGCTTCTTGGGACCCGGGCGCGGCTACATGAAGACCGCCGTGCTGCCCACCGCCTACACGCTCTCGGCGGGCATCGGTACCGTCGGCGGTCTGGCTCGCCCGGTGGGGGTCGTGACGCTGCTGGCGCTGCTGGCCAGCGTGGCGGCGATCGGCTACTTCTATCGGTACATGCGAAGCCGATCCAGGGAGCAGACGGCCTTCCTGCCCGAAGGGCTCGAGCCGGCCGTGGCCCGCCTGACCGAGGCGCCGCCCGGAGGGTTCTTCTGTCTGCCCACCGTCTACGCGGACTACGCCAGCTACCAGTCCGCGCATCCGGTCCTATGGGGTGGTCACTGTGGCGACCTGCGGCGCCTGGAGGCGATCGCGCCCGTGATCACCCGCCCCCTCCCCGACCTGTTCCGCGAGCACGGCGTCCGCTACGTCCTTCTCGAGACGTCCTACACGACCGTCGCAGAGCTGCGCCTGCAGGGCCAGGTGCGGGAGCTCGGCGCCTGGGACCGCTTCGCCCTCTACCAGTGGCGGGAGGATCCCGGCTCGCCGTAGGGCCTTCTCAGATCCGGCGCTTGGCGTTCGGGAAGCTGCGCCAGACCGGCACCCCGCAGAAGTGCTCGCCCTCGGTACACACCGGCGAGATCCGGCCCGCCCGCAGCACGCAGGGTGGGCCGATGTGGCGGGCCAACCGCGGGTGCACCGCTGCCACCTGCTCGAGCTCCTGCATCGAGGCGCGGTAGATCTCCTCCTGGGCGTTGAAGCAGGTGCGCATCTCCCACTTGTGGGCCAGGTACAGCAGGCTGCCGGTTTCGTGGAAGCGCAGGGCCTTGGCGTTGGGGAGCAGGTAAAGCGCGGCCTGGAGCGGCACTCCCATCTCCAGCAGCCGGTTCTTGGCTTGCCAGGCCCGCTCCATGGCAGCGCAGAAGACCTCGAGCGCCCGAGGGTTCCGGGCTACCAGATCGGGCGTCACGTAGTCGGGGTGCCGGGTGTCGGTGAGGGTCATCGCCGGCCGCGAGGCGGGGACCATCCGGTGACGCTGGTCCTGGCTGTCCGCGGTATGGGAGAGCCGCTTGAGGAAGGTGTAGGAGGCGTGATGGAGGGCCCGGGTGAGCGGCGAGTGGACGCCGAGGCTGAGCGTCTCCAGGCGGTAGCGGTTGTGGGCCGGGTGGAGGGCCGCCTCGAGGGCGCGGTCATCGTCCAGCTCGGCGGGGGTGAGGCCGAGCACCGCCCGAACCGCGTCGGCGGTGGTCCGCTCCGCGCCAGGCATGTGGTCGACCAGGAGCGATGTCCGACCCGAGAGGCGGCGGTCGATGGCGCGCGCCGCCTCGTCGCCGCCCGGGGCCAGCTTCGGGAAGCGAGCCTCGACCACCTGCTCCGGAGGCAACGGTCCCTCGCCGACCCGCTCGAAGAGCTGGGGGTCGCGGTCGCGCACCAGCGCCACCATCGCCTCGACCACCCGGGCCGCCTCGCTCGGCACGTCCCCGGTGTGGCGCATCCGGTCGAGCCGGTGCAGCACGATCCCGGAGACGGTATGGACCATCGAGGTGAGCGCGGCGATCGGCACCACGTAGCGGGCGGTCTCGATCGCCTTCTTCTCGGCCTCCCGAAGAACCCGCTTGCGGCGCTGCTCGCGTGCGTTGGGGGTCAGGTTCCTCAGCTCGGCCAGGATCCGTCGGGTGTCGGGTAGCAGCAGCTCGGTGATCTGCCGGTAGCTGTCCCAGGCGGCCTCTACCGCCTGCTCGTAGACGGCTCTAGCCTCGGCTGGCAAGCCGTCGGGGCAATAGGCGCGCACCTCGTCCAGGCGCACGAAGCGCTGGCTGGACTGCTCGGAGTTGTAGAAGGGGTGCGAGTGGAGGAAGGACCAGGCCAACTGGCGGCTGATGTTCTCGAGGCCGAACTCGAAGTGGGCGTGCTGGAAGACCGTGTGGTGCCCCGCCTCGAAGGTGAGCGGGCCGATCCGCTCCCGCTGGCCGGCGGTGACCTCCTCGGCGGTGATCACGCGCGGCGCGTAGCAGGTGCGGGCGGCGGCGATGGCCCCGTCATAGGGGTGGGCGGTGGCGGTGCGAAGGGTGACGATGGGGTCGGCCGTCAGAAGAGCCGCCATGCGCTCTGCTCCATCACCTGGCCCGTCGGTCCCCGCTCACGCGGCGGGGTCCTGGGGGACCCTGGGTCTTGTCGAGGAATGTGGAAGGGGTCGGCAGCGTCGCCCTCCGCCGTCGAGACACGGGTGAGCGCCGTCGCCAAAGGAAGGCGTGAGCGACCGCCAGACAGACCCCCACTGATTATGGTTTCATTCACTTGGCCTGTAAAGACGCGGGGAAGGGACCTGGGGCGCCACCGG
>CAZNNH010000207.1:2565-10410 GCA_964574335.1 uncultured Acidobacteriota bacterium | reverse complement strand
CCCGCCCCCCCGTTTGTTGGGGCGCCGCCGCGGCGGCGGGGGGGGGGGGGGGGGGGCCCGGGGGGGGGGGGGGGGGGCCCCCCCCCGCTTGATAGCGGCGCCCGAATTCACTTCGGGCGCCGCGTTACGACCCGCGCACGCCGATGGTCCGGGCCTTCTCCTCCTGGATCAGCTTGTCGTAGGCCTCCCGCTGCTCCCGTGCCTTCTGGGAGTTGCCGCTCCGCTGGTAGGCGATGGCGAGCTGGTAGCGCGCCAGCGTGTTCTTCGGCGACTCCGCCACCACCCGGGAGAGATGCTGGATCGCCTGGTCGTAGTGACCGTTCCGGTTCTCCAACATGCCGAAGACCAGGAGGGTCTCCTGGTGGTCCGGATCGAGCGCCACCGCCTGGTCGAGCCAGGACTGGCACTGCTCGTCGTTGCCAGCGAGGTAGGCGAGGTGCGCCAGCTTGGCCATGCAGCGGTAGCAGCCCGGGTCGAGGGCCAGCTCGCTGCGTAGCTGGGACTCGGCCTCGGCGGCGCGCTTCTGGTCGAACCGGACCGCCCCGAGGTAGTAGTGGGCCTGCCGGAGGTTGGGCGCGCTCTGGAGCAGCCGCTCCAGCTCGGCCCCGGCCACCCCGACCAGGCCGCTGGAGTACTGCGAGATGGCCAGTCGCAGGTGGGCCCGGGTGTTCTGGGGCGCGTGCTTCATCACCTCCTGGTAGGCCTGGGTGGCGAGGGCGTACTCGTGCAGGTCGAAGAGGCAGTCCGCGGCCCGCTCCATCAGCGGCGAGTCGAGGGGCGGGAAGCCGTACTGGTCGGCCTCGCGCAGCAGCCGCAACGCCTCCTGCTTCTCGCCGGTCTGGGCCGTGAGCAGGCCCTGGATGAACAGGGTCTCGGCGACCCGACGCCGCAGCGCCTGGTCCTCCGCCGGCGGCAGACCCTGCGGTGGCCGGGCGCGAAGGGCCTCTTGGACCCGCCCGGCGAGGCGCGTCCACAGCCGCTTCGCCTCCGCCGCCTTCTTGCGGGCCAGCAGGGCATAGGTGGTGTCGAGGACGAAGCGCTCGTCCTGGTCCAGGTCGGGGTCCAGCCGTGAGAGCAGCGCTGACGCCGCCTGGGTGTTGCCGGTGGCCAGGTACGAGTCGAGCAGCAGCAGGCTCACGTCGTGGCGGTCCGGCTGCTTTTCGGACACGCTCTCGAGGAGGCGCTGCGCCTCGGCGCTTCTCTCGTCCCGCTCCTGGAGCAGGCGAGCCAGCGCCAGCGTCGCCTGGGGGTCGTCGGGCCGGGCCTGGTGCGCCGATCGAAGCTGGGCGAGGACCGCGTCGGCCGCCGATGTCTGGGGGGCTGCGGTCTGGCTCGGGGCCTCATCGGTGCCGCAGCTCGAGAGGGCCAGGCAGGAGACACCGAGCACCACCTGGAAGACGAGTCCCGTCCCTCTGCGCATCAACCTCGGCCCGATCTCGGGTGAAGCCACCGGGCCTACCCTCTCGCCGGTCTCCGGCAACGCCCGCTCAGGGCGCCCTCTCCACCACATGCAGCACCTGGTTGATGGCCGGACGCTGGAGCCGCTGAACGATCCCGCTGGGCCACGAGATCTCGACGTACAGGATGCTCGTCTCCGCTCCCAGCCCGAAGTGGACGCGCTTGTCGCTGGCCGAGTAGATCCCGTTCGCGGTGCTGACGTGCTCATGGAGGACGCGTCCCGAGGGTAGCACCAGCCGCACCCGGGCACCAATGCCGTCCCGGTTGCTCCGGGTGCCCTCGAGGTCGAGCAGGATCCAGTTGTGGGCC
Organism: uncultured Acidobacteriota bacterium; assembly: GCA_964574335.1. Classification (GTDB taxonomy): domain Bacteria; phylum Acidobacteriota; class Vicinamibacteria; order Fen-336; family Fen-336; genus CAZNNH01. The sequence goes on along the minus strand of CAZNNH010000207.1, from coordinate 8,643 downwards.
GGGCCATCCTTCTTCACGAATAGCGCCGCCTGGCCGTTGAGCCGGGAGACGGCCACCTCCAGGGACCCGTCGTTGTCGATGTCGGCCACCGCTACCCCCCGCCACGCCCCGCGGGTGGTGAGGTCTTTGCCGACACGGTTGGACAGGTCCTCGATCTGGCCCTGGCCCAGGTTCCGGTAGAGGAAGCAGGGCTCCTCGTACGAGGCGACCCGGTTGTAGAGCTTGACGTTGTCCACCACGTGCGAGCCGGCCACGAAGACGTCCTTGAAGCCGTCGTTGTCGAGGTCGAGGAACTTGACGCTCCAGCCGCTGTGGCCCACCGAGGCTGCCCCGACTCCGGAGGGGAAGGTCCGGTCTTGGAAGAAGCGACCCTCCTGGTTGATGAACAGCGTGAAGACGTCGCGCATCAGGTCGCTCAGGAAGATGTCGGGCCAGCCGTCGCCGTCGAAGTCGTTGAAGTCGCACCCCATCCCCGAGACCATCGCCCCGGTCTCGTTGGCCGACACCCCCGCCTCGAACCCGACCTCGGTGAAGGTGCCGTTCTCGTCGTTGTGGTAGAGGAAGTGCGGCCACCGGTCGTTGGTGACGAAGACGTCCATCCGGCCGTCGCGGTCGTAGTCGGCCACCGCCACCCCCATCCCCTTGCCGAGGTACTGGTCGAGGCCCACCTTCGCCGAGACATCGGTGAAGGTCCCGTCGTGGTTGTTGCGCAGCAGCGTGTTGGGCAGCGGCTTGAAGACGTCGGGGTCGCAGTAGATGCGGTGGCCCTCCTCCGGCCGGCCGCAGTAGGTGTCGGCGTTCTCCGCAAACGTCCACTGGAAGTAGTGGGTGACGAAAAGGTCCAGGAAGCCGTCGTTGTCGTAGTCCAGGAAGGCCGCGCTCGCCTTCAGCGGGTGGCGGGGCATCGCCACGCCGGCCTCCTTGGTGACGTCCGTGAAGTGGCCGTTCCCGTCGTTGTGATAGAGGACGTTGTCGCCGTAGTTGGTGACCAGGACGTCCACGTGGCCGTCGTTGTCGTAGTCGCCGGTGGCGACCCCTTGCGGGTAGCCCTTGATCCCGTCCCCGCTCAGCCCCGACTCCAGGGTCACGTCGACGAAACGTCCCTTGCCGGTGTTCTTGAAGAGACGGTTGTAGCTGGCGGGGTCGTGGCGCAGGTGCTCCGGGGACGGCGCGCCGTTCAGGAAGAAGAGGTCCACCCAGCCGTCGCCGTCGTAGTCGAAGGCGGCGGCCGCTCCCCCCAGGGTCTCGAACGGATACTTGTGCTCGGTGGCGAAGTTCTGGTTCACGAAAAGGACGCCACGCGCCCGCGCCTCGTCGACCAGCACGAAGGGGGAATCGTCGGCGGCCAGAGCCAGCACCGGCGAGAGGACCAGCGCCAGCAACCACAGGGCCGTGCGCGAGGCGACGCGGGATCTCCCGGCCATGGCTCGTTTGGTGGGTGGCGGCAAGCGGGTTGGTCTCGGCTCCTGCTGGCTCCGCACCGGGGAGCCAGCACATTTGGATCCTACCACAGCGCCGGCCGGCGATTTGACGAGCGGCCCTCGACCACGCAGGATGAGGGCCGATGCGTACGCAGCTCAGACGCACCCAGTGGCTCCTGCGGGGGCTTCCGCTTCTTCTCGTGCTGGTCGTGGCCGCGCCTTCCTGGTCGGAGGACCCTTCCGAGACGGAGCGGGCCGCGGCCCTCGAGGTCCACAAGGGCGCGGTCGAGTCCCTTCGCGACGGCGCCAAGGCCAGCGCCTCGGGCGACGCGGCCGGGTTCGCCCGCGCCCTCGGTGAGGCGGCCCGCCGCATCGAGGCCCTGAGCGAGGCCGCGCCCTGGCTTCCCGCCTCGGAGCACGAGGCCCTGCGCAAGACCGCCGAGGAGCTGGGCCGGCGGGCGAAGGAGGCCCCGGCGGGCTTCTCGCCGGACGAGTCGCTGGCGGTGCTGGACCGGGTGGGCTACCGGCTCCGCGGGGGCACCGACGTGAAGCTGGTCTTCGAAGGCAGCTTCGCCCGGAGCGACTCGAAGCCGGCCGAGGAGCCGGTCTACGGAGGCCACGCCACCGCCATGGGGCCGCCGCCCGCCGAGGCGCCGGCGTCCGAGGAGCCCAAGGAAGAGCACGCGGTGCGCTTCGAGAAGGTCCGGGGCCAGCTCACCGAGGAGACCTACGGCGGCGGCGTGTCCAAGTGGCACCTGGTGGAGTCCGGAGGCAACGGCGTCGCCCTCTTCGACTACGACGACGACGGCCTGCTGGACGTCTACACGGTCAGCGCGTTCGACCTGGACGAGAGGAACGGCCGGAAGCGCATCCCCCATCCCAACGCGCTCTATCACAACCTCGGCGGCATGCGCTTCGAGAACGTGGCCGCCCAGGCGGGGGTCGACCTGGCCTCCTGGGGCTACGGCGTGTGCGCCGGGGACTACGACGACGATGGTCGGCTGGACCTCTACGTGACCAACTACGGCACCAACGCCCTGTTCCGTAACCTGGGCGACGGTCGGTTCGAGGACGTGGCGGCTCGGGCCGGGTTGGCGATCGAAGGGTGGAGCACCGGGTGCGCCTTCCTCGACGCCGACGGCGACGGCGACCTGGACCTGTACGTGGCCGAGTACGTCACGGCGCCGTGGGAAGAGGTCGAGACGCCGCAACGGTTCCTGGTCTGGCGCGGGGTGGCCAAGGTGATGCTGGGCCCGGCCGGGCTCCCCGGCGCCGCCGACCACTTCTTCGAGAACCGCGGCGACGGCACCTTCGTGGAGGCCACCGAGTCCGCCAACCTGGTCGACACCGGCAAGGCGTACGGTTTCGGGGTGGTGGCCACCGACTACGACGACGACGGCTGGACCGACATCTTCGTGGCCAACGACTCCAACCCCAACCTCCTCTACCACAACCTAGCCGGCCACGGCTTCGAGAGCGCCGGGTTGCTGGCCGGGGTGGCCCTCAACGAGGACAGCCGGGCCCAGGCCGGGATGGGTGCCGACGCCGGTGACTTCGACGGCGACGGCCGCCTCGACATCGCCGTCACCGCCTTCGCCTACGACCACAACAGCCTCTACCGGAGCCTGGGCGACGGGACCTTCGAGGACGTCTCCCGCGCCGTCGGGCTGACCTCCTCCACCTTCATCAGCATGAGCTGGGGGCTGGCGTTTCTCGATGCCGACCTGGACGGCGACCTGGACCTGTTCTACGCCCACGGCCACCTGTTCCCCCAGGTCGACGAGTATCCCGAGCTGAAGGAGTCCTACGCGCAACGCGACCAGATCTTCCTGAACGAGGGCTCGAGCTTCCGCGACGTCTCGGCCACCGCCGGCCGCGGGCTGATGGAGCAGAAGTGCAGCCGCTCGGTGGCGGTCGGCGACCTCGACAACGACGGGGACCCGGATCTGGTGGTCAGCGCCATGGACGAAGCGCCCACGCTGCTCGAGAACGCCCAGGAGAGCGGCCACCACTGGATCGGCGTGGAGGTCCGGCAGCCGGCCCCCAACCCCTTCGCCATCGGTGCCCGGATCACCGTCGAGGACGGGGGTGGCCGCAAGCAGGTGCGCGAGGTCCGCTCCGGCGGCGGCTACCTCTCCCAGAGCGACCTGCGCGGCCTGTTCGGGCTAGGCGCTTCCGCGGGGCCGGTGGTCATCGATGTCCGGCTGGGCCAGAAACGCTGGCGCTTCGCCGACGTAGTCGTCGACCGGTACGTGCGCCTGGATCTGGACGAGGCGCACCGGGTCGCCCAGTAGCCGCCAGGGCTCCGGCCAGCCAGCCCGACGACCTCCGATGAGCCCCCCTCGAGACCGGGCCCGCGCGCCGACGCCGTGGCCCGGCTCCGGTGGTGAGGGGAAACTCCCCACCGGAGAGTCTCGCCCCACCCCGGCTCCTTCCTGGAGCATCGGACCGGCGTCCCCCCTCGCGCGAGAGTAGCCCCGCAAACACTCGGCCTTCCGACTCTTGCCCGGGAAGCGACCGGTTTCGCCTCCGGTGCTCCGACCTGGCACAGCCCTCGCACGAAGGGGGGCCGAGCACCGCGTCCAGGTGCTCGGGAGGGACGGGAGATGAAAGACGATCTGCGGCCGTACGAGCTCGAGAGGGTTCCAGCCAGGGAGTTCCTCGATGGTCTCTGCATGACCTGCGATCACGCCGATTCGTGCGCCTACCTGGCCCGCACCGAAGGGCCGATCTGGAGCTGCGACGAGTTCGATGATTCCGGGCGGGCCGGGCCGGCCGCGGGGATCGCGCCCGAGCCGCGCCCGCGACGGCCCACGGTGGAGCTGGCTCGAAGGCTGCCCGACGGCGAGCCGCTCGGTCTGTGCCGCAACTGCGAGAACCGATCGTCCTGCGGGCTACCCGGGGCCAAAGAGGGTGTCTGGTTCTGCGAGGAATACCGATGAGCGCGACAGAGGTCCAGATCCGACCCCGGGGGGCACGACCCTCGGCCTCCCCGGCAGGGCCCGCTGACCATCGGTGGGCACCGAGGCTACACTCGTACGCGGCTCGCGTGCTCGCGGAGCTCTCGGCCCGCGTCCCCTGGGAGGCGGAGTTCCTGCAGGCGGTCGAGGATGTCTTCGAGTCGATTTCGCCTGTGCTCGAGCAGTGCCCGCACTACGAGAGCGGGCGGATCCTGGAACGGATCGTCGAGCCGGAGCGCGTGATTGCCTTCCGGGTGGTGTGGACCGACGACGCCGGCCGCATGAACGTCCACCGCGGCTACCGCATCCAGTTCAACAGCGCCCTCGGGCCGTACAAGGGAGGCACACGCTTCCACGCCTCGGTGAGCCTCAGCTCGCTCAAGTTCCTCGCCTTCGAGCAGACCTTCAAGAACGCGCTCACCGGCCTGACTCTCGGGGGGGGGAAGGGGGGTGCTGACCTGCCCGCGCGCGGACTCTCCGACAGTGAGCGGATGCGCTTTTGCCAGAGCTACATGACCGAGCTGTTCCGTCACATCGGGCCGGAGACGGATGTCCCCGCCGGCGACATCGGCGTGGGGACCCGGGAGATAGGCTACCTCTTCGGCCAGTACAAGCGGCTCACCGGGACCTTCAACGGGGCCCTGACGGGCAAGGCCGCCGACTGGGGCGGCTCGCGGCTTCGGCCGGAGGCCACCGGCTACGGGGTCGCCTACTTCCTGGAGGAGATGCTGCGGGCGCGGGGCGAGTCGCTGGACGGGCTCACCGTGGCGCTCTCCGGGTTCGGGAACGTCGCCTGGGGGGTGGCGAAGAAGGTCACCGAGATGGGAGGCAGGGTCGTCACGCTCTCCGGCCCGGACGGATTCGTGCATGATCCGGCGGGGGTGGCGGGAGAGAAGATCGACTTCATGCTGACCATGCGTCTCGGCGGCCGGGACGCCGTGAAGGACTACGCCGAGCGCTTCGGCGTGGACTTCCACCCGGGTGGGCGGCCGTGGGTGATTCCCTGCGACGTGGCCCTCCCGTGCGCCATCCAGAACGAGCTGGACGCGCCCGACGCGAGAGCGCTGGTGTCCAACGGGTGTCGGTACGTCGTCGAGGGCGCCAACATGCCCACCACCCGAGCGGCGCTCCGGGTCTTTCGAGAAGGGGGCCTGATCTTCGCCCCGGGCAAGGCGGCCAACGCCGGGGGCGTGGCCATCTCCGGCCTGGAGATGGCGCAGAACCGCGCCTGCGAGAGCTGGAGCAGCGAGCGGGTCGACGGGTCGCTGCGCAGCATCATGGCCAGCATCCACGAGATCTGTACCGCCGCCGCGGAGCGGTACGGGCGCCCCGGGGACTACGTCCTGGGCGCGAACGTCGGTGGATTCGTGAGGGTCGCGGAGGCGATGATTGACCAGGGGGCCGTGTAGGCTCGCAGACCGAGGGGTGGCGGCTACGCCGAGGGGACTCGGAGACGACTTCGACACGGTCGTGCGCACCCTGCTGCGGAGCGCCGGCCGCGGTGGCTCGAGGGCGGACTTCCTCCGCGAGGTCTCGACCACGATCCTACGGTTCACGGGGTCGAGGTCGCTGGACCTCTGGATCGAGAACCGCCGCATGCCCTACCACTGGCAGGCGGTCTCCCGTCCCCGCCGCTCCTACCGCATCGCGGGCCTCGGGAATGGCCCCGACGCCAGGCTCTGGCGTCGCCCGCGCGG
>CAZNNH010000207.1:0-2465 GCA_964574335.1 uncultured Acidobacteriota bacterium | reverse complement strand
GTGCTCGGCGTCACCATCGCGAGCCGGAGGACCCACGCGGCCCTGACCGAGCGTGTCAAGGAGCTCACGTGCATGTACGGCATCGCCCAGGTTGCGGGCCAGCCGAGCCTGACGCTGGACGAGACCCTCCAGGGGATCGTGGACCTGCTCCCGGCCGCCTGGCAGTACCCGGGCCTCGCGACCGCCTGCATCACCCTCGACGGGCGCGCGTTCGCCTCTCCCCGGTTCCAGAGAGGCTCCCGGGTCATCTCCGCCGACTTCGCCGTCAACGGGACCCGGCGTGGCCGGGTGGAGGTCGTCTACGCGGACCGGGGAAACGGCGAATCGGACCTGCTCTTCGACGATGCGCCGTTCCTCGATGAGGAGCGGCACCTGATCGACGGCGTGGCACGGGAGCTGACCGCAATCATCGGACGCAAGCTCGCGGAGGAAGAGGCCGAGCGCCTGCAGCAGCAGATCCGCCACGCCGACCGCCTGGCCACGATCGGGGAGCTGGCGGCCGGGGTGGCGCACGAGCTGAACGAGCCCCTTGGCAACATCCTCGGGTTCGCTCAGTTGGCCGGCCGAGCGCCGGGCCTCGGGGACGAGACCCGCCGGGATCTGGAGAGGATCGTGAGTGCCTCCCTCTACGCCCGGGAGATCATCAAGAAGCTGATGTTCTTCTCGCGCCAGACACCGGCCCAGAAGGACGACGTCGATGTCAACAAGGTGGTCGACGACGTGATGTCGCTGCTGCAGCCGCGCTGTGAGAAGGGGGCGGTCTCGGTCGTGGTGGAGCAGGCCATGCCTCCCCCATTGGTCCGGGGAGACGCCGCCCAGCTCCAGCAGGTCCTCGTCAATCTGGTGGTGAACGCGGTCCAGGCCATGCCCGAGGGGGGTACCCTACGCGTGTGGACCACCACCGGCGAGGGAAAGGTGCGAGTGGCTCTCGAAGACACCGGCGTCGGCATCCCGCCAGAGAACCTCGGGCGCGTCTTCATGCCCTTCTTCACCACCAAGGACGTCGGGGAGGGAACCGGCCTGGGGCTTGCCGTTGTCCACGGGATCGTCGCGCTGCACGGCGGGTCCGCTCGTGTCGAGAGCGAGGTGGGGCGGGGCACGCGCTTCGAGGTCGAGCTGCCGTTGACGACAACCGGGGAGTGCGGGCGTGAGCCAGGCTAGCGGTACCGGTCACACCGTCCTGGTGGTGGACGACTCGGAGGCCACCCTCGAGGTCATCCGCCGGAACCTCAAGGGCTGGGGCTACGTCGCGCTCACGGCCTCGGGCGTTCCCGAGGCACTCGAAGTGCTACAGACCACCCCGGTGGACCTGGTGATCACGGACGTCAAGATGCCCCGCATCAGCGGCCTCGACCTGGTCCGCCACGTTCGCGAGAACCTGAAGGACACCGAGGTCACGGTCATCACCGGGCATCCTGACGTGAACGGGGCGGTGACCGCCATGAAGAACGGCGCCACCGACTACCTGACCAAGCCGTTCACCGACCAGGAGCTTCTCTCCGCCGTGCGCAGGGCGATCGCTCGCCTCGAGATGCGACGCGTCGACGGACGGAGCGGACGGGACGTCACGGTGCGGCACGGGCTCCTCGGCGAGTCGGAGGCCATGCGGCGGGTCTACGCCCAGATCGACCGCGCGTCGCGCGTCAGCGCCACGGTCCTGGTGTCCGGAGAGAGCGGCACCGGCAAGGAGCTCGTCGCCCGGGCCATCCACTACGAGAGCCAGAGGGCCTCGGCTCCCTTCGTGCCCGTCAACTGCGGCGCCATCCCCCACGAGCTGCTCGAGAGCGAGCTGTTTGGGCACATGAAGGGCGCCTTCACCGGCGCCTCCGAGACGCGTGCCGGCTTCTTTCTCTCCGCCGACGGCGGCACGATCTTCCTCGACGAGGTCGCGGAGACCAGCCCGGCGATGCAGGTGAAGCTCCTCCGGGTCCTCCAGGACAGCGAGGTCCGGATGGTGGGCTCGTCCCGGCCTCGCAAGGTCAACGTTCGGGTCATTGCTGCCACCAACGGCGACCTCGTCCAGCTCGTTCAGAAGGGATCGTTCCGGGAGGACCTCTACTTCCGCATCAACGTGATCCCGATCCGGCTTCCGCCTCTGCGCGAGCGAGGCGACGACGTGATCCCGTTGACGAGGCACTTCGCGTCCCGGTACGCGCGGGACGTAGGCCGCCCCGTGCCGGAGCTCAGCAGCCGGGTCCTGGATGTCTTTCGAGGCTACGCGTGGCCCGGCAACGTGCGCGAGCTCGAGAACTTGGTCCAGCGCCTGGTCGTGATGGCGGACACGGAGACGATCGACGTTCCCGACCTGCCGGCCCTGATGAGGTTCGCCGTTGCGCCGCCGCGCACGCCCCCCAGCCGAACCCTCGCAGAGGTGGAGGCGGACTACATCCGCAGCGTGCTCGAGAGCGTAGCCGGGAACAAGACGAAGGCCGCGGAGGTGCTGGGCATCGACCGCAAGACGCTCC
>CAZNNH010000206.1:0-10478 GCA_964574335.1 uncultured Acidobacteriota bacterium | reverse complement strand
GATCTTCGAGTGCTCCGGGTCGCCGCCCTCGAGCTCCAGCGTGGCGCCGCTGCCGATCGCCGAGCACAGGCTCCAGTTCATGGCCGCCTCGCCCACGTACAGCCCCAGCACCAGGCCGTGACGCTGCAGCCAGCCCATCACTCGAGGGTCAGCCTTGGTCGGAGGCTCGAACGTCTCCCAGCGGCTGACGCCGCTTCTGAGCGTGCACAGGGTCTCCGTTCCACGGACGAACCGGAAAGAGAAGGTCTCGGGCCCGGGCTCGTGAGACGACGGCCTGACGACCTTCGCCACCAGCCGACCGTACTCGTCGACGCTGGCGCTGTACAGGGCCGGCCGCAGGTCGAGCTGGCCGATCTCCGCGACCGCCTGCCGGTCGTCGCTCGCTGCGCTTCTCAGCATCGCCTCGAAACCCTCCGAGAGGGCCACCGGCGCCAGGTCCGGCAGCATGGCGGAGCCGCCGGAGTAGGCGTAGTTGATGGGCAGAGCCAGGCCAATGCCGTCGGCGTCGACGCGCTTCAGCGACACCACGCCGACCACGTGGCCATCGGCGTCGAGCAGCGGCCCGCCGCTGTTGCCCGGGTTGATGCCGGCGTCGAGCTGAATGTAGGCGACTCCCAGGAAGCTGCGCTCGAGGCTGCTGACCGCACCACGGTGGACCGTGAAGTCGAGGCCCACCGGGCTGCCGACCAGGGTCACCGGGTCTCCGACGCCCAGCGCACCGGCGTCGCCCAGGACCAGAGGCTCCGCCTCGGCGCCGGTGACCCTGACCAGGGCCAGGTCCAGCGCCTCGTCCGCAGCGATCGCCACGCCCTCCGCCTGCCGGCCGTCGGAGAGCCGGACCTGGATGATGCCGCCCCCGGCGCAGAGGGCGTGGGCGTTGGTCAGGACCATATCCTCTTCCACGAAGAAGCCGGCGGCCACCGAGGTCGGGCAATACAGCGACACGGTGCCGGCGACGGCACGCTGTAAGGGGATGGGACCGGCCTCGGGGGCCACCGTGGCGAGCGGCGCCTTCGCCGACGCCGGGGCCGGCGCGCTTTGCTGGCCCTGCAGGAGGATCCCCCTGCCGTACCGGAGCCCCAGCAGGAGGGCGACGCCGACCAGGACCACGCCGGCCATCGCGGCAGCAACCACCAGCGGGACCCGAGCCGACTTGCGAGCCGACTTGCGAGCCGATCGGGTTTCCGGCCGCTGGGCCGGCTCGGCCTGAGCCCGGCCCTCGAGCCCCTGGGCCTTCAGCACCTCCAGGCCGGAGCGGGCCATGGCCTGGGTGAGGCCGCCGGCCAGGCGTGGCCGTGGCCGCTCCATCTCCTTCTGGAGCGCCAGGAAGCCGGAAAAGGGCGGTCCCAACGCCGCCAGCTTGCGCGCCGCCTGGTAGCGGGCGCGAGGGTCTGCGACCCGGTCGTCGAGCGCCAACACCACCAGAGCGCTGCAGCGGCAGAAGGGGCAGACCCGGGCCTCGATGCCGATGGGCTCGGCGCAGTGAGGACACGGCTCGCGATCCGACTCGCTCATGGAGAGGCTCCTGGCGGCCGGATTCTAGCGCGTTGCCGAGCTCCGTGCACTCAGGGAGGCCTCCCTGGCGTTCCCTGCCGGAGCGCCGCCCACCGCGGCGTGGCATACTGTGCCCGGCCGCTGTCGCCCGGCAGCCTGGCCCCGACCTCGACCGCCCTCGGGGCTCGCCGGCCCGCGGTTCAACGGAAGGGGGGAGCCGTGCAGAGCAAGCAGTACCTGGAGATCCTCAGCGCCGTCGGCGAAGCGTACAACTCACCCATCGGGACCACCGAGCTGCTCGAGCGCACCGCTCGGGCCATCGTCGAGCAGCTCGAGCTCAAGGGCTGCCAGTTCCGCCTGCTCAGCCAGGACCAGGAGCTGCTCGAGCACATCGCCTCGTTCGGGCTCTCCGAGAGCTTCCTCGCCGTGGGGCCGGTGGATGCCGGTCGAGCCATGGCCGAGGCGCGCGAGGGGAAGCAGGCCGTGATCGCGGACTGCACCGCCGACCCCCGCGTCCAGTACCCCGAGGCCCACGCCGGCGAGGGGCTCGAGGCGGCGGTCATCGTGCCGCTGCGGACCCGGGGCCAGGTGATCGGCGTGATGCTGTGCTACGCCGGCGGACCGCGGGAGTTCTCGGAGACGGATCTCAAGCTGATGGAGGTGGTGGCCGCCTTCTGCGCCCGCGCCGTGACCAACGCCATGTTCCACCAGATCCTCGACAACGTGACCGCCGCCGTCCGGTCCTCGCTGAGCCTGGGCGCGGCGCTCGAGTCGGTGGCGCGGGCCATCTCCGAGGACCTGCGCGCCAAGGGGTGCACCATCCACCTGCTGGACGCCGAGGACAAGGAGCTCAAGCTGCGGGCCTCGTTCGGCCTGAGCACCCGCTTCCTGGCCTTCCAGAAGCGCGAGCCGGGGCGGGGGATCGCCGAGGCGATGCAGGGTCGCTGCACCCAGCTCGTCGATCCGCGGGCCGAGCCGGCCACGCCCTATCTCTCCAAGGTGGCCGAGGAGGGGGTCTCCTCGATCCTCCACGTGCCGCTGATGATCCGGGCCAAGGCGGTGGGCGTGCTGTGCCTCTACACCCACAACCCGTACCCGTTCTCGGACGACGAGAAGTACTTCATGAAGGCGATCGCCGACGAGTGCGGCCTGGCCATCCAGCAGTCGCGGATGTACGCGATGCTGCGCCAGAACTACCAGACCCTGGTGGACGACTTCCAGATCTGGTTCGAGAGCGGCTACCGCCAGCTCTGATCGGGCCACCGGGGCGGAGCCGCTTTCACGGCGCCAGTGGCCGGACCGGCTCGGCCGCCGTGGCGGTCTCAGCGTCCGGCGGGTCCGCCGAGCCGGGCGTGCTCGATCTTGATGCAGCGGGACATCACCACCTCGAGGCCCGCGGCGCGGGCCTTGGCGGCGGAGGCGTTGTGGGCCAGGCCGAGCTGCATCCAGACCACCTTGGCGCCCTTCTCGATCGCCTGGTCGACGATCCCCGGGATGGCGTCGACCTTGCGGAAGATGTCGACGATATCCACCGCGGAGGGGATCGAGGCCAGGTCGGGATAGCAGGGCCGGCCCAGTATCTCCTTCTCCCCGGGGTTCACCGGCACCACCGTGTAGCCGTGGTGGATCAGGTAGCGGGCCACCTGGTTCGACTCTCGCTCCGGGTTGGAGCTGAGGCCGACCACGGCGACCACGCGGCTCGTCTCGAGGATGCGGCGGACCTGGTCGGACGTCGGGTTGTGGTCGGGGACCTCGCAGGCCTCATCGGTCATGGGGCTCCTCCAGGCTCCGCCCACGATACCCGATTCGGGGAGGCGGCGGATCCGGACCCCTCCCCGGCTTGTGTGGCCCCGGCTCCGGTGGAGAATACGGTGGACGGCAAGAGGTGGTGAGCATGGCGTCCGTGCTGTGGGCGGCAATCGGCGTCTGCCTGGCCTCGGGGCTGCTCCACCTGCTGCTGGCGGGGCGGCGGGGCCGGGCTCGGGCGCACGCCTTGTTCGCCGTCCTCTGCTTCGTCCTGGTGGCCCTGCTTTACTTCGACACCCGTGCCTACTACGCGGCGTCCGCGGCCGAGCACCTGGCCGCGCTGCGCTCCGTCCTGAGCACCCTCCTGCTCTTCTGGGCGGCCTACGCGTGGTTCTGCCACGCCTACACGGGCTTCGGGTCGCGACTGGCCCTGCTGACGCTGTCGGGCTGGTACGCCGCGCTGCTGGTGGCCAACCTGCTGATGCCCGGCACCTTGCTCTTCTGGTCTCCCCAGCCGCCGCGGACGCTCGTCACGCCGTGGGGCGAGCCGCTCTCGGTGGTGCAGAGCGTGGCCGACATCGCCTGGACCGGCATGGCGTACTACATCGGCACGCTGGTGATCGCCACCTGGGTCCTCGGGGCCGCCCTACGCCAGGCGCGTTCGGGGCGACGCCCCGAGGGGCTGGCCCTCGGCCTGGGGGCCACGCTGGTGCTGGTGGGCCTGGTCTGCGACGGCCTGGTCGACGCGCTGTCGCTCGACTGGGTCTACACCAGCGAGCTCGGCTTCGTGGCGATGGCCGTGGTGATGAACACCCGGCTGGCCCTGGACTGGGTCCAGGCGGGCCGCCGCATCCGACTGGCGGAGGAGGCGCTGCGGCGCAACGAGTCCGACCTGCGGCGGGCCCAGAGCGTGGCCCGGATCGGCTCCTGGCGCTACACGCGCGCGCCCAGGACCTTCGAGGCGTCCGCCGAGCTGGCCCGGATCCTGGGCCATCCTCCGGGCGTCCCCGTCACCCGCGAGTCCTTCATCAGCTCGGTGCACCCCGACGACCGGGACCGTGTGGTGGCCGCGACCCGGGCCATCTTCGAAGGCCATCCGCTGGATCTCCGTGGCCGGCTGGTGGTGGATGGGCGGGAACGCTGGGCGCACGGGCTGGGCCAGGCCGAGCGTGACGCCTCGGGGCAGGTCCAGGCCATCGTGGGCACCGTCCAGGACATCACCGACCAGGTGGCCCTGGAGAGCCGGCTCTTTCAGGCGCAGAAGATGGAGGCGGTGGGCCAGCTCGCCGGGGGCGTGGCCCACGACTTCAACAACCTGCTGCAGGTCATCGGCGGCAACGCCGAGCTGGCGCTTCTGGAGCTTCCCGCCGATCACCCGGCGCACGACTTCATGGCCACCGTCGCCTCGGCCGGGGAGAGGGCCACCACCCTGGTGCAGCAGCTGCTGGCGTTCAGCCGCCGCCAGGTGCTACGTCTGCAGAGCCTCGACGTCAACGAGGTGACCGGCGCCTTCATGAAGACCCTGGCGCGCAGCCTCGGCGAGCACATCCGGATCAGCTTCGTCCCAGGTCACGGCCTGTGGGCGGTCACGGCCGATCGCGGGCAGCTCGAGGTGGTGGTGATGAACCTCTGCGTCAACGCCCGGGATGCGATGCCGGACGGCGGGCTGCTCACGCTGGCCACCGGCAACGTCGAGATTGGCGAGGAGTACCGCGTCGACCATCCCTGGGCGCGGCCCGGCCCCTACGTACGACTGGCCGTCGGCGACAGCGGCTGCGGGATGGACCGGGCGACGCTGAGGCACGTCTTCGAGCCGTTCTTCACCACCAAGGCGATGGGGCGCGGCACCGGCCTCGGTTTGGCAACCGTCTACGGCATCGTCAAGCAGCACGGAGGGATGATCGACGTCTCCAGCCAGGTGGGCCAGGGGACGTCGGTGGAGATCTACCTGCCGCGCGCTGCCGCCGAGGAAAAGGCGACGACGGCTCCCATCCGCCCGCAGGCCCCGGGCGGCAGCGAGACGATCCTGGTGGTCGAGGACGAGGAGGAGGTCCGGGCGTTCGCCCGCCAGGTGCTGGAGCGGGCCGGCTACACCGTGCTCACCGCATCGGACGGCGTCGAGGCGTTCCAGGTGGTCGAGGAGCATGGGGAGAGGCTGGACCTGCTCCTGCTCGACGTGATCCTGCCCGGCGCCAGCGGCCGTGAGATCCATGAGACGCTACGCCAGCGGCTGGCCGGGCTCCGCTTCCTCTTCATCAGCGGCTTCAGCCCCGACACCGTGCACGACGGCTTCGTCATGCGGCACGGGCTCGACTTCCTCCAGAAGCCGGTCTCCGCCGAGAAGCTGCTCCGCGCGGTGCGCCGGGTCCTCGACGCGCCGGGGGGCGGAGAGTCGAGCGGGCCCCCGTACCCGTGAGCGGGTGATCCACCGGCGTGTCGGCCAGCGCAGCAGACCTCAGCGGGTCGGCACGGAGCCCAGCTCGACGACCGACTCGGGGACGTTCCAGCCGGTGATGACGAGACGCCACGGGTCCGATGCGGCCCAGGACTCTCCGGCAGGGGGCGACGCGACGCCCACCTCGATCGTCTTCGACTCTCCCGGCAGCAGCGCCAGGTAGTTGTCGCTGTAGCTGGCCCGAAGCTCCCTCGCCTCGTCGGCGAGCCGGGCGCGCACGAAGTAGGCCAGGCCACCGGTCGGGTTGGAGAGGCGGACCGAGGCGCGCCCCACACCCGCCGCATCCAGCTTGACGCTGGACCGGGTCTCGATCTGGAGCTCGGTGGGCGGCAGCCGGTCGAGCTCGGCGAAGATGCGGCTGTAGTCGTCGAGCTTTCCCGAGGCGCTCACCGCGATCGGGTAGAGGGCCTCCGACAGGCGGGCCCCGCCCCGTGCCGAAAGCTCCACGGCCACGAACAGGGTCTTGCCGGTCAGGTCCTCTCCGAGCGGCAGCTCGATCCGGCCGACCTGGGCCGCGCCTCCCGCCGGTACCGTCGCCGTGCCCTTCGCGTCGGCCAGCGTGCGGCCGGAGACGTCCAGGATCCGCGCCCGCCAGGCGGCCTCGTTCAGGGGCGTGCGGGCGTCGTCGTTCAGCAGGTGGATCTCGGCGGCGAACGTCTCGCCGACCCGCCACAGGTAGCCTTCGTAGTCGGCGGAGACATGCCGGGGACGCGAGGCCCGCTTCTGGAAGTAGTAGGAGGGCTTGGGCGTGCCGTACCAGTCGACCAGCGACCACGAGATGGCGGGCCAGATGTCGTCGTACTGCCAGACCAGTAGGCCGCTGTTGCGGAACTTGTTGGCGCGGCAGAACTCCATGTCGAAGGAGTTGGCCAGCGCCTGGTAGAGCTGGCTCTTCCGGATCAGGTCGTCGATCGAGGTCGCGGGAGCGAACTCGTCGGCGTAGCGCATGAGCTTCTCGAGGTGCTGGAAGCGGGTGTTGTACTCGCCGTGGTACTCGATGAAGGTCTCGTCGGGGGGCCAGAGCAGCTCGGGCGGCGTGAAGCGCCGGTAGCTCTCGGCGACCGGGAAGGTGTTCATCCCCGCCTCGCTGCGGAAGGGCCGTACGATGCGGTACTTCGTGTACGGCTCCCGGCCGTGCCAGACCCCCCAGTAGTGGTCGTCGCCCATGTAGGGCGAGGCGCGATGGAACTCGCGCGCCGGGTCGAGATCCGCGAGAAGGGCACCCAGGGCGTCGATGACGGCCTTGCTGCCCGTGTCGTCCGGGTCGAACTCGTTGCCGCCGCACCAGAAGGTCAGGCTGGGCCGGTTGCGCAGGCGAAGGATCGCGGCCTTGGCACCCTCCAGGAAGCTCTCCCGGTCGATCTTCGAGAAGCTGCGGTTGCTCAGGAACTCCTGCCAGGTGAGAAGGCCGTACTCGTCGCAGAGGTCGTAGAACTCGTCGGTCTCGTACAGGCCACCGCCCCAGACCCGAAGCAGGTTCATGTGGGCGTCGCGGGCCAGGGAGAGCTGGCGCTGATAGCGGTCGCGGCCGAGTCGCAGCAGGAGGTCGGGGGGGATCCAGTTGGCGCCCTTGGCGAACATCCTCTGGCCGTTGACCTCGAAGGTCCAGGGGTAGGAGCCCACCGCGCGGCCCAGGTGGTAGACGCTGCCGGTGTGCTCCTTCATGGCCTTGACGAACTCGTCAATGCGCTCGTTCTCCACCAGCTTCAGCTCGCGGATGCCGAACTGCGTCTTCAGGGATTCCGAGGCCGACCCCCCGTCGGCGTCCTCCGACAGGGTGGTCGAGAGCAGGTAGAGGTCCTGCGCCCCCATGCCGTTCGGCCACCAGAGCTTGGGCTCGGGCACGATGACGTCGAAGCGCAGCGTCTTCCGTTCTTGCGGAGAGAGCCCCACCGTCTGGCGGAGCTCCGCGACGGCGCGGCCGGACGCCTTCTCGACCACCGCGCCCGCCAGCACGCCCTCACGCGGCGTCTTCGAGGCGTTGACGACGTCGAGGGCGACGTGGAGCGTCGCCTGACTGGGCGAGTCGATGGTCGAGCGCACGTACGGCGACTCGAGACGCAGCGGTCCGGAGACGCGCAGAGAGAGACTCTGCCAGATCCCGATCGGCACGCCGTGGGGACCCCAGTCCCAGCCGTACATGCACTGTGCGATGGAGTAGAGCTGGTCGCGGGGCGTGTCCCAGACAAGCCCGCGGGCGGTGAGGCTCATGCGCGCGTCGGGGGTCGCCTGGAGACGGACGACCAGCGTGTTTTCCTCGCCGTAGCGGAGGGAGTGTGTCACGTCGAAGGATCGCGGGTTGAGCATGCCCAGAAGCTCGCCGACCTTCTCCCCGTTGAGCCACACCGCCCCCTGGAAGGAGGTCCCCGCGAGCTCGAGATCGACGAAGCGGCCCTCGAGGGTGGCGTCGACCGGGAAGGTCTTGAAGAACCACCACTCCTTGGCCTCGACCCAGAGCGACTTCTCGTTGTCGTAGCCGACGTAGGGGTCGGGGATCTCGCCCGCCTCGAGCAGCGCCGTCCGGACCGTGCCCGGGACCCGGCAGGGCAGCGTCCCCTCCGGCCGCTTGCCGGGGAGGTAAACCTGGCGCGCCTCACCGACTCCGAGGGTGAGGTCCTTCATCTGCCAGGTGCCGTCGAGTGACAGCCGCCCCACCGGGGCCTCAGAGGCGCTTGCGGACACGGACGCCGCCAGCATCACCAGGCACGCTCCCTCGCCAAGACGCATCGTATTCCTCCGACATGTGACCCGGTGGAGCGTATCATGCGTCCGAGCGGGCCCGCCGAGAGCCTGCTCCGCACCCTGCGTCGGGTCTCGGACGCGGAAAGGCTGGGCCACCGCTTTGTCCCGTCGTCTCCTGGCCATCGTCGTCGGCGCCCTCTCCGGGGGCTTGGCCGGTGCCCTCTGCCTGCTCGTCGTCTACGCCCTCCACCCCGACCTCGACCTGGAGCTGGATCGCGACCTCCCCGGCATCACCCGGGGTTTCCACCCGGTCGAGCACGATGGACCGCGTACCGTGGCGTGGACGGAGGCGCAGGCGATCGTGTCGCTGCCAGGGCTGGATCGGCGGGTGCCGTGGGCCTGCACCGTGACGTTGCGGGGCCCGCGCCCTGCCGGGGAGACCCCACCCACCGCCATCCTGAGGGTGGACGGCGTCACCATGGCGACGGTGGTGGCCGGCAACCAGTACCAGCCGGTCGATCTGGTGGCGCCCCCCGCGCCCCGGGACGGCCTGGTCCTGGCCATCAGCAGCGCGCCCACCATGGTTCGCGGCACCACGCAGAGGCGCGTGCTGGGCGTTCAGATCGATCGTGTGTTCTGCCGCCCGTCGGCCGGGGCGCTGGCGAGGGCCCCGTGGAGAGCGCTCCGCGCCGGATCGGCCTCGGGCGGTCTGTTCGGGGCAGCGCTGGGCGCGGCCGGCATCACACCCTGGGGCGCCGCCCTGGGCGCGACGCTGTTGGCGGTCGCCCAGGCCTTCCCGCTCTCCCGTGCCCCCGCGCCGTACACCGCGTACCCGACGACCGTGCTCGACACCGCCTTGTGGATCGCGCCTCTCTTGGTTCTCGTCGCGCTGCTGCTGCGCTGGCGGACCAGGCGGCCGCTCCCCCCGGCCGCCCGCTTCGTGGTCGTGTTCTCCGGCGCCGTGCTCTACCTGGACCTCTTGGGACTGTTCCACCCCATGAAGCTGGTGGTGGACGCGCTGTTCCACGCCAACCGGCTCGAGTGGGTGCTGAACGGGCGCTTCTACTTCACCCAGCCGATGCCGAGCGGGGTGAAGTTCCCATACGCGATCGCCCTGTACCTGTTTGCGGCGCCCTGGTCGTGGCTCACGGGCGACTGGGTCGGGCTGCTTCGGGTGGTGGTGTGCGCCTCCCAGGTGCTGGCCGGGGCCCTCCTCTACCCCTTGATGGTCCGGGCGTGGGGCGACAGGCTGGCGGCGGCGATCGCGGTGGTGCTGCTCCACACCGCGCCGGTGCCGTACCTCACCCTCGGGTATGCCAACCTGACCTTCGCGTTCGGGCAGTCGGTGGCGCTGGCAACGCTCGTCGCCTCCGCCGCCTGGCCGCTGGGGACGCGGCACTGGGCTCGGACGGTGGGGCTCTTCGCGCTGGCCTCGTTCGCGTTCCTGTCGCACGTGGGCATCTTCCCGGTTCTCTTCGTGACGCTGGTGGCGGCCGGGCTCTTCTACCTCTGGCGGGGAGGTCCCTCGCTCTCGGGCGCGGGCCGCATGCTGATCCTCGTCGCCACGCTGGCGGCTCTGTTCTCGGTCGTGACCTACTACGGCCACTTCGAGGAGGCCTACGCGACGCTGCGCCGGGTGAGGGCGCGGGCCGGAGCGACGGCGGAGGCCCCACCGGTGACGGTCGGGGATGCCGCGAGCGCCCCGGCGGACGCGAGCTCCCCGTCAGTCCCGAAGCCGGTCCCCTCTCGGCTCCTCGGCGGCCTGGTCCGCAGCGTGAAGGCGGTCGGCTGGCCGGTGGCGCTGCTGGCGGTGGCGGGACTCGGTCTGTTGCTCCGGCGAGGGGGACCCGACCGTCTCGCCCTGACCCTCGCCGGCGGGGGGGTCGCCTACCTCCTGTTCGTCACCTTCGCCTCCGTCACGTCGGTGGAGCCACGTTTCCTGAAGTACAACGACGAGTTCATCGACCGCCTGTGCTTCCTGACCCTGCCGATCGTGGCCGTCCTCGGGGCGCGGGGCGCCGCCTGGGGCTGGCGCGCCCGGGGTGCGCCCCGGCTGGTGTCGCTTCTGCTGGTGCTCGCCGCGGGCGGGGTCGGGTTCCGC
>CAZNNH010000205.1:0-10515 GCA_964574335.1 uncultured Acidobacteriota bacterium | reverse complement strand
CCGGCGCTGCTGGTGCTGCTGATCGGGTGCGCCAACGTGGCCAGCCTGCTGCTGGTGCGAGCGGTCCAACGGGAGCGGGAGATGGCCATCCGTCTGGCGCTCGGGGTCACGAGATGGCGTCTCGCGCTCCAGCTCCTAGTCGAGAGCGGGCTCCTCGCCGCCGTGGGCGGCCTGCTCGGAGCCATCCTGGCGCTCTTCGGCCTGCAGGGGATCCGCGCCCTGTTCCCGCCGTCGATCGACATTCGGATGGACCTGGATGCCCCCACCCTGCTCTTCTGTGCAGCGGCGACGCTGCTGACGCCGCTTCTCTTCGGCGCCGCCCCGCTCGTCCACAGCCTTCGGAGGAGCGTCGCCGACTCGCTGCGGACCAGCCTGCACCGCCCGCTCTTCGGCGTCGGCCGCTACCACCTGCGCGACCTCTTCGCCGTGCTCGAGGTCGGCTTGGCTATCGGTCTCGTCGTCACCGCGTTCCTGTTCGGGAGCTTCTTCTCCGCCCTGTGCTCGATGAAGCTCAACTTCGACGGGGAACATCTGGTCGTGGCCCGGATCTCTCCGGAGAGGGGCTGGGCGGAGGCCGAGGTCAAGGAAGCCGCCCCGAACCTCCGCCGGCTGCTGGAGGAGCGGGTGGCGGCCATTCCCGGCGTCCGTGGCGTCACGCTGGGGGAGCCGCCCTTCGGTGGCGGCTCCGTACACGTGGGAGACACGCCGGCCGAGGCCACGCTGACCGCGCGGCAGGTGCCGATCGAGCCCGGCTACTTCGCGGCGCTGGGGCTTCCGATCACGCTCGGCAGGGACATCGACGCCGGTGATGCCGGCGCACCGGTGGCCGTCGTCAACGAGGGCCTCGCCGCACGTCTGTGGCCGGGCCGAAGCCCGGTGGGGCAGACGGTCTACGTGGCGGACCGGGGAAGGACCGATCCCATCACGGTGGTGGGCGTCTCCCGGGATGCCGTCGAGCTCGGCCGCCTCGACGGAATGCACGGGATCTACGTCCTCGACTTCCGATACGCGCTCTATCGACCCTGGACAGAGGAAGCGACGCCCGGCTTCAACATCATCGCTCGGACGGAGAGTGGCGGGACTCCCCTGTTCGCAGAGGTTCGCCAGGCCGTCGAGGCAACCGATCCCCGCCTTCGACTGCGCCACGTGGATGCCGTGGGGTCGGAGCTGAACCCGATGGGGGGAGAGGCCCCGGTGCCGCTGTACCTGATGGGCGCCAGCGGCGGCCTGGCGCTGCTGCTCGCCATCATCGGCGTCTTCGGCGTGATGAGCCAATTGGTGAGCGAGCGCCGGGTCGAGATGGGCGTCCGCCTCGCCCTGGGGGCGTCTCCCCGAGGCCTGGTGGGCCTGGTGGTTCGCGACGGCTTGATCCGGATCGGCCTCGGCGCCACGTTGGGTCTCGCCGGGGTCCTCGGCAGCGTGGGCGCGGGGTTTCCGGGACTGCTGGGGGTCAGCGCCCCCGACCCACGTTTCTGGCTCGCCATCGTCGCCGTGGTGGCGGCCGCCGCCACGACCGCCTGCTACGTGCCGGCCCGACGCGCGGCGCAGGTGGATCCGATGCAGGCGCTGCGGTCCGAGTGAGCACTCGCCCTTTCCCGCTTGAGCCCGAACAGGAAACGGAGGGGCGCCCAGCGCCGGATGGCAGCCTCGTAGATCGCCAGGCTGATACCCAGCGTGGCCATCGCGAGCAGTCCCCCTTCGAGCCAGAGGGGCAGGCCCCTTCGGAATACGGCCACCGCGAGCAGGATCAAGACGGTCTGGTGGAGCATGTAGACGGGGAGGATCGCAACATTGAGGTAGCTCAGCACCGGCGACGGGTTTCGCAGGTGGTGGCTGGCCATTCCGGCGATCGCCAGGATCGCCGTCCAGCCGAACACGCCCGAGGCAACGGCGTAGGCCGGGCCGTCCCACCGCTCGCCGATGGTGCCCGCGTGTAACAGCAGACGAACCCCCAGCATCACCCCTCCGGACACCAGTGAGAGCCCGACGAGGCTGTGGCGACGCCGGCGTAGCAGCTCCCAGAACGAGCCACGGCGCGCCGCCAACAGCCCTGCCACGAAGAGGCCGATCCAGCGCAGGTGCCCGGCCCAGTCATCGAGGAGGGCATGGGTGTCGGGACGGGCTTCGCTGGCGAGCACGTTCGCGACAGCCAGCCAGACCCCGGGTCCCAGCACCAGAAAGGCCAGGGGGCAGTCGACCGCTGGTCGTCGGCTCCAGGCGGCGCTGACCGCCGCGAAGGCGAGGCAGTAGACGAGGAGATAGGCGAGGAACCAGAGGTGGTTCCAGGTCGGGACGGGGACGCCGAGCGCTCGATCCGCGGCCAGGTAGTGCTCGATCCAGAACTCGAGGTAGCCGCGGCTCCAGCGTCCGTCTTGAACCAGCTCGAGGTACGTCTGGGGCGGAACGATGACGAGCATCCCGAAGACCAGGGTTGGCAGCAGCCGGGTCACACGGTCGCGCGCGAAGCGACCTGGCCCCAGCTTGCCGAGCAGGAACCGACTGGCGACGCCGGAGATGAAGAACAACAACGCAAGCCGCCAGGGGTTGGTCAGGATCATGGCCCACTCGACACCGGGGACGATTCGGGGGCTCTTCACGTGGTAAGGCCAGGTCACGTACAGCATCCCGGTGTGGTAGAAGATGAGCAGGCCGAAGGCGAGAACGCGCAGCCAGTCGAGGTAGTGCAGGCGGGTATTGGTGTTCATAGCCAGCGAGATAGTCGCGACAGCGCGCCTTCCGCCGCAACCCCTGTGTGACGGGCGGCTGCGCTTCGTGACGAGAGGATCTCTGGCGCGGGGACGGGCGCGTGACTAGCCCCATCGAGCGGCCTGCGGCGGGACGAGCGGCGATCGATCCGGGACCGGCGGGGCTGAGCCTCAGCCCCGGTCGCGCGGGATTCTGGATCGCGTGGATCGCCGTGGGCGGCTTCATTGCCCTGATGAACTCCCTCTCCACGGCGCGTGATCTCCAGCGCCATCGGGTCGCGTTCCGGTCCTGGGAGCCCTTCACCTGGGAGGCCACTAGCCTGCTCGCCACCCTGGCCGTCCTGCCGGCGCTGGTGTGGCTCGTCCACCGGAGGCCCTGGTCGGACCGTCCTCGGGCGGCAACCCTGGCGATCTACGCGGCGTCGGCCCTGGGCTTCAGCATCCTGCACGTGGCCGGGATGGTGGCGCTGCGCAAGGTGGTCTACGCCATCGCGCTGGGGCCGTATGTGTTCGGTTCGCTGCCCACGGAGCTCCTGTACGAGCTGCGCAAGGACGTCGTATCGTTTCTTCTCATCGTCACCGTCCTCAACTTGCTGCGCGACGTGGAACGGCGGCTCGCCGCGCCGGTCCTGGTCCCGGCCCCTCCAGCACCTGGCGAGGGGCGGATCACGATCCGCGACGGGGCCCGGGAGGTCGCCCTCGACTGTGGGGCAATCGTTGCCGTGCGGGCCGCGGGGAACTACGTCGAGGTGTTCCGGGTCGGCGCGAAGCCTCTGATGCTCCGCGCCACGCTGGGCGAGGTCGAGGCAAGGCTCGCCGGGTTGGGCTTCGCCCGCGTCCACCGCTCGTGGTTGATCGCGCTCGCCCAGGTGCAGTCGATCGTCGCGTCGGGGACGGGGGACTTCCGAGCCCACCTGTGCGGCGGCCTTCAGGCGCCGGTGTCGCGTCGCTACAAGGACGCCGTTCAGCACCTGCGTTCATAGCCGTGGAGGCTTACGTCGTGGGCCTGCATGTTCCGGGGGAATACATGCGCGGGGCGGCGAGGGTAGGAGGGGCCATGAAGCGGGAGATAAGAATCGTCGGCGTCACTGGAATGCTGGTGTGGGCGGCGTCCGGGGCCTGGGCGGGGTCGTCCTACTACACGGCACGGCCGGACGATTCCAAGGCCGTCTCCGTGACCGGCGAGCCGTTCGGGGCGATCGGCAACGGCATCGTGGACGACGCCGCGGCCTTCCAGAAGGTCATCGACGCGGTGCAGGAAGGACCCGGCGAGGGCATCGTGCTGGTCCCTGAAGGCCGCTACCGGATCACGACCACGCTCTACGTCTGGCCCGGCATCCGGTTGATCGGGTACGGCAAGGAGCGACCGACGCTTCTGCTCGCAGACGACACCCCGGGATACCAGGACCCCGAGTCGCCGCGCGCCCTGGTGTTCTTCGCCGGACGCCGGCCCAAGGACGGAGGTGAGCCCAGGGACGCCAACCCCGGCACCTTCTACTCGGCCCTCAGCAACGTCGACGTCGAGATCGGGGCCGGCAACCCGGGAGCGGTCGGCGTGCGCGCCCGCTACGCCCAGCACTGCTTCACGTCGCACGTGGAGCTCCGGATCGGGTCCGGCCTGGCCGGCGTCCACGAGGGGGGCAACGTGGCCGAGGACGTGGCCTTCATCGGCGGCGAGTACGGCATCTGGACCGGCACACCGTCGCCGGGCTGGCAGTACACGCTGCTCGACGCCCGGTTCGAGGGTCAGCGACGAGCCGCGATCCGGGAGCGGGCGGCGGGCCTGACGCTGATCCGGCCGCACTTCCAGAACGTCCCGACCGCGATCGAGATCGAGGCCGGCTGGCCGGACGACCTGTTCGTGAAGGACGCGCGGCTCGAGGAGATCAGCGGCCCGGCGGTGATCGTCAGCCTCGAGAGAAGCCCGCGCACCGAGATCAACCTGGAGAACGTGGCCTGCCGCGGCGTGACCACCTTCGCGCTCTTCCGCGAGAGCGGACGGGAGCTGGCCGCTCCCGGCGAGACCTACCTGGTGAGGACCTTCTCGCACGGCCTGCACTTCGCCGACCTGGGCGCCGCGGGCGAGACCAGGACCGTCTTCGACGCCACGGCGGTCGAGGAGATGCCTCCGCCCGTCCCCTCCGACCTGCCGCCACTGCCACCCACCGACACCTGGGCGAACGCCCAGGCGCTCGGCGCCCGCGGGGACGGCACCACCGACGATACCGTCCCGCTGCAACGGGCCATCGAGAGCCACCGCACCGTCTACCTGCCGATGGGCAGGTACATCGTCACCGACACCCTCACCCTGCGCCCGAACAGCGTCCTGATCGGCCTGCACCCGAGCGCCACCCAGCTCGTGCTGCCGGACGGGACGCCGGCATTCCAGGGAGTGGGGGGGCCGAAGCCGCTGCTCCTGGCGCCCCAGGGCGGGAGCAACATCGTGATCGGGATCGGCCTCTACACCAACGGTAGAAACCCGCGCGCGACCGCCGCCCAGTGGATGGCGGGGCCGCACTCAATGATGAACGATGTGCGTTTCCTGGGCGGCCATGGGACGAACGGGCTCGACGGCCAACGGCAGAACCCCTACAACAACGCCCACTCGGCCGACCCCGACGCGCGGCGCCGCTGGGACAGCCAGTACCCCAGCCTCTGGGTGACGGACGGCGGCGGCGGGACCTTCTTCGACCTGTGGACGCCGAGCACGTTCGCCCAGAGCGGGCTCCTGGTGTCGAACACGTCGACCAGCGGACGCGTCTACCAGCTCTCGGCCGAGCACCACGTCCGCTACGAGGTGCAGCTCCACGGAGTGGAGAACTGGGAGCTGCACGCCCTGCAGACCGAGGCGGAGCGGGGCGAGAGCGGCTTCTCGCTGCCCCTCGAGATCAAGGACTCGAGCCGGATCACGCTCTCGAACCTCCACATCTACCGGGTGATCAGCAGCCAGCAGCCGTTCCCGTGGGCGATCACCGTGGAGGGCTCGAAGGACATCCGCTTCCGCAACATCCACTCCTACAGCAACAGCAAGGTGGCCTACGACACCACCGTCTTCGACGTCGGCCTCGGCCGGGGGGTGCGGGAGCGCGAGCTGGCCTGGCTCGACGTATCGGGGCTGGCGCCCGCGCCGGCACCGGTTGTGCCGTCGGCGATCCTCGAGCCAGGCGCGACCGTGAACCGACTCGCGGGGGGCTTCCACAACATCTCCGGAGGCGCCGTGGATCCGGCCGGCGACCTCTACTTCGTCGATGCGCACTGGCAACGGATCTACCGCTGGTCGACGGCGGAGCGGCAGCTACGCACCGTCGCGGACGCCCCGCTGCAGCCGGTGAACCTGGCCATCGACTCTCTCGGCAACCTGCTGGTGGTCTCGTACCTGGGTGACGGAACGGTGTACGCCCTCCCGCCAGGAGGCGGAGGCGAGCCGACGCTTCTCGCGCCGCAGCCGGCGGTGACCCGACCGGGCCTTTCGGCGGTCCTGCCGGTGGGCGACTGGCGGCTGCAGCGGGACGAGGACGGCGGCCTGCTGCCGCGCACCCAGCACTACCTGGCACCGGACGGCCAGGTCTTCCTCTCGGCCACCCAGGGCTTCGTCGAGGGCGTCACGAGCTGGGGGATCAAGAGCAGCGATCTCGTCCGCGCCTTCGGCCTGCAAGCGGCCCGGCTGGGAGACCGTGTCTACCTGACCAGCGAGGCCGAGGTGGCCACCTGGTCGGCCCTCCTCCAGGACGATGGCGGCCTCACCGATCTCCGGCCGTTCGTGAACCAGGGTGGAGAGGGCCTCGCCACCGATGCCGAGGGCCACGTCTTCATCGCCGCCGGCGACATCCACGTGTACGATCCGTCTGGGGCGCCCATCGACACCATCCGGGTGCCGGTCCGGCCGATCCAGCTCGTCTTCGGCAGTCCCGACGGCCGGACGCTGTTCATCCTGGCCCGGGACACGCTGTTCGCCGTCCGCACCCGGGCCCCTGGAGCTCCCGCTCGACGCTGAGGCGATAGAGGGGCATAATCGCCTCATGGGCCGAGGCGATTGAGATGACCGACCTTCGATGGATCTGGGAACACGCTGATTGGCCGGCGTTTGTCTGGGATCAGGCGCGCGTGGCTCGATCCCTGGCGACGACCCGCCTGGCCCAGGGGCGGCTGCTGGGAGCCGTCGAGATCCTGAATCCGAGCCTGACCCGCGAGGCGGTCGCCTCCGTTCTCGTCGGCGAGGGCGTGGCCACCAGCGCGATCGAGGGCGAGCGGATCCCGGCCGATGCCGTGCGGTCGTCGGTCGCTCGGCGGCTCGGCCTCCCGACGGCGGGTCTCCCGCGGGCTCCTCGATCCGTAGACAGCCTGGTGGAGGTGCTGCTCGACGCCACGCGCCGGAGCCAGGATCCCCTGACCCTCGAGCGCCTCCGTCGCTGGCAGGCGGCCTTGTTCCCGACCGGCCAATCGGGCCTGCGCCCGATACGCACCGCGGAGCTGCGAGGCCCGGAGCCGATGCGGGTGGTCTCCGAGCGGCGCGGTCGCGAGACGGTCCATTTCGTCGCTCCCCCGAGGGAGGGTCTGGAGCCGGAGGTCCAGCGCTTCCTCCGCTGGTTCGGGGATCCACCGGCGGGCCTGGACGGCCTGGTGCGGGCCGGCCTCACCCACCTCTGGTTCGTCACCCTGCACCCGTTCGAGGACGGCAACGGCCGGATCGCCCGCGCCTTGACCGACATGGCGCTGGCCCAGGACGACGGCCACGAGCACCGCTACTTCAGCCTCTCCGCGCGGATCGAGCGCGAGCGTGACGCGTACTACGACGTCCTCGAGAGGACGCAGCGCGGGGGGCTCGACGTCAGCTCCTGGCTTCTCTGGTTCCTGGAGCAGACGGCGGCCGCGTGCGAGACGGCCGAGTCGTTGGTGTCGAACGTCCTGGCCAAGGCGCGGTTCTGGCTGCGCCTGCAGGCGTTGGAGATCAACGCTCGACAGCGCAAGGTCCTGAACCGGATGCTCGACGCCGGCCCTGGCGGCTTCGAAGGGGGCATGACGACGCGCAAGTACGCCAGCCTGGCCCGGGTCAGCCGGGCCACCGCCTCCCGCGAGCTGGCCGAGCTGGTCGGTGAAGGGTGCCTCCAGCCGAGCGGTGGCGGGGGCCGCAGCCGCTCGTACCAGATCCGCTGGAGCTCCTGAGCATCGCCGTCGCCTGTTCGTTCCTGGCACGCGGCGGTTCCGGATGCGAACGGTCGCCGATCCTTCGCCGGCGGCTCGAACTCGATGGCGCTCAATGTGACACGGGAACGCCGAGCGATGGCACATCGCTTGCAATCGCGCGAGGAGGTACCGACGTGTGTGAGCGCTATCTCACGCGCGACTCGCACCGGTGACGGTCGAAGCGGTCGCAGTGACTGCCTGGCGGACCTGGCAGATCGACGAGGAGGAGGAGCATGAGCGGCCTGTTGAACGACCTTCGGCTCGCGTTGCGTACGCTCGGACGGGCCCCTGGTTTCACGCTCGCCGTGACCGCGCTGCTGGGGATTGGGATCGGCGCCAACACGGCGATGTTCTCGATCGTCCACCAGACGCTGCTCAGGCCCCTCCCCTACCAGGAGCCGGGCCGTCTGGTGCTCGCCCGATGCACGTTCAGCGGCCGGATCAATCCGATGGTGTCCGCCCCCGACTACTACGACTACCGCGACCAGGCGGACAAGCTGCAGGGGCTCTCTGCTGTCCTGCCCTTCGCGGTTCGGGCTACCGTCTCCGGAGGAGAGGAGCCGGAACGCGTCGCGCTCTCGTTCGCCGAGTACGACCTGTTCCACACCCTGGGCGTCGCCCCGGCGGCCGGTCGCTGGTTCACGCAAGACGAGGGTCGGCCGGGGGGACCGGCCGTTGCGGTGCTGGGCCAGAGGCTCGCGGAGCGTCGGTTCGGGGACTTCCGCGACGCCGTGGGCGAGACCCTGGTCATCGACGGGCAGCCCTCCCTCGTCGTCGGCGTGCTCCCTGCCACGTTCCGGTTGTTCACCGACGTCGACGCCTGGGAGCCGATGCGGCGGGGCGAGGGGATGGCGAGCGTCGGCCGGCAGTTCCACAACTGGCTCATCGTCGGGAGGCTCGCGCCTGGCGTCACCCGCGCGAGCGCCCAGCGCCAGCTCGACGTCATCTCCGAGCGTCTGGAGAAGGAGTATCCCAAATCGAACGCGGACAAGGCCCTGAGGTTGGATCCGCTCGATGCCGCCCTGAGCGAGCGCTACCGCCAGCGGCTGCTTCTGCTGGCGGGCGCGGTGGCGCTGGTGCTCCTGATCGCCTGTGCGAACGTGGCTGGCCTGCAGCTGGCGCGCGGCTCGACGCGCCGCGCGGAGCTGGCCACGAGGATGGCGCTGGGCGCCTCTCGAGGCCAGATGGCGCGGCTGCTGCTCGCCGAGAGCATGGTACTGGGTCTGCTCTCGGGGGTCGCCGGCGTGACACTGGCCTTCTGGCTCGGCCGCCTGCTGCCCGTGGCGGTCGCCCTCGAGAACGGTGGCGGAACGTCGGGCGGACCGGAGTGGGTGGTCCTGCCCTTCGCGCTGGCGCTGTCAGCCCTGGTCGGGATCCTCGCCGGTGCCGCCCCTTCGCTGCAGGTCTCCGCGGCCGCCGTGGCCGGAGACATGCGGCCCGGCGCGCGCAGCGGCGGCCACCAGCGCGGGATGGCGTTGCGACGGGGGCTGGTCGCGGGCCAGGTGGCCGTGTCGCTGATGCTGGTTGCGGGCGCCGGTCTCCTCATCCGTAGCTTCGCGCACCTGATGCGGAGCGACCTCGGGTTCGAGACGGAGCGCCTCCTGACCGGCGAGATCACGCTACCGGACGCAGGCTACGGGGAGCCCGGCCAACGCATCGGCTTCTTCGAGGGTCTCCGCGACGATCTCGCGGGTACCCCGGGGGTACGTGCGGTCGGCGTGGTCAGCGGCCTGCCGATCCGGAACCCGTCCTTCGATCTGCCGGCGTGGGACGCGTCGCAGCCACCGCCGGAGGCGGCCTATCGCCGCACGGCGCACCGGCGTGTCGTCCTGCCCGGCTACTTCGATGCCGTCGGCATCCCCCTTCTCTCGGGACGGGACTTCAGCAGGAACGATCGAACGGACGCGCCGCGGACCATGGTCATCAGCAGGGGCATGGCGGAGACCCTGTTCCCGGGCGGCACCGCCCTGGGCCAGCGGGTCTCGGTCGACATGTTCGGGCCGCAGCCGGCCACCTTCGAGGTCGTGGGTGTGGTCGGGGACGTGCGCGTGGACTCCATCGCGGGCGGCACGCCCATGACGATGTACCTCTCCTACTACCAGATCCCGGACGCCACCATGCGCTTCGCGATTCGCACCGATCTGCCGCCCGAGGCGTTGGGCGGAGCGGTCCGACAGCGGGTCTCGGCGCGCGACCCGGGCCTGGTGGTCGAGAGGCTCGTCAGCATGAAGCGGATCATCGGAGAGTCCGTTGCGCCCCAGGAAGCTACGGCGACCCTCTCCGGTGTGCTGGCGGCGGTGGCGCTGCTCCTCGCGTGCCTGGGTCTCTATGGGATGCTGGCCTACTGGGTGGCCCAGAGGACGCGCGAGATCGGCGTGCGCAAGGCCCTCGGCGCCCGGCCTGCCGACCTCGTGCGCCTCGTCATGAAGCAGGGGATGACGCTGGCCGCCGTTGGCCTGGTCGTCGGACTGACCGGCGCGATCGCCCTGTCGAGCATGATGGCCAGCATGCTCTTCGAGACCCACCCGACGGACCCCGCGACCTTCGGGGCGGCGGCGGCGGTCCTGCTCGGAGTAACGGCATCGGCCACCTACATCGCCGCTCGGCGCGCGGCAGGCATCGAGCC
>CAZNNH010000204.1:8525-10559 GCA_964574335.1 uncultured Acidobacteriota bacterium | reverse complement strand
TCGCTCAAGATCGCCGACCGCCGCACCTCGCGGTCCACAGAGTGGTCGCTGGCCAGACTCGCCAGTAGCACGGGATCCTTCACTCTGGAGCCAGCCGCATGCCGGTTGAGATCAACACGGTCCTCCCTCGCGACACGCGCCAGGACCGCCTGATCCTCCACCTTCTCTATGGCCTCGAGCCGCACCTCCTCGTCTCCGTCCTCCAAGGCGATCCGCGCCAGCTCTCGCTGGTCCGTCAGTTGCTGGAGAGCGATGCCCCGCACCTCCCCGTCCCGCGCCCGCTGGACCAGCTTCGCGATCGCGGCCTGCTCCGTCAGGCCCCACGCCGCCGAGACGCGGATGTCCCGGTCGGGGTCCCGTGCCGCGAGATCCACCAGGGTCTCCTCCACCCTGAGCCCCAGCGTGTAGAGCCGCCAGACAGCCGCCCAGCGCACCTTCGGGTCCCGATCACCCACCAGTTCCCGCAGCATCGCCGCGCTGCCGGCGTCCCCGTGGTAGGCCACCCACAGGCGTCGGCCAGGATCCCTTTCGTCTCTCATGAGCCGCGCCAGCCGGGCGCACGCCTGCTTCTTGACGGCCAGGTCCCCGTCGCACCATGCCACCGCACCGACAAACAGCGTGTCCTTCGATTCTTCCACCCGCTTCTGGCGCTCGCCAGGGGCGAGGCCGCCATAGGCCTCACGCAAGGCCGCCAGAGCCGCCTCGTTCTTGAGCCTTGCCTGCTTGCACGCCCCTGCATCCCCCGCTACGCACGGGAAAACGCAGCCACGCGCGTCCTCGAGCTCGCACGCTCGCCGGAACAGCACGAGGGCCCGATCCCTGTCCCGAGGGCGACCCGCTCCGTCCTGGTAGCGCCACGCCAGCTCGAAGCAGGCCTCGGCTTCGCCACTGTCGCAGCGCGCCTCGGGACCCGCGTCCCCATTCGTGGCCCGCGGGTGCGCCTGCGGCGTGGCCTCCGGGTGAGCCTGTGGGTCGGCCTGTGGGTCGGCCTGTGGGTCGGCCTGTGGGTCGGCCTGTGGGTGGGCCTGCGGGTGGGCCTCTGGCGAGGCCGGCAGCGAGGCGAGCAAGCACCCGAGCAGAATCACCGCCACCCTCATGGTCT
Organism: uncultured Acidobacteriota bacterium; assembly: GCA_964574335.1. Lineage (GTDB taxonomy): Bacteria > Acidobacteriota > Vicinamibacteria > Fen-336 > Fen-336 > CAZNNH01. The sequence continues at coordinate 9,457 of CAZNNH010000204.1, read as the reverse complement.
CCTCCCGCCTTCGTCAACGGCGTCGGCGCCGGGTCGCGGGCCAGCCCGAGGTACGGTCTCCACGAGCTGCCTCCAGCGGCCGCCCGAGTCTCCCTGAAAGGGCAGGACACGTCAACGACAGCCGGCGCTGCGCGCGGACAGCCGGCACGCGTGCGCGTTGCGGCCGGGCGCACGGCAGGGACCACTGAAGGTGACGGAGTGCGGCACTCCTTGCTTCATCACTGGGCTCCCCGCGACGACGGAGCCACGATGAGCCGGCGCCGGCATCCGTTGTTCCGTTGCCACCAGCCTGTGGGTCGGTCCCGCCAGCTCCGGAGCCTCCAGGCCGGTCATGTTCCGCATCTCGAGTCGTACCGGCAGCGGCGCCTACGCATCGCGCTGTGCTGCGCGAGGGTCGCCAACTCGAGTGTGCTTCTCTTCACTTTCCACTTGACAAGTTCGGAGGGCCCTCCCGCTCAGTGCGAATGCAGCAACGCGAAATGGCGCGTGCAACTCGCAGGTGACCGGTGCTTCGGTGCCACGGAGCTGATCGTCTCAAACCGGCGGCCTCTTCCGTACGCTGCAACCGTGGCGCTCCTGTGGGCTCCGAAAAGGGCTGCGTATATTCCAGGCATGAGCGTCATGACCGACCTGCACTCCCTATCGGACGACGAGCTGCTTCATCGCCTGTTGGCCCTGGCGCGACAGTCGCGCCGGGTCGACGCCGAGCTGGTGGCCCACATCGGCGAGGTCGACGCGCGCCGCCTGTACCTGGAGCAGGCCAAGCCCTCGATGCACGCCTACTGCGTCGAGGTCCTCGACCTCACGGACGCCGAGGCCTATCTGCGGATCACCGCCGCCCGCGTCGCGAGACGGTACCCGCTGGTCCTGCCGATGCTCGCGGACGGCCGCCTTCATGTGAGCGGCGCCGGCCGCGTCTCCGGCTGACGGGC
>CAZNNH010000204.1:0-8425 GCA_964574335.1 uncultured Acidobacteriota bacterium | reverse complement strand
TCGCGGACGGCCGCCTTCATGTGAGCGGCGCCGGCCGCGTCTCCGGCTGACGGGCCGCAGCTCGGCCTGACCCATGGTGGAAGCGCAAGGTCGGATGGCTCTGCATCGCAGGCCGCGGTCCCGGGGCCGCCACTCGCTCCCCCTGCACCGGCTCCCCGACCCAGCCTCCAACTCTGTCCAGACAGAGCACAGCCGAGCCGGCCGCCGGCGGTGAAGCCGCTGGGAGCTGCCCGCTACAAGGTCGAGTTCACCGCCAGCGCCGAGCTTCGCGACAAGCTGCGGCGGCTGGAGGCACTGATGCGCTTCTCGAAGCCCGGTGTCGACCTGGCCGCGGTGATCGAGGCGGCGGTGACCGAGAAGCTGGAGCGGCTCGAGGCGCGGCGCTTCGCCCAGGTGAAGGCGCCTCGGAAGGGCCTGGCCGAGACGGACACGACGCCGAAGAACCGCCACATCCCGGCGGCGGTGAGGCGCTCGGTCCACAAGCACGACGGCGGGCGCTGCACGTTCGTCGACGCCCTGGGCAACCGGTGCACGGCACGCCACCGGCTCGAGTTTCACCACGACGGCACGCCGTTCGGTCGGGGCGGCCACCACAGCGTGGGGAACATTCGTCTTCTGTGCCGGCCCCACAACGGCTACCTGGCCGAACGGGAGTACGGCACGGAGGTGATGCAACGATACTGCCGGCCACGGGACGGCACGTCCGAGGTCCGGGAGGCGTCTCGCGGCCACCTGGGGCAGGCCACCAGTCCGTAGCCGCGCCGCCCCAGACGAGCGTGCAGCGCGACTGCGTCCCGCGATCCATCCCTCAGGGGCGTCACGCCTGTACCGACGGATCCATCATTCCCGGCCCGGCCCGCGACCATCGGTGTGTCACCGCATCGGACCCCTTGGCCTCGGAAGAGTGCGGCCGAGTGCTGCGGGGCGAGATGCGCGGACGTCCCAGTAGGCGCTACCTCGCCTTCCTCGCTGTCGTCTCAGTACCAGCGAGCCCCCAGGAACAGCACGTACTGGAGGAAGTGAATGAATGCGTAAGCGGCCACGGCGACCGCCGCCCAGGCCAGCACTGCGGGAACGCCCCGGAGCCGCCTCTCCCTGTGGCCCTGAATTGCAGTGGCGGCCGCGGCGAGCGTGAAGAACGGTGAGGCGACGACCGCAACGAGGGCCGCGAGATAGAGACGATCTGAGACGCTCGTGGAGACTGGCCTGATGCCTGTCGCATGTACGAGCCGCAACGAGTAGTGGTCGGCAAGATAGAAGAGGCCGGGAGCGCAGAAGCCGGCGATCTTCCTGACTCGAGGCCAGCCTCCCTGCGTCGCGCCGCGCCTGCCGCTCATGGGAGAACCCACGCCGGTCCTCGTCCGCCTGCCGTCAAGCCTGGTCCTCCTTGCCCCTCGAGCGTGAGAACGTCCCGGCCACCGCTCCCACCGCACAAGTGGCTGCCGCCACGGCTACCAGGTGGCGCGAGAGGAACGCCTCGACACCCCGGTCCCCGAACCTGGTCAGCGCCACGAGACACGCCAGGCCGAGGCCGATGCCCGCGGCCACCCGGAGCCAGTCGAAGCGGGCGCCGAACACGATGTTGCCGGTCGCGGTCGCCAAGTAGGACGAGACGACACTTCCGGCCACCACTGCCCCAACGACGAAGGGCCAGAGGAGCTTCCCCCTTGGCCCCCATGTGCTCAGCGCAAAGAGGAAGACGAAGAGGGGCGTCGCCGCGGCCGCGGCCATCGCCCCGACGTAGGCCCGCGTCAGGACGCGCCAGACCCCACGCAATTTCGGCGAAGCGACATTCATATCAGCAGGGCCCCTGCGGCAAGAAGGGCGGCGAGGTGGGCGGTGCCCGGGAGGCCCAGGATCGGGATCAGGAAGAGGCTGGCGGCGAGGGAGCCGAGGCAGCCGCCCAGGAGGTCGGCGGCGTAGAGGGGAGCGACCAGGGGTCGCTGCTCGGGATTGTGATGCAGGCCCTGGAAAGCAAACACGGCGGCGACCAGGAAGCCCGAGGCGAACAGGAGGGCGGCGCAGAGCGGCAGGCTGGCGAGGGCGCCGGCTTCGACCAGTCGGGCGAGAGCGAGGCCGAGCAGGGCGAACGTCAGCAGCAGGGCAGGGCCCAGGTACCGCGGTGAAATGGGAGCGCGGTCTCCCAAGCGGAACCACGCCGACACGGCGGCCGCTCCCGCTGCCAGCCCGGCCATGAAGGCGGCCAGCAGGAGGCCCAGGTCCTGGTAGAGGACGCCGCGGGCGGTCTGGTAGCCGAGGATCAGGACCGCCTCGAGCAGCATCCCCAGGAAGCCGGCCACCGCCACCAGCGACACCCGTCGGGCGGACGGGCGAGAGCGCACCACCAGGAAGCCAAAGGCCAGCAGCCCCACGAAGGCCCACGTCCACGGACTCGAGAGAAACGAGCCGGTCCTCCACTGGGGCAGGTCGATCCAGGACATCTCCGGGAAGAAGCGCGACAGCCAGAGGATCAGCGTGTACTGGTAGGAGATCGGCCGGAGGTCGGTGTTGGCCGGGGCGGTCGAGGCCGACAGCCGCTGCCGGTTCTCCTCGAAACGATCGCTCGTGTAGAGGTAGCGGATGTAGGGGGCCGAGACCAGGCGCGTCGGGATCGCGCGTGTCTCGAGCCGCCCCACCAGCACCTCGGGGTCTCGGGTCAGCTTCGTGTTCGAGGCCAGCACGATGGCGGAGGTGCCGGGCAGCACCACCACGTCGGCGAAGACCTCGGAGAGCGCCCGGTAGATGCTGCCCGAGCGTCGCGCCTGGGACGGGGTCCAGACATTCTCGGCCATCTTCATCCGAAAGGCCAGAACCCCGTTGCCTGCCAGGTGCGCCGCGCACTGGGCGAAGAACTCCCGGGTATAGAAACGGTTCGCCTGGGCGGAGGCGGGCTCCGGCATCGCCACCACGATCAGCTCGTAGCGGGGCGCGCGGTCCAGGTAGCGTCTCGGGTCGGCGATCCGGACCGCCACCGCGTCGTCCGCCCGCAGCTCCCGCAGCTCGGGCATCGCGGCGGTCACCATCTCGAGCCGCACCCGGTCGAGCTCCACGTACTCGAGCCGGTCCGGCCGGTACTTCAGCAGCTCCTGGAGCAGTCCCTCGACGCCGCCCCCGAGCAACAGCAGGGTCTTGGGCGCCGGGCGTTGCAGCGCCGCCAGGTGGGCGAGCTCCTCGGCGCTCGTGCCTTCGCTCTCGAAGGCCAGGGCGTCGTTCTCGAAGACCGAAACCTGCCCGGCGGTCTCGGTCAGCGTCACCCGGCCGTAGGGCGAATCACGACTGGCCAGCAGCTGCGGGTGGCTCCAGGCCGTGGTCCGGTCGTCGAGGACTCGTCCCTCGACGAACGCGAGCCCCAGGAGCAGCAGGCCGGGGACGCCCAGCGGCACAAGCCACCGGGGCCGACCCCGCCACGGAAACGCGGCCGCCACCAGCGAGACCAGGCCACACCCGAGCGCCAGCCGGAGGTTCTGGATCCCGGCGGCCAGCGACAGCGTGGCCAGCACGCCGCCGGCCAATCCCCCCGCGCTCTCGATCGCGTAGGCGCCGGCCAGCGTGCGCCCCTCGCCCACGTACAGCCGGGCCACCCAGCGGAACAGCAGGCCCAGCAGCAGCCCCACCGGCAGCAGCGAGACGAAGAGCGCCAGGAGCTGCTGGGGGAAAGGCAGATAGGCGCCCGGCACCGCCCCGAACACCTGGCGCACCCCACGCACGAAGACGACGCTGGCCGGCAGCGCCAGGCCCGTCACCAGCAGCAGGACGCGCGCGTGGGCGGCCGGCCTCTCTCCGGCGGGCCGCCCCAGCAGGCTCCCGAGCGCCGTGCACAACAGCCAGGCGCCGATCGCCAGGATCACGATCAGCTCGCTGCCGTAGAACGCCACGGTCAGCTCGCGCAGCAGCGCCACCTGACCCAGAACCGAGACCAGCCCGATGACCAGCAGCCAGACCGTCACGGACGCCGGGATCGGGTCTCGTCTTCGCTGAAGACCTCGGCCTGGAAGGTGGAGAGCTTGGCCCCGCGCCAGCAGTCGCCGTGAAGCCCGGCCTTCTGGCACAGGTGGTCGAGGGTCTGGTCCAGGTTCCAGCCCTGCTCGGGCGCGACCTGGGGCAGGTAGACGGCCGAGTGGCCGGACTTCTCGAGCACGACACCGTCTCGCCCCAACACGATCGCCGACGGACCAGACACCGGCTGGTGCGGCGTCAGCAGCGAGATCTCGACCTCCAGGTCGCCGAGCTCGTCCCGCCGCACCGGCTGGAAGCGCCGGTCGTTGAAGGCCGCCTGCAGCGCCATCATCCCCACCACCTGGGCCATGGGCAGGTCGGCGACCATGTGGCCGATGCAGCCGCGAAGCTGCCCGTGCTCGGTCAGGGTGACGAAGGCACCCTGACGCTGGCGCAGCGCCGCGTCGCTGGTGCGCGGCAGCGGCGCGGTCTGGGTGTCGAGATAACGCTCGATGGTGGTGCGGGCCAGCGCCAGCAGCCGCTTCTTCTCCGCCGTGTCGAGCGGGAGCGGCCCGGGCGGAGGGCCCGCCGGCTCGAGCGCCGAGACGTCGGTCTTGCCGGGGCCGGCGTAGACGGCCACCGACCCGTAGCCCACCACCCGGTCCCGGTCGGCCAGCACGGTGTCCCCGCTGTTGGCGTAGCTGATCACGCGGGCGTGCCCGGCGCCCTCGGCCTGGGCCGCGGCCAGCGCCGCCATCAGGGGCGCCAGCCCGCAGGCGCAGGTCGAGAGGGCCGGCCGCCGACGTCCCAGCTCGGTGTCGACGGTCCGCTTCAGGTCCTCCAGGTCCCGCCGCGCCACCGCCTTCAAGAAGGCGGAGTCCGAAGCGATCGCGTCGGCGTGGCTCGGGTAGTGCGAGAGGTCGCTGCTGGCCACGATCAGGGCCCGCTTCCCCTCGAGGGCATGGGCGAGGGCCCGGCCGAAGTCCCGGCACAGCGCGACGTCCGGCTCGCCGACCACGGCCGCCACGATCTTGGCGCCCGGGAAGACCACCTGCACGAAGGGGACCTGCACCTCGATCGAGTGCTCGCGGACGTGGACCGCGCCCTGGTAACCGAAGCGGCGGTCGGCCGCGGCCAGCGCCGCCACCACCCCCTGGTCGATGGCGGCCACGCCCAGCGGCGTCTTGAAGCCGGCGCCCGCGTACACCGAGACGCCCTCAAAGCCGGGGGTGGTGTGGTTGGTCCCGAGCACCACCACCACGTCCACCGGGAACCCTTGCGCCTCCCGGTAGCCGTCGGCCGCGATCTGGCCCGAGAAGATGTAGCCCGCGTGGGGTGCCAGGATGGCCAGCGGTCGCTCCCCGCTCGGGGGTCGGGCCTCCTGAAGGTAGGCCCGGATCGCCCCCTCGAGCTGGGCTGGGTGGTCGGGATAGAAGCTGCCCGCTACGGCGGGCGGCCGCACCGCCGTGGTGTCGGCAGCGGTGGCACAGGCGGCGAGCGACAGCACGAGGGGCAGACACCACCCGTGGGCCCTCACACGGTCTACGGTGGTCATGAGCAGAAGCCTCGCGGCCGCTGGGCCTAGCCGGGGCGGCGCCCGGACGTCCCCGCGGCGATCAACTGAAGACCCCGGCGATCTTGCACTTGCAGAAGCGGCAGTGGCCGTCGTCGAGGTTCATGGCGGTGACGAAGAAGCCGCTCCGCTCGATCACCGCCCGGCCACAGCACGGGCAGTAGGTGTTGTTGCCCGGATGCCCCGGCACGTTCCCCACAAAGGCGTAGTGGATGCCCCGGTCCATGGCGATGGCGCGGGCCCGCTCCAGGGTGGCGACCGGGGTCGGCGACAGGTTGCGGAGCTGGTAGTCGGGATGGAAGCGCGTGAAGTGGACGGGCACGTCGGGCCCCAGCTCCCCCACCACCCAGCCCGCCAGGTCGCGGAGCATCTTCTCCGAGTCGTTGAGGGTGGGCACCACCAGGTTGACCAGCTCGAGGTGGAGACCCGAGCGCGCCACCTGCTTGATGCTGCGCAGCACCGGGTCGAGCTCGGCGCCGCAGACCTCATGGTAGAAGCCGGGGCTGAACCCCTTCAGGTCGATCTTGATCGCGTCGAGGCACTCGCACATCTCGCCAAGCGGTGCCTGGTTCATGAAGCCGCAGCTCACCAGCACGTGGCGCAGGCCACGCGGGCGGCCGGCGCGCGCCACGTCGGTCAGGTACTCGGTGAAGACGGTGGGCTCGTTGTAGGTGAAGGCGATCACCGGGGCGTGACGGCTGGTGGCGGCCTCGACGAGGGTCGCGGGCGAGTAGCGCTCCGGGCCGTAGTCCTCCGGGCGCGCCTGCGAGATCTCCCAGTTCTGGCAGAACTTGCAGCGCAGCGGGCAGCCCGAGGTGGCCATCGAGAAGGCGGCGCTTCCGGGCAGGAAGTGGTAGAAGGGCTTCTTCTCAATCGGGTCGACGTGGACGCTGATCGGCCGGCCGTAGACCAGGGTGCGCAGCTCGCCGTGGTGGTTGTAGCGGGCCCGGCACATGCCCCGGTCGCCTTCCGCGATCAGGCAGTTGCGGGCACAGAGCTGGCACCGCACCGGCGCCCGGTCGTGCCGGAAGCCCGGCTTCTGCTCCACCTCGCCGGTGGCATGGCAGGAGCTGCAGGTGACACCCTCCGAGGCGGCCGAGATCCAGTAGCGGGCCTTCGGGGCCTTCTGGATCAGCTCGTCGAGGGGAGAGGCCGCGAGGGCCTCCACGGATGAGCCGCCCAGGCCGCGGAGGAAGGCGCCGGAAGCGAGCGCAGCCCAGCCGCTTTCGAAGAGGAACTCACGGCGAGAAGGACGTCCGAGGAGCATTCCCGTTGGGCCGCCTTCCCCGAAACTACTCCCATGCGCCGGCTCGGGCAACCCCCGGCTACTCCCGGCTCACCCCCAGCAAGCCCCGTGTCGCCTTCCGGACCGGGTCGTCGTCGCCGCCCAGCCTCAGGATCAGCGAGGCCACCACCCGGTTCTCCCGCACCTTCTCGATGGGGAAACCGCCGGCCCCGGGGACCTCGAGCTGCGGCCCGAGCGAGGTGAGCGAGACGCCCAGCGCCCCCTCGCTGCTGCGGCGCTCGAAGGTGACGTCGAAGACGACCCTGTCGAAGTTGAGGCCGGTCCCGAAGGTGAAGCCGTTGATGCGCCGCCCCCGGAAGGTCTCCAGGTCCGAGATCGGGGACCGGTCCCAGTAGGTGCCGATCCGCAGCGGCACCACCAGCTTGGGGAAGGTGAGCAGCGCCTCGGCGCCCAGTCGCCACTGCAGGGCGTTCTCGGTGGTGGTCACCGATGCCGGGAACAGGTCGAAGAAGTTGCGGTCGAGGTAGAGGTACGGGTCGGCCTGACCGGACTCGTCGACCACCAGCTCGGTCCGCAGCACCCCGTTCGGGAGGTTCTCGATGGTGGTCTTGGACCACTCCACGTACGAGTGGTCGGCGGCCACGGTGAGCCAGCGGAGCGGTCGGAGGGCCACCCCCAGGCCCGCGCTGCGCGGCCACAGCAGGCGGGTGCGGGCGGAACCCTGCCACGGCTCGGTCTGGACCTCGTCGTCCAGCATCTCCGTGATCACGCCCTGCTCCTGCAGCTCGTAGCTCCCGGCGAAAGGGGTTCGCAGCACGCCGCCGATCCGCAGCCAGGAGTGGCTGATCAGGAAGCCCAGGTTGACGTTCAGGCCGCGCAGCCGCTCCTGGTTGCTGAACTCCTCCCGCGAGACCAGGTAGGTGCCCGGCGGTCCCAAGGTGGGATCGCCGATCTCGAGGAAGCCCAGCTCCGAGCCCTGCGCCTGCCAGCTCCCGATCCAGTAGTTGACCGACGCGCCCAGCAGGAGCCGGTCGGTGACCTCGAAGCCGGCCGCCAGGCTGACGGTGTGCAGGGCGCCCGACTGTGCGGCATCCAGGTCCAGACGGTACTCGTTGCCGAGGGGGGGCCCGCTCGGGTCCTGGGGCTCGACCGCGCTGAACGGGACCACCACCGACGCCGGGCCTTCGCCAAACAGGTCGACCGCCCGCTGGTACGAGACCTGGAGGGTCAACCGCCGGGACCCCAGCTCCAGCGGGACCGCCAGGCCGGCGAACTCAGGCGCCCAGTGCCGCTGCTTGGTGACGTCCTGCCCAGGCTCGGCCGCCACCTTGGAGGTCAGCTCGCTGCCGAAGCCGACGAAGGCCAGCTCGGTGCGGCGGAGCTGGGCCAAGCCGGCCGGGTTGAAGGCGGAGGCGGTGCCGTCGTCGGCGACGGCAATGAAGGCCCCGCCCATCCCGGTCCCCCGGGCGCCGGCGCCGCTGGCGCTGAACGAGTTGCGCAGAATCAGGTTCTGGAGCGACTGCGCCCCGGCCAGGCCGGGAGCCAGCGCGACCAACAAGAAGAACGGCCCAGATCTCAAGCCCACCTCCCCGCCCGACTGCGGACGCCCACTCTTCACGCGGCGCCCGAAGTGAATTCGGTCGCCGCTATCAAGCGGGGGGCTCCCGCCC
>CAZNNH010000203.1:0-10616 GCA_964574335.1 uncultured Acidobacteriota bacterium | reverse complement strand
GGCGGGAGCCCCCCGCTTGATAGCGGCGACCGAATTCACTTCGGGCGCCGCGTACAGAAAGGGAACCTGATGCCCGATGGCCGGGTTGGTGAGACCACGACGCCTCGATGGCTGGCCGCTGGCTGCCTGCTCGCCCTGTCCGCGTGGGGGCCCGCGACGGCGACGGCTCAGCCGTCGGGCGGACCGTACGGTCCGGTCTCGCGGACCTACGAGATCCGCAGCGACGCGGCCCACGTCTACTACGTGGCCCCGGACGGCAAGCCGGAGGCGTCGGGCGGCGGCCTGGATCGGCCGACCACGCTCGAGTCGGCCATCGAGCGGGTGGTGACCGGGGACGTCGTGGTGATGCGGGGCGGGACGTATCGAACCGGCGGCCTGAGGCTCAACCAGGGGATCACCCTCCAGCCCTATCGCGACGAGGCTCCGGTCTTGAAGGGCACCGAGGTGGCCTCGGAGTGGGAGACCCTTCGTGACGGCGTCTGGCGCACCCCGTGGAAGCGCCTCTTCCCGGAGAAGCCGGCCGGCTGGTGGCGCCGGAACCGGGAGGGGATGCGCACCCCGCTCCACCGCTTCAACAACGACATGGTCTTCATCGACGGGGAGCTCCTCCAGTCCGCCGAGTGGGAGGGCGGCCTCGACGCCCACACCTACTCCATCGACTACGAAGGGGGATACGTCTACATCGCCGTCGATCCCAAGGACCGCCGGGTCGAGATCACCGCCCACGACAGCGCGCTGGTCCGCACCACCGCGCCGGTGCACGGAAAGGTCTCCGACCGAAAGGGCCCGGTGATCCGGGGCATCACCTTCACCCAGTACGCCTACCGGGCGCTGGAGGTGGAGGGCACCGAGCCGGAGGGGCCGGCCGAGCCCGCCACCTTCGGCAAGGACGTGGTGGGCACCGTCCTCGAGAACGTGACCATCAGCTACTGCTCCCGGGTGGCCGCCTACCTGCGCGGCGACTCTCTGGTCATCCGCCACTCCCTGATCAGCGACACCAGCACCGAGGGGATCTACGTGATCGCATCATCCGACGTGCTGCTGGAGAAGAACATCTTCCGCCGCAACAACATCGAGCACATCACCGGGTACTATCCGGCGGCGGTGAAGATCTTCAACCAGTCGCACCGGGTCACCTGCCGCGACAACCTGGTGATCGACCTGCCCGAATCGAACGGCATCTGGTACGACGTGGGCAACGTCGGCGGCGTGTTCGTCGACAACTGGGTCGAGGGCGCCCTGGATGGCTTCTTCTTCGAGATCTCCAAGGGGGCGGTGGCGGCCGGCAACGTCTTCATCAAGTGCGACAAGGGGATCCGGGTGCTCAACAGCTCCGACGTCCTGGTCTATCAGAACACCCTGGTCGACTCGGTAGCGTCGTTCGAGCGCACGCCCCGCAGCGCCGCCGGCGACCACTTCGGCTGGCATCCGGCCACCGGACCCGACGTCGCCGAGCGCGACGGCCACGTCTTCGTCGGCAACCTGCTGGTCGCCGACGAGGGGTTCGAGAGGCCGCTTCTGAGCGTGGAGCAGACCCCTTCGCTCTGCGGGCGCCTCACGGAGCCACAGCTCGGCCGGCTCGACGGCAACCTCTACGTTCGCCGCGGCGCGGCCTCGTCGCGGCCCATGATCGTGTGGAGCCCGGTCGAGGGGGATCCGTGCCTCACCGAGGTGACCTCTCCGGAGGAGCTGAGCCGACGGTACCCGAGCTTGGAGCCTCACGGCCGCTCGGCGAACGGCTACGTGGGTGCGCTCTTCAAGAGCCCGGAGCTCGACAACTATCAGCCGGTGGGGCCGCTCCCCGCAACGCTCGCGGAAGACCCGGTGCCCGCCGCGGTCCGTGAGCTGGCCGACTGGAAACCGGTCGCCTCACGTACGCCGGGAGCCTATCCGGCCGAGCGCTGACCGGACCGATCCGGCGGCTCCGCCCGGCGCGAGACGCGCGGGGCGCCGATCAGCGCCCCCCCGTACAGCATCAGGCTGACCACCAGCGTGGCCGGGCGGCCCAGCGGCAGGTCCTGCGCCAGGAGCTTGAGGCCTCCGAGCGCCAGCAGCGGGTAGACCAGGAAGCTCAGCTCGCGCACCCGGCGGGATCCGGCGGCGGCCAGCAGCGAAAGCGCCGCCAGCACGCCCGTCCGCAGCGCCGCACCCTTGGCGGCGTCGTCACCGAGCCAGGAGAGCAGCCCGCCGTCCAGCGTCGCCACCAGGATCCCGCCGAGCGGCAGCGCCACGAGGGCGGCCGCCAATGCCTGTGGCAGGCTCTCCGCGAGGCCCTCGCCACGCCCAGGGTTCGCCAGCAGCGCCAGGCAACCGAGGCCCAACGCCAGCGAGAGCAACAGCCAGGCAGCCGACGTCGAGCCGTCGCTCGAGACCCCGAACACCCCGAGCGCCTCGCGCGCCGCACCCGACTCGACCACCAGGGCCGCCAGGAAGATGACGGCGTGGTAGCGCAGCGTGGTGCGACGAGGGTGCCGCCCCAGCGCGGCGGCGCCCAGCGCCAGCGTGCCCCACGTGAGGCTGAGGCCGAGGACCATTCCGGAGAGAAGCAGCCCGGTGCCGGTAAGCGCCAGCAGGCCACCTGCGGTGGTGTAGAAGTAGAAGTTGCGGCGGTGGCCGTGCCGGCGCTCGACGACGAGGAAGGCGGTCCCGTAGCACAGGGTGGCCAGCAGCAGGGTGGCCAGCGCCAACGGGGCGGCCGAGCCACCCGCCGAGGTGAGCAGACCGAAGGCGCCGCCCAGGCCGATCAGCAGCCCGGCGGTCCCCTGGATGACGGCGAAGGCGTGGACCGCACGCCGGAGGCGGATGGTGCGGACCACCACGCCGATCATGTAGAGGGCCGGCGTCAGCAGGAGCGCCGAGAGCGCGGCGCTGGAGGCCAGCGGTGGGTAGCCGGATGGCAGCCCCGACTCCCGCCGCAGCACCAGCACCATCAGCAGCAGCACGCCGTCCAGCACCACCGCGATCGGCACCCGCAGCCCCAGCCAGCGGCCCTCGACGGCGAGCCCCTCGGCCAGCGCCGCCAGGAACAGCAGGGCGAAGACGGTGGCCAGCACGGCGTGGGTGGAGACGAGGAGCGCCATCAGGGTGAAGAGCGCCGCCAGCACCGAAAGCCAGGCCAGCGGCGCCAGCTCCCGGCGGCGGGCCACGGTGACCTGGGTGGCGGCGGCGATCGACAGCAAAAGCGCCGCCTGGCTCGGCGAGATGGTCCGGAAGCGCGCCGCCGACTCGAGCACCAGCGGATAGGCGAGCAGGACCCCGGTCAGGCCGTGGAAGCCGGCCGCCAGCCGGTGACCCCGCCCGGCGGCCCGATCCGAGAGCAGCGCCCACACCAGCGCGTAGGCGAGGCCGAGCAAGGTGCCGGCCAGCGGCGCCAGCAGCGCGCTCTCGGTGAGGGCCCGTATCAGGTAGCCGCCGGCCAGCGCCAGCAGCATCCGGCCAGCCAGGGCCGGGATCCCGCTCGGAAGGCCGGCGGGGACCCCGACGGATGGCTCGAGCGGCGACGGGGCGGTCGATGCGGCAACCGTCTCGGGCGACCGACGTTCGAGGCGCTCCAGGCGCTCACGCACGCCGGCGAGCTCCCGCTCCACGGCCTCCAGGCGACGGGCGACGTCCTGCGGGGTCTCGGCCGTGGTCTCACCCTCCTCGGACCCGAGGCTGCGGCCTCGGTCCCGGCGAAGGCACTACGCCACCGTCTGGGGAGCCGCCGCCTCCTCCTCCGGCCAGGGTGGGAAGAGGCGCACCAGCGCCCAGAGGATCACGAACGGCAGCAGCATCAGCAGGACCGCTGGCAGCAGACCTTCCCGGGTCGCGAACTCCATCTTGTAGGTGGTGTAGCCGAGGAAGCTCTTGGAGAAGAGCTGCCCCCCGATCACCACGTTCCAGCGCATGGCGAAGATGCCCATCAGGGTCAAGAGGCCGGCCACCGCGTAGAGCCCCTGGCGCGCCTTCTCGCTCAGCGAGACGACCTGGGAGAGCGCCAGCAGGCCGATCGGCAGCAGCGTTCCCACCATGATCTGCAGGATCACCTGGGAGGTGTAGAGGCGGGTGTGGACCATGAAGTCGAGGCTCTTGAAGGACTCGTCGGCCTCGTAGATCCGGTGCAGCAGGTCGAGCATCTCCAGGGAGAAGTCGATGATGAACGAGTAGAGCAGGTAGCGGCCGATGGTGTCGAGGCAGCGCATGTCGAGGGAGACGCCGCGGAGCCAGGTCAGCAGCATGTAGAGCAGCAGCACCACCGCGATCCCGGAGACGATGGCGGAGAAGAGGAAGACGACGGGCATCAGCGGCGTGGACCACCAGGGGTTGGCCTTGACCGACCCGAAGATGAAGCCCACGTAGCCGTGGAGCAGGAAGGCCGAAGGGATCCCCACCAGCGTCACCAGGAAGCTCGCCCGCTCGTCGATGGCCAGCGCTGCCGGGCTGACGTTGCGGGAGCCAAGGGTGAGCGCCCGGTAGAGCCAGCGTAGCGGGACCCGGGCCTCGTCGGCCAGCCGCACGATGTCGCGGCGGTACTCGAGCCAGAGCTCGAGCAGCAGCACCGCCATCAGGTACCAGAGGTAGACGAAGCCGAACATCGCCATCGCCGAGGAGGTGTGCGGCGTCACGTACATCTCCAGCGAGCGCTCGGGGCGGCCCAGGTGGAGCTGGAGCGGCAGCGGCGCCACCAGCAGGAAGGCCAGCGCGGTGAGCAGGGCCAGACGGTAGGTGGGCTTGACCGCCTCGACGCGGAAGACCCGCTCCAGCGACGCCAGGATGAAGGCGCCGGCCACCAGGCCGGTGATGTAGGGGTAGAGCACGATCAGGACGCCCCACTGGAGCTCGACCTCGTTGGGGTACATGAAGCCTTGGACGCCCGGCAGCACGCTAAGCATGGTCGATCGCTCCTGGCTCGCTCCTAGCGCACCGAGCCATCCAGCCCGTTGTAGTAGAGCTTGCTGCCGGTGGCCATCTGGGGCTTGAGCACCTGCACCTTGTGGGTGCGCAGGAACTCGTGGATCGGGTCCTTCGGGTTCTTCAGGTCGCCCAGCACCCGGGTCTCGGTGGGACAGGCTTCGCAGCAGGCGGTGGTGAGGCCCTTGGTGATCCGGTGGTAGCAGAGGTTGCACTTGTCGACGGTGTGGGTCTCGGGATGGATGTAGCGGCAGCCGTAGGGGCAGGCCTGTACGCAGTAGCGGCAGCCCATGCAGTAGCTGGAGTCGACCATCACCACCCCGTCCGGGCTTTCGAAGGTGGCCCCCACCGGGCACACCTGGACGCAGGGCGAGTGGGCGCACTGGTTGCACAGCTTGGGCACGAAGAAGCTCTTGGCGCCGTCGCCGGCCGGGTACTTCTCGGGGAAGCCGTCGAAGCCGCCGTTCGGGGAGTCCACCTTGGGGTGCTCGATGTCGCCGCCGGGCACGTGGTAGCGCTCGACCCAGGTGCGGAAGTAGAACGGCTCCCGCGGGACCTGGTTCTCGTCCTTACAGGCGCGCACGCAGTTGCCGCAGCCGATGCACCTCTCGATGTCGATGGTCATCGCCCACCAGTGGTCGGTGAGGGTGTAGTTGGGCGCCGCCTCCGGCCGCCCGGCCATCACGTGCTCGAAGGCCACCGTGGCGGCCCCCGTGAGCCACACCAGCTTGCCGGTGTGGCCCAGGAACTCGCGTCGATCGATGCGCTTCACGAGGCCCTCCTACTCGAGGCCCGGGTCATGGGGGGTGTGGCAGTCGGTGCAGGCGCCGTCCGGGGCGTGGTCGGCCGGGTCCACCTGCGGGAAGCCGGCCGGCTTGGCCACGTTCACGAGGTGGCAGCGCACGCACAGCGTGGTGGGGTCGGGCTTGCGCCCCTCCTGCGCCGAGGGGTCCTCGGCATGCCGGCCCAGCGGACCGTGGCAGGCCTCGCAGCGGACCTGCGCGTGCTTGCCCGCGGCGAGCGCCTTCGCGGCGTCGGAATGGCACTCCTGGCAGGCCTGGGCGCCGGCGTAGGCGATGGGGTGGGCCCGATTATCGTCGAGGGCGCCCTTCCGGAAGTGCCCGTAGACGCCGAAGCCGGGCGGCACCAGGAAGCTCCTGACGATCAGGAAGCCGACCAGCAGGGCACCGAACAGACTGGCCACGCGGACCAAGTGAGCGCTGTCCTGGAACAGGCGTCTCATGAGGACTTCCCCGGCGTAACCGCACCAAATAGACCACAGCCAACAATCCGGGCGCAAGAGACAATTGCATCATTCGGGCTGGGTCTCGATCCCTCCGTCCAGGCTCAGGCGACGCTCGAAGCCGGGGGTGGTCCGCCAGGTCAAGTCATGGGTAGCCAATAGGATGGTGGCGGGCAGGCGGGAGAGGGTCTCGACCAGCCGACGTCGCCGCGCCTCGTCGAGGGAGGCGCTGGGCTCGTCGAGAAGCAGGAGCCCCGGCTCGCGGGCCAACACCCCGGCCACGGAGACCATCTGCTTCTCGCCCAGCGAGAGGTCGCGGACCGCCCGGCCGGCCAGGTGGGCGATCCCGAGGCGATCCAGCCACTCCTGGGCCGTAGCGCAGGCCTCGGCGGGCGGCCGACCGTCGTTGGCCGGGCCGAGCGCGACGTCTTCGAGGACGGTGGGCAGCAGGAGGGCGTCGTCGGGGCTCTGCCAGAGGAAGCCGATCCCGCGCCGCAGCCCGCGGCGACGGGCCCCGACCATCAGCTCCCCTCCCACCCGCACCTCTCCGGGGCCGTCGAGAAGGCCGACCACCCGGAGCAGCAGCGTGGTCTTGCCGGAGCCGTTCGGGCCCAGCAGCAGGGCCCGCTCGCCGGGGGCCAGCGTGAAGCTGACCGACGCCGGCGTGTCGCGCAGGGCGCCCGGGTGGCGGTGGCGGACCGTCTCCACCCCGAGGCTCAGCGGTGCCATGGCACCACCTCGGCCACCGCAACCGCGGCCAGCACCAGCGCCATCAGGTAGTCGCCGGCCTCGGCGCGACGCGGCCGCCAGGAGAGAAGGCCCGGCACCCGGCCCTCGAAGCCGCGCAGGGTCAGCGCCTGGGCCACGTGCTCGGCCCGGTGCAGGGCCACGTCCATCACCCGCGCCACCAGGATCGCCGTCGAGGAGACGAGGTTCCCGGCACGGCTGAAGCCGCCGCGCACCACCAGGGCCCGGGACGCGCGCCGGGCCTCCTCGCCGACGGTGACGGTGTGCCGCGCCAGGATCACCAGGAAGGCGACGCCGGGCCGGGAGAGACCGAGGCCCTGGACCGCGGCGATGAGCCCGCTCCAAGAGACGAGGCAGCCCAGGACCACCGGGGCCAGCGACACCGCGAACCCACGCTGGGCGACACCGAGCACCTTGGCGGGGGCGAAGGGCAGCAGCACCAGCACCGCCAGCAGGCCGGAGACGATCGGCAGCGCCCGCCGCAGCAATCGCAGCGGCGGGACGCCCCGAAGGACCGCCCACAGGACCAGGCCCACGACGGCGACCCGCGCCCCCCGCGGGCTGGCCAGCCCGGCGAGGGCCGCCAGCACCGACACCGAAAGCGCCGTGCGCGGATCCGGTGTCACGGCCGATGGGCCAAGAGCGTGTACGCCCCCTCGTCCTCCTGGGAGCGGTCGACGACCAGACCGGCCGCGCGGGCGAGAGCGGCCAGCTCGTCCACGGGCGGCAGCCGATCGGCCTGGATGGCGGAAGCCGAGCCGGCGTGGATCTCGGCCAGCCGCTCCCGCCCGATGTCGTGCCAGATCAGGACGAAGCCGCCGGGCCTCAGCCACCGGAGCATCTCGGAGAGGGTGGCGGGGCGGTCCGGGAAGTGCGGCAGGGCGTTGAAGCACAGGACCCCGTCCGCGGCCCCATCCCGGATCCCGGTCTCCAGGACGTCGCGACAAACCCACTCGATGCGGGGCGACGGGTGGCGCTCGCGGGCCCGCGCGATCATGGCCGGCGCGAAGTCGACGGCGATCACCCGCCCGTCGCCGACCCGGGGCAGCAGGTGTCCCTCCAGCAGGCCGGTGCCGCAGCCCACGTCGACCACGGTACGGCCGCTCAGGGGCCCGACCAGGGCGAGCCCGCGCAGAACCCCCGGGGCGCAGGCCTCCGGCGGCTTGATCGTGTCCCAGCGTGAGGAGAGCTCGTCGAAGAAGCCCCGCTTGTCGATGGCGGTATCGCTCACGGTGTCCTCCGGTGGCGCTCGAGCAGTTGGACCGCACGCGGCACCGCCAGAAGCGCGAGCAGCATCCCCGGCCAGCCGGCCAGGAACGTGGCCAGCGTGAGCAGACGGGCCGGGAGGTCGAGCCAGAGCCCGGTGACGTAAGCGGCGGCCAGGTACACCGTGCGCCCGACGATCAGGACCAGGGCGAGGGTGATCGTCACCGGGACCAGGCGGCGCCGATGCAGCACCGCCGACAGGCCGGCCATCAGCGCCAGCTCGAGCGCCATCCAGGCGGCGATGGGCGGGAACAGCGGCGGCATGCCGGTGGCCACCGCCGAGAGAAGGGGCGCGGCCGCTCCGGCGATCACCGCGCTCCTGGGGCGCAGGACGAAGCCCCCCACCAGGATCGGCAGGTACATGGGGAGGAAGACGTGGCCGAGGTGCAGGACGTGGAAGACGAGGGGCAGCGCCAGCGCGGCCGCGGTGACCAGCGCCGCCCGGCTGATCTCGCGGAGGTCGATCGGGGCGGGCCCGTCGCCGGGTCCGCCAGCCGTGGCCTCGCTCACGTCCTCCGTCATCGGTCCCGCTGGAGGCCGACCTTCAGCCCCACCGTCACCGAGGCCCCCGGCATCGGATAACCCGGCCGGTACTCGTACGTCGCCCCGGTCAGGTTCTCGCCGGCCAGGTAGACCTCGCTACCGCTCCCGGCGAGAGACCAGGCGATCCGTCCGTTCAGCAGCGTGTAGGCCCCGATCGGCTGCGGGGAGGCCGGGAAGCGGGGGTTGCCGAACCAGCTCTTCCCGACGTGCTGGGCATCCAGCGAGACACGCGCTCGGCCCCGGGAGAAGACGGCGCCCGCCATCCAGCTCGTCCCCGGCGCGAACGGCACCTCCTCCGGCTGGTTGTCGATGTAGGTCAGGGCCGCGATCAGGCTGAGCCCCGAGACCGGCGCGGCCGAGACCGACACCTCGGCCCCCCGGCTGCGGTAGCTCCCGGTGTTGGCGAACGACGGCGGCGGGGGCGGCGGCGGCACGAAACGCAGCGCGTCCTCGATGTCGCTTCTGAACAGCAGCAGGTCGAGGCGCACCCACGACCCGAGCCCCCGGCTGAACCCGACCTCCCACTGGTCCATCCGCTCCGGGCCCAGGTCCATCCACTGGTCGCCCCGGCCGTAACCCTGGTAGAAGACGGCCGTCCACACGCCGGGCAGGTTGAAGGCGTGGGCGTAGCGGGCGTGGGCCCTGCCGAAGCTGCCCGAGACCTCGAGACCGGCCTGCCCGCCCCACTGCCCTCCGAAGGTGCGGCTGTCGTTGTACCGGAGGCCGGCCGAGGGGGTGACCTCAAAGGCGCCGCCGAAGCTGTGCTGATAGGCGAGGTAGCCGGCGGTGTTGCGGAAGCGGAAGTCGCCGAGCGGCCGGTCCTGGTCCGGCCACGACTCGAGGGAGGTGCCCCCGTAGCTGTCGAGGTCCAGACCCGCGGTGACCAGCCCCCGCCCCAGCACCGAGAAGTGGTCGCGGAGGCGCAGCCCGTAGTTGCTCCAGTCGGTCAGCGTGAAGAACGGCTGCTGGCTGGCGGCGTCCCATTGCCGCCAGTCGATCGAGCCGTCGTCGTAGTAGAGCTTCAGGTATCCGGACGTCTCCCCGTGCCGCCGCGTCAGGGTGAGGACACCCAGGCCGTCCGACGACTCGAAGCGGGGCCGGACGCCGGGCGCCTGTGTCCCCTCCGCGCCCGGATCGCTGGCCGCACCGTCGGTGAGGTCGGCCACCAGCGACAGGTCCCAGCCTTCGGCCAGCCGGGCCCCGGCCCGGGCGAAGACCGCCCGGGTGCGACCGTCCGCGCCCTCGCGGTGCCCATCGCTCTGCCGGTGGCTGGCCGAGACCAGCCAGTCCAGCCGACCCTGGCGCCCCTCCTGCTCCAAAGTGACCACACGGGTGTCGAAGCTCCCGTAGGCCAGGCTCGCCTGGCCGCCCAGCCCCTCGGTCTCCCGCCGCCGGGAGACGAGGTCCACCGAGGCGAAGGCCATGTTGCCGAGCAGCACCGGCTGGGCCCCCTGGTAGACGTCCACCTCGTGGACCAGGTCGACGGAGAGCAGGTCGAGCAGCGGATGCGTCCAGACCCCCACGAACTTGGGGATGCCGTCGATGCTGGTGGCGATCTCGGCGCCGGGGCGGCCCGACCCCTGGCCTCGAACGAAGACGGCACCGCCGTCGCCGCCCCCGTAGCTGCCGATGGGGTTGTAGCGGGAGATGGCCAGGCCCGGCACCCGACGCAGCGCCGAGGCGATGTCCTGGGCGTTCAGGTCCTCGATCTGGCGGCGACCGACCGTGGTGATCGATCCGGCCAGCGTCTCGACGTGGATCCGCTCCAGGATCGGGGTGGCGGTGACGGTGATCTCCTCGTGCAACCTCGGCAGCGCCTGCGTTTCGGGAGCCTCGTCCGGATCGGCCGGCGTCTCAGCCGTCGCCGGGGCCGTCTCCTCCGCGCTGCCGCAAGGGGCAATCAGCCCGAGCCCCGCCGCCAGCAGCG
>CAZNNH010000202.1:0-10644 GCA_964574335.1 uncultured Acidobacteriota bacterium | reverse complement strand
GGACGCCCGCGAGGTCCGCTTCGGCGTCCGCGAGGTGACGGACTACATCAACGATGCCGGCCACCGCGGCTACCGGGTGAACGGCATCCCGATCCTGATCCGCGGCGGCGGCTGGGTGGACGACCTGCTGCTGGCCGAGGACCCGGACAACCTCGAGGCCCAGCTCCGCTACGTCCGCCAGATGAACCTGAACACGGTGCGCCTGGAGGGCTTCTGGGGGAGCAGCCAGCGGCTCTACGACCTGGCCGACCGGCTCGGGGTCCTGGTGATGGTCGGCTTCAGTTGCCAGTGGGAGTGGGAGGGCTACCTGGGCCGGCCGGTGGACGACTTCGGCGGCGGCCTGACCGAGCCCGAGCGGGACCTGCTCGACCGCTACCTGGCCGACCAGGTGATCTGGCTGCGCAACCACCCGAGCGTCTTCGTCTGGGTGGTGGGGAGCGACACCATCCCCCGCCCCGCCCTGGAAAGGCGCTTCCGGGAGACGCTCGAGCGGGTCGATCCCACCCGCCCCTACCTGGCCGGCTGTAAGGGCAAGACCAGCGCCCTCAGCGGGCCCACCGCGGTGAAGATGGAGGGCCCCTACGACTACGTGGTCCCCAGCTACTGGTACCTCGACAAGCAGCGCGGCGGCGCCTACGGCTTCAACACCGAGACCGGCCCCGGCCCCCAGCCGCCACCCCTCGACAGCCTGCGGCGGATGTTCCCCGAGGACCACCGGTGGCCGATCGACGCGGTCTGGGACTACCACTGCGGCCGCAACGAGTTCAGCAGCCTCGACCGCTACCGGCTGGCCCTCGACCACCGCTACGGCCAGCCAACCAGCCTCGAGGACTTCGCCCGGGTGGCCCAGGCCGCCAACTACGAGGCGATCCGGGCCATGTTCGAGGCCTTCGCCGTGAGGCGCCCGGAGGCCACCGGCGTGATCCAGTGGATGCTGAACGCCGCCTGGCCCAAGCTCTACTGGCAGCTCTACGACCACTACCTGCTCCCGAACGGCGCCTTCTACGGGACACGCGTCGCCTGCCAGCCGCAGAGCCTGGTCTACGACTACGGCGACCATGCGGTCTTTGCCGTCAACGACCGGCCGCGGGCCTTGGCCGGTCTCACCGCCGAGGTGCGGGTGCTCGACGCCGCCTCGCGCCCGGTGCTCGAGAAGCGGATCCCGGTGGATCTCGACGAGCTCAGCTCCAAGAAGATCCTCGACCTCGGCGGCCTGGCGATCGACACCCCGCTCCGGTTCCTGTCGCTTCTGCTGCGCCAGGCGGACGGCACGGTTCTGGCCCGGAACTTCTACTGGCTCTCGAGCCACGACGACGTCCCCGACTGGGAGAACAGCACCTGGTTCTATACCCCCACCAAGGAGTACGCCGATCTCACCGGGCTGCGGCGGCTTCCGCCGGCCCGGGTCACCGCCTCGCTCGACGTCGTCTCCGTGGGCGAGACCCGTCGCGCCCGGGTCACCCTCGTGAACCACAGCGACGTGGTGGCCTTCTTCATCGAGCTCGGCCTGCTGACAAAGAAGGGCCAGAAGCTCCTGCGCCCCGTCTACTGGGACGACAACTACGTGTCGCTGTTGCCCGGCGAGACCCGGGCCCTCACCGCCGAGTACCCGGCGCGGCTCCTCGCCGACGACCTGCCCGATCTCTCGGTCTCGGGCTTCAACCTGGCCCCGGAGGAGTAGCCCGATGAAGACCAACCACACGATGGTCTTTCTGGTCTTCCTGGTCTTCTTCGTCATCTCGCTGCTCACCAACATCCTGGGGCCGATCATCCCGGACATCATCTCGAGCTTCGAGCTGAGCCTGGGGATGGCGGGCTTCCTCCCCTTCTCCTTCTTCATCGCCTACGGCGTGATGTCGATCCCCTCCGGGATGCTGGTGGAGCGGCACGGCGAGAAGAAGGTGATCGCCGCCGCGTTCCTGGTGGCCTTCCTGGGATCGCTGGCCTTCGCCCTGCTCCCGGTGTTCAAGGTGGGCCTCCTCTCGCTGTTCCTGATCGGGATCGGCATGGCGATCCTGCAGGTGGCCATCAACCCGCTGCTGCGGGT
This sequence comes from uncultured Acidobacteriota bacterium, assembly GCA_964574335.1. Taxonomy (GTDB): domain Bacteria; phylum Acidobacteriota; class Vicinamibacteria; order Fen-336; family Fen-336; genus CAZNNH01. The sequence continues at coordinate 8,597 of CAZNNH010000202.1, read as the reverse complement.
GGCCGGCGGCGAGGCCCACTTCGCCTTCAACTCGGTGATGGCCCAGCTCATCTTCGGCCTGGCCTCCTTCATCAGCCCCGAGATCTACTCCTATCTGGTGAGCGGGCTCGGCCGCCACGCCCGGCACGGCGACGGGAACCTGCTGATCGCCGGCCTCTCCCGGATGGTGCCGGCCGGGCTGCCCTGGATCTCCCTCTACTGGGTCTTCGCGGTCACCACCCTGCTGATGGTGGCGGTGGTGCTGGCGCTGCGCTTCCCCCCGGTCGAGCGTAAGGAAGACGAACGCGCCGGCGCCTGGGCCACCCACCTGGAGCTGCTCCGGAACCGCCAGGTGCTCCTCTACTTCCTGGGCATCTTCTGCTACGTGGGGACCGAGCAGGGGGTGGCCAACTGGATCTCGAAGTTCCTGCAGGACTACCACCACGTCGACCCCCAGACCCTGGGCGCCCGCGTGGTGGGCAACTTCTGGCTGATGATGACGCTCGGCTGCCTGCTGGGCCTGGTCCTGCTCAAGCTCTTCGACAGCCGCAAGGTGCTGATCGGCGCCTCGGTGGCCAGCATGGTGATGCTGGCGGTGGCGCTGCTGGGGCCGGTCGAGATGGTCTCGTTCCGGTTCTGGCTCCCGCTGGTCGGCGGCTTCCGGATGACCGTCTACTACTTCGGCGTGGTGGGCTTCTGCCTCTCGGTGATGTGGTCGATCATCTTCTCCCTGGCCCTCAACTCGGTCGAGAGGCACCACGGCTCCTTCTCCGGCATCCTGTGCACCGGCATCATCGGCGGCGCCATCGTGCCGCTGCTGGTCGGGGCGCTGGGCGACCTTCTGGGCCTGCGGCTTTCGATGCTGCTCCTCTACCTCACCCTGGCCTACATCCTGGCGATCGGCTTCTGGGCGCGGCCCCTGATCGCCAACGCCACCCTCCTGGCCAAGAAGGAGACCGCTTGCTGATCGGCGTGGACCTGGGGGGAACGGGCGTCCGGGCCGCCGCCGTCGAGGGGGGCCGGATCACGGCCCGGTTCGCGCGGCCCATCTCCTCGAAGGCCGGGGAGGCGGTGGTGATCGGGGAGGTGCTGGAGGCCATCGACCGGGTGGGGCCCGGCGCCGCCGGCGGCATCGGCTGCGGCGTCCCCTCGGTGGTGGACCTCGAGCACGGGATCGTCAGGAACGTGGAGAACATCCCATCCTGGAGGGCGGTGCCGCTCAAGCAGATCCTCGAGGACCGGTATGGCGTCCCCGCCTTCGTCAACAACGACGCCAACTGCTTCGCCCTCGGGGAGTGGCGGTTCGGCCAGGCGGCGGGCTGCCGCAGCCTGGTGGGGATCACCATCGGCACCGGCCTCGGCGCCGGGCTGGTCCTCGACGGCCGCCTCTACTGCGGCCCCAACTGCGGGGCCGGCGAGATCGGCAGCATCCCCTACCGTGACGCCACCATCGAGCACTACTGCAGCGGCCAGCGCCTGAGACGCGAGCACGGCGTGGCCGGCGAGGTTCTGGCGCGGCGAGCATCGGCCGGTGACCCGCAGGCGCTCGAGGCGTTCCGGGACCTCGGTCGCGATATCGGCCAGGCGCTCCTGGTCGTGATCTACGCCTACGACCCGGAGATCGTGGTGCTGGGCGGCTCGGTCGCCGCCGCCTTCCCCTACTTCGAAGAAGCCGTGCGGCAGGAGCTGGGCCGCTGCCCCCAGCCCCAGGTGGTGGAGCGGCTGCGGCTGGCCCGCAGCCAGGACCCGGACATCGCCCTGCTGGGCGCCGCGGCCCTCGGGGGGTCAGGTCTAGACTTTTGACTTTCAGTGCGCCGCGCCGGGTTCGTGGACATCGGGCAGGACGGCCCGGGAACCTGGCCGCCCTGCCCGTTGCTTCGCGCCGCGCTCGACGAGCCAGCCGGCGGTCGCGTGCGACCTGACCGGCCTACCCGCGCCGGCCGCTACTCGTGGATGACCGTCCGGTCCGGGCCCTCCTCGACCGTGAAGTCCGAGGGGACCTCGAACAGCGAGGGGTCCGGCTCGCCCAGCACCACGTCGGTGAGGCGGTAGCTGGTCTCGCCGAAGCGCGGGTCCTGGCGGGTGCTGCGCAGGACCACCTGCAGCTCCTTCGAGTACCAGCGCTCCGAGACGATCCCGATCGGGCGCTCGTTGCCGATCGCGCCCGCCTCGATGGTGAGGGTGTCGCGCGACCCCTCCGCCTCGACGCCCTCGATCTGCCGGGTCCCCAGGTCCTGCTTGTCGATGCGGCTGGCCGCGAAGGGTGCGTGGGACTCGTCCAGGTCGAACTCCTCGACCCAGAGGGGGCCGGTCCTGGGGCCGACGTCGGCCGTGACCGTCACGTCGTGCTGGACCTCGACCGGCGGCGCCGACGATGCGTCCGCCGGCTGGTGCTGGATCACCTTGCGCACCACGTGGACCGTCTTCTCGTGGCGAGGCCCCTCGGCGGTCTCGTCGGCGCCCTCGTGGATCACCTTCAGCCGGGGCTGGCGGCGGGCGACGCGCTTCTCGGGGTCGAGCACCCAGCCGGTCCCGGCCACCGGGTCATTGATGAAGATCCGCTCCGGCAGGTCGCCCACCGCCACCAGCGGGCCGATGGCGGCCAGCTTGTGCTCACGCCGGGTGCGTCCCTGGCCGTCCCGGCAGACCGGGGCGCGGGTCTCGCGCACGATGCGGTTGCCGTCGGCCAGCGTCTGCGTCACCTCGGTGACGGCCACCGCACAGTACGGGGCACCCTCGACCACCTTTCCCTCGAAGGAGCCGGCGGCCTCGAACACGAAGGTACGCTCACCCGGGTGTTGGAGCACGGCTCCGCCCATGCCCAGCGGGAGTGGCCCGGTCACGTCGACGGTCACGGCCATGGTCTGCGGCGGCTCAGCCAGGGCCAGGCCCGCGCCCGACAGCGACACCGCGAGGAACACGATCAGACGGCTTGGCTTCGACATCGACTCGTCTCCTTCCTTCCTTGACCACCAAGGACGACACAACGCCCCCGGATCTACCTCACCAGGCGCACGGCCCGAGCCAACCCGTCCTCTCCCAGCAGGACCTCCGCCGGCACCAGCTCCGCCCCGGGAACCTCCGGGAGCGGCCAGCCCATGGACCGAAGCGCCGACCGCGGCAGTCCGACGCGGATCACCTGGCCTGACTCGACGTCGGTCAGCGGCGAGGCGTAGAGCGGGGCGAGCTGCAGGGTCTCGGCGCGCCCCGTCACCCGAACCAGAGGTGGCGGGCGCCGGGTCACGGTCCGGGTCCGGCCGGGGGACCTCGTCGACGGCCCGAGGATCGCGGCCAGCGCCAGGATCAACCCGGCCGCCGCCGCCGCCATCAGCAGAGCCTCCCGCGGACGAAGACGGGCTCGAGTCCGGACCGCCGCCGGCTGGCTCGGCATCCGTTGCCGGGCGAACGTCTCGCGCAGCGCCGCCTCCACCCGCGCCGGCGCGCCCGCCCCATCGTCCGCCTCGGCCGCCCAGCGGAGGGCCTGGCTCAGCTCGCGCTCCGCCTCGAAGCGCGCCCGGCAGGCCGGGCACCCCGCCAGGTGCTCCCGGGCGCCGAGCACCTCCTCGGCCTCGAGCAACCGGCCGCGCGCCAGCTCGACCAGCGACGGCCCGATCTCGGCACACCCCTTCGCGCTCATGGCATCGCCCTCCCGGCGGCCCGCGGCGGCGCCTCCGGCTCGGCCGCGCAGCGCAGCGCCTCGGACAGCAGACCGCGAGCCCGGTGCAGCCGGGAGCGCACCGTCCCGACCGGGCAGCCGAGGGCCCGGGCGGCGTCCGCGTAGCTCACCTCGACCAGCTCGCACAGCACCACCACCTCGCGGAACGCCGGCGGCAAGGCCAGGATCGCCCGGCGCACGTCGCGGACCGCCTCGGCACGGGCCAGCAGGTGGTCCGGCCCCTCCCGGCTCACCAGCACCTCGGGCAGCGGCCCGCCCAGCTCCCCGCCCGGGTCGTCCAGCGGCAGGCTCGGTCGGACCCGCTGGAGCTGGCGCAGCACGTGGTTGCGGGCGATCCCGTAGAGGAAGGCGGCCGGCGAGCCACGGGTCGGGTCGTACGCCTCGGGCTGTCTCAAGAGGGCCATGAACGTCTCCTGGGTCACGTCGTCGGCCAACGACCGGGAGCCCGTCATCCGCCAGGCGAAGCGGTAGATGCCGGCCTGGCGCCTCTGGTACAGCCGGCCAAAGGCCTCCAGGTCGCCCTCCCGGGCGCGCCGCAGCAGGTCGTCGTCGGTCGGCTCGTGTGTGGCTCCCATTGGCTCGGTGTCGGCGGCTCTTCCACTGCTACCGGTGATTCAGCCGGCGCGCCCCGAAAGTTCCCGCGAACCACGCCCCGAGGTCAATGGGTCTCGCCCGGGCCGGACCCGACGCGGCGGTGGCGGTGTCTCATGGGCAGACGACGGCCGAGATCTCGCGAGGTCGAAAGCCCGGCTCGGACGATGGCGGCCCCAGGCGCCGGCCGGGCCGTTTCGGGTGGCGCGGTCCCATCCGCGCCCCACGAGAGGAGGCTCGAGATGAGACCGAGGCTGTTCGAGGACCTGCTGGGCTCGGCCCGGGTCCGCCCCCGGACCCGGAGCGCCCGCACGCTGCCGATCTCGGTGCTGCTGCACGCAGCGGCGCTGGCGGCGGTGGTGGTGCTGCCGCTGCTGGCGCAAGAGCCGCTTCCACCGCTGGCCCCGGGGGTGGTCACCGGCGTGAAACCGCCCCAGATCGTGGTCGTGAAGCCGCCGCCGGCCGCAGCGGCCAGCCAGAAACAGACCGTGCCCAAGGACCCCGGGCCCAAGACCCCCAGACCCGAGGAGCCGCCGCCGTTCACGGCACCGACGATCGACCCGGAGACGCTGGTGTCGCGGGTCGATCTCGTCCCCGATCCCGTGGGCGGTGAGCCCGGCATCCCCGGTGGCACGGGCGAACGATCCGACACGGACGGATGGCAACCCCTGGTTCCCGTCCCCGAGAACCCCCCCACGACGCCGATCGTGCTGAGGGGCACCACCATCGAGAGGCCGCGCAAGCTCCGCAACGTGGCCCCCGTCTACCCGGAGCTGGCCATCAACACGCGCCTGCAGGGGGTGGTGCTCCTGGATTGCACCATCAACCCGCGCGGCCAGGTGGTCGACGTCCAGGTGGTGAGCGGTCCGGCGTTGCTCCGCCAGGCGGCCATCGACGCGGTGAGCCAGTGGCTGTACTCGCCGACCCTGCTCAACGGCGCGCCGGTCCCGGTGGTGCTGACCGTCGAGGTGGGCTTCATCCTCAGGTAGCCGCTCACCGCCGGGCCCTCTCGCGGGGCTTGACAACTGTACTACAACCGCAGTACATTCGGTACTGCGGTCGTAGTACAGTGTCTCACTGCCGAGAGGTGCCCGATGAGCCCAGGCCCCCCCTTCCGCATCGACCCGACGCTCTCCATTCCCATCTGGAGCCAGATCGAGGAGGGGATCCGCCGGCTGGTCGCCTCGTCCTCGCTGCCGCCGGGAGGCCCCGTCCTCTCGGTCCGTGACCTGGCCCGTGAGCTGCGGGTCAACCCCAACACCGTCGCCAAGGCCTACCAGCGGCTGGCCGAGGCCGGTGTCCTCGAGGCCCGGCGCGGCGAGGGGACCTTCGTGGCCGCGCGGCCGCCGCAGATGACGGCGGCCCAGCGGAGCCGGGCGCTGCGGGAGGCGACCACCCGCTTCGTCTCCCACGCGGTCACCCTCGGCGTCGGGCGGGCCGAGGCGCTTCTGGCGGTGGAGGCCGGCTGGCCGCAACCTCAGGATCCCCGTGGAGGCAAGCGATGAGCACGGAACCGAAGGACACCCCTGCGGCCCTGGAGGCGGAGCGGCTCGAGGTGCGCTACGGCCGGACGGTGGTGCTCCGAGAGCTGACGCTGCGGGTCCCGTCCGGAAGTGTCTACGCGCTCCTGGGCCGCAACGGCGCCGGCAAGTCGTCGCTGCTGCGGGTCCTGCTCGGCGAGAGACCGGCGGCGGAGGGGCGCGCCCGGCTGCTCGGAGAGGACCCGTGGGCGCGGCGCGCCACGCTGATGGAGCGCGTGGGCGTGGTCCCCGAGACGCCGTCCGCCCCGCCGGAGATGACGGCGGCCCAGCTCTCGGCCTTCTGCTCGCGGCTGCACGCCCGCTGGGATCGTCAGGCCGTGGCCGACCGACTGGCGCGCTTCGAGGTGCCGATGGACCGGCCGCTCGCGAGGCTGTCGAAGGGACAGAAGGGGGCGGTGACGCTGTCGCTGGCCCTCGGCCACTCCCCCGAGCTGCTGCTGCTCGACGACCCCACCCTGGGGCTCGACGTGGTGGCGCGCGATGCCGTCTTCCGTGAGCTGATCGGCGAGCTGGCCGACCGCGGCACCACGGTCTTCGTGACCACCCACGACCTGCGCGCGATCGAGGGGGTGGCCGAGCGGGTGGCCATCCTGCACGACGGGCGGCTGGCGCTCGAGGGGACGCTCGAGGCGGTCAAGGCGGAGTGGGACCGGCCGCTCGAGGAGATCTTCACCGCGGTGACGACCGGAGGCACCAGGCCGCACCCGGCGGCCGAGGAGGTGCAGCGATGAGAAAGGCGCTGGTGGTGGCGGCTCGCGAGCTACGCGAGCGCTGGCTCTTCTTCCCCGCCGGCCTGGTGCTGGGCTGCGTCCCGCTGGCCCTGCCCGCGTTCGGCGTGTCCCCGCTGGACTCCCCGAGCTTCGGTCTGATGATCGCGGTGGTGCTCGGGGGCGCCGCGGCGCTGGTGGCGGGCGGCACCATGCTGGCCCGCGACGCAGCCTCGTCCCGGCTCGGGTTCCTGTTCTCGCAACCGGTGCCCTGGCCGGCGATCTGGGCGGGCAAGTGGCTGGCCGCCGTGCTGCTGGCTGGGGTCACCGGCCTGCTGGCGGCTGTCCCCTGGATGATTGCCTATCCGACCCCACAGGGCACCTCCTGGTTCGACCAGATGCTGGACCTCCAGGGGACGGTGCTCGCGATCTCGTGGCTGGTCGTGCTGGTGGGGTTGGCGAACCTCGCATCCACCAGCTTCCGCTCCCGCTCGGTCTTCGTGGCCTTCGACCTGGCCTGCCTCGCCGTGGCCGTCTGGGGCGTGCGGCACTGTCCACCGGTCTTGTGCGGAGCCGACGGAGCGATCCGATTCTGGATGCTGTTGGCCACCCCGGCGCTGGCGCTCCTGCTGGCCAGCGTGGCCCAGGTGGGGATCGGTCGCACCGACCTGCGTCGCGCCCATCGTGCTCTCTCGCTCACCTTCTGGGGCCTGGTGATGGTGATGCTGCTCGCCTCGGCCGCCCACCGGCACTGGGTCTACAGCGCCGGGCCGTCCGAGCTTCGACACGCCTCCGTGCTAGGCAGCGATGCCAGTGGTCGCTGGGTCCAGGTGTTTGGTGTCTCGGGCCGGTCAGCGTGTCTCAACCAGGTCGCCCTGCTCGACCTGCCGTCGCGCCGATACCTGCGGCTGGCGCAGGATCCCTTCTTCGACACGAGGGGGACACACCAGAGCTGGTCTGTCGTCTTCGCGGCGCATGAAGAGATCGGTGCGCGTTGGCGGACCGGCTCCGACGAGCATTCCACTGTGCTGGAGCTGTTCGACCTGTCACCGTCCGCCCCACGAGTCTCGCGGGTCCACCTCGACGGGACCACCACACCGCCGTGGAGGACGTTCCTGGAGTTGTCACCGTCCGGAGCCACGGCGCTGCTGGTGGGAGAGTCGACGGCGGCGGCGTTGTTCGACACGCGCTCAGGTCGGAAGCTCGCATCGGCCGGCGTGCGGCCCGGCCAATACGCCGCCCGGGCCGTCTTCACGAGCGAGACCCGCGTGCGCGTCTGGCTCTACGACCGCAACGCCGCCCGCCAGGTACTGGACCTGGATGCTGGCCTCGCCCCGGAGTGGAGCGACTTCTCGGTGCCCGGCTCCGGCTACGATCCGGCCCACCCCTTCATGGTGCCCCTGCCGGACGGCAGCCGGGTCGTATCGTTCGACGGCGGCGTCCGCCTGCGCGACGGCCGGACCGGGGAGCTGATCGCCACGCTGGTAGAGGGCGTGTGGTCGCGGAGCGCCGCGCTGCTGGGCGACGGACGGATCGCCGTCGCCGCTTCGTCCGGCGAGGGGACCTGGGTCTCTCTGTTCGACCGGAACGGAGAGCGGCTCCGCGATATCGATCTCAGCCCCGAAGGCCGGCTCGGACCGGTGACCCGCGCGGTCGAGGTCGCACCCGGCCTGGTCGCCTTCGGCTTGGGGCCTCGCTACGCTCCCCGGCAGTCGGTCGTCGTCGATGTCGACGCGGGGCGCGTCCTGAACGACCTCCAGGGGCTACGGCCCGCGGACATGTGGCCGCCAGGCGCTCCGGGCGCTCCGGTGCGGACCGACGGCACCGCGCTGTTCACCGGGCTCTCCGGAGAGCTCGTCTCGGTGGACCTGGCCACCGGCAAGCGAACGGTCGTGGCCGGCCCGGGAGCCCCGAAGGGCCAGGCGATCGAGCCGGTCGTGGTCTCGCCCGGTGACCGGTAGCCGAGCAACCGCAGCTCTTGACGGTCGCCGCCTTCGTGACCATCATGGTCACATGAAGGCTGGCGTCGCCGAGTTGAAGGCCGGGCTGAGCCGCTACCTGGAGCAAGTGAAGGCGGGCCACGAGGTCCTGGTGACCAATCGG
>CAZNNH010000201.1:0-10862 GCA_964574335.1 uncultured Acidobacteriota bacterium | reverse complement strand
CGAGGCGCGCAACGGGCTGCGCAACGTCCGCGGGGCGGTGGCGATGGCCCGGGTCACAGACCCCAACAGCGCCCGCGCCCAGTTCTTCATCAATCTGAAGACCAACCACGGCCTCGACTTCGGGATCAGCGGCGCCGGCTACACGGTGTTCGGCCAGGTGCTCGAGGGGATGGACGTGGTGGACAAGATCTCCCGGGTGGCCACCACCGTCCGGCGCCCCCACCAGCATCTGCCACGGTCACCGGTGGTCATCGAGCGGGTCCGGATCCTGGAGCCCGCGCCCACACCCGAGCCCGAGCCCCAGCCCAACGAGGCCGGGGCGTCATTCTAGGGGCGCTCGTCAAAGCCGCGCCCGAAGAATCCGGGACTCGGCCGGGATCCGACCCGTGGCGATCAGGCGGGCTGAGGCTCCGGCACCTCCTTGCGGAATTGGAGCCGCTCCCGGTCCCCGGACACCTCGACCACCACGTGGTCGCCCTCGTGGAGCTGGCCGCCCAGCAGCTCGACCGCCAGCGGGTCCTCGACCATGCGCTGGATCGTCCGCTTGAGCGGTCGGGCGCCGAAAACCGGGTCGTAGCCCCGCTCGGCCAGCAGCTCGCGGGCCTCGTCCGTCAGCGACAGGGTGAGCTTGCGCTCGGCCAGCCGCTTGGCGAGGTCGGCGACCTGGATGTCGACGATGCGCCGGATCTCGGCCGGGCCCAGCGAGTGGAAGATCACCGTCTCGTCGATCCGGTTCAAGAACTCGGGCCGGAAGGTGCGGCGCAGGGCCTCCATGAGCTGGTCCTTGATGTCCGGTGCCTCGCGTCGAGCGAGCTCCTGGATCAGGTCGGAGGCCACGTTCGAGGTCATGATCAGCACGGTGTTGCGGAAGTCGACGGTGCGCCCCTTGCCGTCGGTGAGGCGCCCGTCGTCGAGCACCTGGAGCAGCACGTTGAAGACGTCGGGGTGGGCCTTCTCGATCTCGTCGAACAGCACCACCGCGTAGGGCCGGCGACGGATCGCCTCGGTGAGCTGGCCGCCCTCGTCGTACCCCACGTAGCCGGGAGGGGCCCCGATCAGGCGTGCCACCGCGTGCTTCTCCATGTACTCGGACATGTCGATGCGCACCATCGCCCGCTCGTCGTCGAAGAGGAAGTCGGCGAGCGCCCGGGCCAGCTCGGTCTTGCCGACGCCGGTCGGGCCCATGAACAGGAACGACCCCATCGGCCGGCGCGGGTCGGAGAGACCGGCCCGTGAGCGGCGCACCGCGTTGGCCACCAGCGTCAGCGCCTCGTCCTGGCCCACCACCCGCAGCCGGAGCCGCTCCTCGACGTGGAGCAGGCGATCCACCTCGCTCTCCAGCATCCGGCTGAGCGGGATGCCCGTCCACTTGGCCACCACCTCGGCGATGTCCTCGGCCTCGACCTCCTCCTTGAGCATGCGCTGCTCGGACTGCAGCTCGGCGAGCCGCCGGTTCTCCTCCTCGAGCTGCCGCTCCAGCTCCGGCAGCGTCCCGTAGCGGAGCTCGGCGGCCCGGCCCAGGTCGCCCTGCTGGGTGGCCTTCTCGGTCTCGAACCGGGTGGCCTCGATCTTCCCCTTGAGCTCGCGAAGCTTGGAGATCGACTCCTTCTCCCGCTGCCAGTGCGCCTTCATCGACGCCGATTGCTCCTTGAGGTCGGCCAGCTCCTTCTCGATCTTCGAAAGCCGCTCCCGCGAGGCCTTGTCCTTCTCCTTCTTGAGCGCCTGTCGCTCGATCTCGAGCTGGACCATCCGTCGCTCCACCTGGTCGATCTCGGTGGGCAGGCTGTCGATCTCGATCCGCAGCCGGCTGGCCGCCTCGTCCATCAGGTCGATCGCCTTGTCGGGGAGGAAGCGGTCGGCGATGTAGCGGTGGGAGAGGGTGGCGGCCGCCACCAGCGCCGAGTCCAGGATGCGGACGCCGTGATGCACCTCGTAGCGCTCCTTGAGCCCGCGCAGGATGCCCACCGTGTCGGCGACGTTGGGCTCACCCACGTAGACCGGCTGGAAGCGCCGCTCGAGGGCGGCGTCCTTCTCGACGTGCTTCTGGTACTCGTTGAGGGTGGTGGCCCCGACGCAGCGCAGCTCGCCCCGCGCCAGCGCCGGCTTCAGCATGTTGGAGGCGTCCATCGCCCCTTCGGCCGATCCCGCCCCGACCACGGTGTGCAGCTCGTCGATGAAGAGGATGACCTCGCCGTTCGACTCCTGGACCTCCTTGAGCACCGCCTTCAGACGGTCCTCGAACTCGCCCCGGTACTTGGCGCCCGCGATCAGCGCCCCCAGGTCGAGGGCCACCACCCGCTTGTCCTTGAGCGACTCGGGGATGTCGCCGGAGACGATGCGCTGGGCCAAACCTTCGACGATGGCGGTCTTGCCCACGCCAGGCTCGCCGATCAGGACCGGGTTGTTCTTGGTGCGCCGCGAGAGGACCTGGACCACCCGCCGCACCTCGTCGTCGCGGCCGATCACAGGATCGAGCTTCCCCTTGCGCGCCAGCGCCGTCAGGTCACGGGCATAACGCTCCAGGGCCTGGTAGCGGTCCTCGGCGTTCGGGTCGTTGGCCCGCTGGCTGCCCCGGATCTCGCGCAGCACCTGGAGCAGGCGGTCGCGGCTGACGCCGTGCTGGCGCAGCAGCTCGCCGGCGGGAGTCTGGCTCTCGAGGAGGGCCAGCAGGAGATGCTCGGTGGACACGTACTGGTCCTTCAAGCCTTCGGCGGCTCGCAGCGACTCCTTGAGCACGGCGTCGAGCTTGGGCGAGACGTGGGTGGGCGCCCCCTGCACCCGCGCCAGCGTGGCCAGGCGGCCCTCGATGTCCCCGGCCAGGCGGCCCGCGTCGACCCCCAGCTTGCCCAGGGCGGCCGGCACCAGCCCGCCTTCCTGGCGCAACAGCACCTGCAGCAGGTGCTCGGTCGAAACCTCGGGGTGGTCGGCCTTCTCGGCCGCGGTCTGGGCGGCCGCCAGCGCCTCCTGGGCCTTGACCGTGAACTGATCCATCCGCATGGTACCCCTCCTCACCCCCAGGATAGGATATGAGCGTGTATTTGTCAAATTCTTTTAGTCTTATGGTCGCGTCGTCGGCTCCTTCGTCAAAGAGCTGGCCCACTTGACACGACTATCGTGAAATCCGATAATCTGGACATGCTGGAGTACCTGGTGACCAGCCGGACCCGAAGGGCCCTGCTCGTCGTCCTCTGGCGGGACAGGTCGACCGGAAGCGTGTCGGGGCTGGCGCGCCTGGCGGATGTGAGCTTCGCGGCCGCCCACGACGAGCTCCATGCGATGTGTGCGGCCGGCCTGGCGGTCCGTGAGCGGCAGGGAGCGAGCCTGGTCTACCGGGCGCAGCGGGAGCACCCGGACCGGGAGCTGATCGAGCGCCTGCTCGAGGCACACCCCCGGCAGCCGGCCAGGGAACGTGTCGAGAGCATGGCAGGGAAGCTGGCTGCGCTCGGGGCGCCCTTCGTCACGGATCAGGCGGGCGAGGCACCCAGCGAGACCATCGAGGAGACCCTGGCGGAAGCCGTGTCGCTGTCCCACGACGACGGGCAACTGGCGAAGGTGCTGCCCTATGTCCTCTGGCTCAACCGGCAGCGCATCGATTGGGATCGTCTTTCCACGGAAGTCACGAAACGGGACGAGCGCCCGGCCTTGGGGCTCTTCCTGGAGCTGGCCGGCAGGCTGGGCGAGGCACCCGATCTGGTGCGAGCGTCCCTCGGCCTTCGCGACCGGCGGCGCCGGCGAGTGAGGCAGTTCTTCACCCGCGCCACCGGTCGTTACGCGGCGGCGGTGGCCCGGAGAACCACACCGCCGGTGGCCCGCCGCTGGGGCTACCTGATGAACCTGCCGCTCGAGACGATCGAGGCGGTGTTCCGTAAGCACGCGCCGCTCTTGCCAGGGCAGCATGCGGAGGTATGACCGGCTCGCCATCGAGCGCTTCCTTCGCGCGATCGATGCGGCCCTGACTACCGAACACCGAATCGTGATCGTCGGTGGCGCCGCCGTGGTCCTGGGGTGTGGCGAGGTCCCGGTGATGACCCGGGACATCGACTACGCGTTCGACACGTCTGGTGCCGGAGCGCTGGAGGCCGCCGCCCGGACGGCGCGAGAGGTGACCGGGCTGCCAATCCCCCTCGACCACGCGTCGGTGGCGGACGGCCCGTACGGCCTGGAGGAGCGACTGATCCGAGCCTTGCCCGATCTCGTCCGTCTCGCGGTCTGGCTGCCGGAGCGGCACGATCTCGCCTTGATGAAGGTGATCCGGGGAGCCGAGGCGGACATTGCCGGACTGCTGGCCGTTCACCGTGCGGTCTTCTTCGACTACGGTGTGCTGGTGACCCGCTACGAGGAGGAGATGGGCGCCGTGGTGGGCGACCCGGGCGCCCTCCACCTGAACATGCTCCAGTTGGTGGAGGCGTTGTTCCCCGACGAGCTGGCGAACGCGGAGGTCCGGCTCTCGCGAGCCCGGGCGCGGTGGGAGCGGCTCAGTCGCCCCGTCGGAGGACCCGTCACTTGAGGTCGTGGGTCTCGGGTTGAGCGGGCTCCGTCGGCGAGCTAGTATTTCCATGGATTTCACTGGTTTCCATTGCGAGGTGGTCATGGCCGCGCATTCGCAGATCTCAGCCACGATCTCGTCCGCCACCAAGGCGGAGCTCGACCGCTTCACCGAGAGCCGCGGCCTCAAGAAGAACCACGTGGTCGAGCAGGCGCTGCTGTTCTTCATGCAGGCGCGGCGCGAGCTGCCCGACGAGGCCCTGATCCCGGTTCGTATCGTGCTGGACGACGATGCCTTCGATCAGGCGGCCGCCCTGGCCGAGCAGGCCCCGCCACCGCCCAGCGCACTGCGGGAGCTGATGGGTGGCCGGAGAGCTTGAGATCCGGCCGCTCCGGTCCGACGACGACCGGAGCGCCTTCACCTGCGGTCAGCCGGAGATCGATCGGTTCTTCCAGCACTACGCCGGCCAGAACCAGTTCAAGCTCCACCTCGCGGTCACGTACGGGGCGGTGCTGGAGGCCCGGATTCTCGGCTATGCAACCGTGAGCGTGGGCAGCCTCGAGCGGAGGACCCCTCCGTCAACCAGGATGCGGAAACGCCTGCCGGGCTATCCGCTCCCCATGCTTCGGCTGGCTCGACTGGCCGTCGACGCCCGCTCCCAGGGACTCGGCGTGGGACGGGCGCTGCTCCGTCGCATCCTGAGCCTGGCGCTCGAGCTGAGGGAGTCCCTGGGCTGCATCGGCGTCGTGACCGATGCCAAGCCCGAGGCGGTCGCCTTCTACGCCAAGTACGGATTCGAGCCTCTCGAAGGAGTGCGTGAAGGCGCGTTGCCCGGTGGTGCGGCGCCCTTCTTCCTTCCCCTGCGCACCGTGGCAGAATCTCGGGAGCGCTAGGGCCGGGCAACCGGAGCTCAGTCGCCCCGGCGGAGGACCAGGCACTTGAGGTAGTGGGTCTCGGGGACGCCCAGCAGGACCGGGTGGTCGCGGGCCTGGCGGCGCTTCTCGACCAGGGTCACCGAGATCCCGGCGTCGGCCGCGGCGTCGGCCACGATGGCCTCGAAGTCGGCCTCGTGGACATGGTGGGAGCAGGAGCACGTGATCAGGAAGCCCCCCGGGGCCAGCAGCTTGAGGCCACGGAGGTTGATCTCCTTGTAGCCCCGCTGGGCCCTCGACACCGCCGCCCGGCTCTTGGCGAAGGCAGGAGGGTCCAGGATCACGGTGGAGAACCGCTCGCCCGCCCCCTCGAGCTCGCGCAGCAGGTCGAAGGCGTTGGCCTCGCGGCAGGTCACGTTGGACAGGCCGTTGCGCTCCGCGATGCGCTGGGCGCGCGCCACCGCCTCGGCCGAAGCATCCACGATCGTCACCTGCTCCGCCCGAGCCGCCACCTGCAGCCCGAAGCCGCCGTTGTAGGCGAAGGCGTCCAGCACCCGCCCATGGGCGTAGCCGGCGGCGGCCTGGTGGTTCTCCCGCTGGTCGAGGAAGAGACCGGTCTTCTGCCCCTTCCAGAGGTCCACCTCCAGCCTCACGCCCCCCTCGTCCACCTCCACGGTCTCGGGGACCTCGCCGTGAAGCAGACCAACCCGCCGCTCCAGGCCCTCGAGGGCGCGGGCCTTGGGATCGTTGCGCTCGAGGATGCCGCGGGGGGCCAGCCGCCCGACCAGCCGGTCGACGATCTCGGCTTTCAGGCGATCGGTTCCCTGCGAGAGGGTCTGGACCACCAGGTAGTCGCCGTAGCGATCGACGATCAGCGAGGGCAGACGATCGCCCTCTCCGTGGACCAGGCGACAGGCCGTGGCGCCGGCGGCCACCTCGTCCCGCCAGGCCAGGGCGGACCCCAGGCGGACGCCCAGGAAGTCGTCGGTCAGCCGCTCGCCGCGCTCCAGCATCCGCAGGCAGATCTCGGAGCGGGAGGAGAAGAAGGCGAAGCCGAGCCTCACGCCACGCGGTCCGGTGACCTCCACCACCGCCCCGTCCGGGACGCCCCGCGGCGGCTGGACGTCGGAGCGGAACACCCAGGGATGGCCGCGGCGGACCCGGGCCGCCCCCTTGTGACTGACGCGGACCTGGCCCTCGATGGTCGCCATGCCCTCGATTATGGCCGTTCCAGGTCTGATAGAGCACTTCTTCCCCGCCATCTCGAGCGCTACGTCATACAGTCGGGCGCGGACCCGTCCGCCGACGCGATCGATGGACCTGACGGTCGACCGCACCTCAATGGCGCTGACGACGGCCCCTCTCGGCACCTTCAGCTGGGTCAGGAGGTCTGGGACGTCCCGGGCATCGCGGTGGCGGAGGCGGCTGCCCCGGTCGTCATGGACACCCGCTGAGCACCACAGGCTAGCCCGTTCAAGGGCATGTGCCGCTCCTGGGACGCGGTCCGCCAGCGACTTGAAGCGCAGGATCGAGATCGTCCTCGTCCAACACCTCTGCTTTCGCCCCCACGAGGGCCTCGAAGACAGCACGCCTGCCGAGGTCTTCCTCGGCCTCGAGCCTGCGCATCTCAGCCGCCGTCGAGCCGCCTCGAGGAAGGCCGGGTGAGAACAGAGGCGAGGCACCCTCCTCGTCCTCCTCGACGAGTCGAGCAGGCGCCTCCCCGTCCTGGCTCAGGCGGGATAGCCCGGCCGCGTCGGGCCGTCGAAACGCGCTCACCCGAGCGCAGGGTTTGTGTGCCGGCTCGCCCGCACCCACCCTCGTCCTCGCGGCTCTTGCCCAAGCTCGGAGACCGTTCTCGGCCCACCCTCAGCCTGCCTACTAGCCGCCGGCGAACGCCGTCAAACACCGATTGCCGGCTCACCCGATGGCCAGCACGCCGTCACCCTTGCCGAGCTGGCAGGCAAGGTCACCGACCTGCCGCTCCGCGACCCCATGACGATGAAGCGGCCCGGGAGCTGAGCCGCGCAGCCGCGCTGACCCGCCGTCGCCTGTTCTGCCTGACCAGTCGCAGGAGCAGCCGGAGCCTCTGAGCCACCCCGACCCACGAGAGGCTCGCCTCCGATTCACCCCGGAAGGAGTACCAGCATCCCGAGCAGCCTCTGACGCTCTCGATCGCCTCTGGGGATCTGACGACGCTCACCTCGTCGCGTAGGACGTTGCCGGCGCTCGGCAGGTCGACGCAGGGATGAAGGCCGCCGAAAGGGTCGACGCTGCAGTACTTGCGGCCAGCCTGGCACCGAGGTAGCGCCTCGCCCTGGATGAATCGCGAGAATCCCCGCAGGTAGGTTGGTGAGCTCAGCACGTTCTGGCGGTCCCGTTCGAGGTTGGCCAGCACTCGCATTGTCCGCTCCTCGGGCGGCAGGGTGAGGCTAGTGCATCCGGTCTTGCGCGCATGGTATGGCTGGAACACGGCAAGGACCCCGTGTTCTCCGGCGAACCGCACGATGCTCGGGATCTCGTCCAGGTTGTGCTTGGTGATGACGCACATGATCCCGCCGGAGCGGTGTCCGACCAGGAACTCCTCGGCCAGCCAGCCGAGGCACTTCACTACGGCAGCGTGGCACCCGTCGATGCCTCTCTGCCCGTCGTGCTTGCGAGGGTCCATCGAGTCGAACGACAGCAGGAGGTTGTCGAGTCCGGTGTCCCTGAGCCTTCCGATTCTCTCGCGGCTGAGTTGGGTTCCGTTAGTAACCATCGACGTCCACATTCCCAGGTGGGATGCGGCTCGAATGATCTCCTCCAGGTCCGTGCGGAGCGTTGGCTCGCCACCAGTGAAGTTCACAGCCCGGCAGCCCTGGATGTGCAGCTTCCGCAGGCCCTCCCGCACTTGGTCCAGCTCGAGCTCTGCCCCGAGGTCGTCGGCTCGCCGCCAGTAGCCGCACATGCTGCACCTCGCGTTGCAGCGATACGTGAGCTCCCAAAGGCAAGAGAGGACCCTCTGGCCGATGAGCGCGGAGGCGGCCGCCGAGGGACCGAGCGTGATCAGGTCGGCTATCCCCCTCATGGCAGTTGCCGTTCGCGAGGACGGCTGGCGAGCCGGCTGCCCAGGCTCCACAGGACCCTCGGGCGCCCGTAGAACTCCGCGAAGAAGCGAACCAGTGATCTCTCCAGCGCGTTCCGGGTGAGTCCTCTCGGAACGAACACGGCTGAGAGCTTGTTCATCGCACTCCAGTCTGCGTCAAACTCCCCGTGCCTCGACGCCTCGGCGTACAGGCGGGAACCCGGGAACGGGGTGCACAGCGCCACATTGACGTCATCGAGCGGAATCCTCTTTGCGAAAGCGATCGACTCCCGGATCGAGCTCCTCGTCTCACCAGGTAGTCCCAGGATGAAGAAGCCACGGGCGGACAGACCTGCCCGTCTCGTCATAGTCACGGCATGCTCGACCTGGCCGAGGTCCAGGCGCTTCTTGGCCCGGTCGAGGAGAGGCTGGCTGCCACTTTCGATGCCGTACGAGATCTGCCAGCAGCCGGCCCTCCTCATCAGCCGGAGAAGCTCCGCATCCACCAGGTCGGCTCGCCCCATGCACGACCATGTCAATGGAGCGCCGGTTTCGAGCAGTCCCTCGCAGATCTGCCTGAAACGATCGTGGTCCTGCATGATCAGATCATCCTTGAACATGATCTCGGCGACCCCGATCTCGCGATGCAGCCACCGCAGCAGGTCCGTGACGTACGCAGCACTGAAGCCGCGGAAGCGTGAGCCGAACACTGCCTTGTCACAGAACGTGCACTGGAAGGGGCACCCCCGGGACGTGACCACATCGGCGACTGGATAGCGGCGGTATCGGCTTCGATGTAGGGGGTAGCTGTCAGGGTAGCCGGCGAGCAGGTCCCAGGCCGGGAAGGGGAGGCTGTCGAGGTCGTCAATGAGAGCCCGTGGCGGGGTCCTCTCGACGCGGTCGTGGTCCCGGAGCACCAGCCCGTCGATATCTCGTAGGCCTGCCTGGCCGTACCGCGCTGCCAACGCCAGAACCGTCTGCTCGCCTTCCCCGGCAACACCGATGTCAAAGGAGTCGTAGCGAGTCAGGGTCTGTTCCGGGACGGCCGTCAGGTGCGGTCCGCCGATGACGGTCCACGTCCGGGCGCTGGCCCGCTTGATGCGGGCAGCGACCGCAGCAGCCTCGGCGATCGACAGCGAGTAAGCGGTGCAGGCCACGATGTCCGGAGACAGGCTCAGGACTTGGGATGCGGCTTGGTCGGCGTCCAGGCCAAGGGCCATCGCGTCCACCAGGTGGACAGTGTGACCAGCTCGTCTCAGGACACCGCCCAGAGAGAGGAGCCCGAGGTGGGGCCGGATGGTCCCCTTGCCCAGGACACGGCGGAGTCGGCCGTAGCGCGCCTTCGGCGAGGCGGCCGGTATGAACAGGACAACGGTGCTCATTCGCTATCGGCCCCAGAGATGTCGAGTGGTCCTTGCCCAGGGTGGCCAGACATGGTACGCGACCCAGGTCCACGGGAGGCCCCATGCCCTGCACCACCCAAGTGCGGCACGCCTGGCGGGAGCGAGAATGTAGTCGTCCGGAGCTGGGTCGGTGGTCATCCCTGTATCCCTGGTGTCATCCACCAATATGGGCGCCCCACGTGCCTGGTTGCATGGGCAACCGCCAAAGGATTCCCAAAGGGATTCCTGCGGCGCCGGGCGGCCCGGGTGGACCGCCTCGGACGGGAGATCCGGTGAACGACGGCCGGGCTGGCTCCCTAGGGGGGTCCAGGGTGCTCGACGAGACCTACAGTAACAAGGCTCCAGGCGCGGACGACGCGCTGGATTGTCAGGGCTGGTCGGTCGTGGCGACGCGTGGCTCGCCACTCGCCTTGGCGCGCGAGTCCTTTCGCAGCGCAGCGCACGCATCATTGACGGCGTTCCCCAGGCTCCGCATCGAACCGCTGGCGATGGCTCGACATGCCGCCGTCCCCGATGGGCAACACCAGCTTGCGCTCCTACGGTTTCGGGGCCAGCGGGGGCATCGTCTGATGCCGCAAGACGCGCACCTCGTTCGGCGGGAACATCGACTACAACCGGATTCGCTGGTCGGCGCCCAACCAGGGCACCTATTCCGCCGCTGTCCATGCGGCTCGCCAACGGCACCTCGGCGCCAAGGACGTGCGTCTGGCGCGTCTGGTGCTCGTGCTCGGCTCGTGGCGCCTACCACTTCCCGGTCTTGCGCGCCTCGGCCTTGGGCATGCCCGCCAGCTTGGCCAGGTTCTCCAGGATCTCCGACTCGGGCATCACGTAGTCGGTCAGCTTGCCGCTCATGAAGGCGTCGTACCCGGCGAGATCCATCAGGCCGTGGCCGCTGTAGTTGAACAGGATGACCTTCTGCTCGCCGCTCTCGCGGCAGTCGACAGCCTCGTCGATTGCCGCGGCGATGGCGTGGCTGGTCTCGGGAGCGCAGATGGTGCCTTCGGTCTTGGCCCAGATCATGGCCGACTCGTAGCACTTGA
>CAZNNH010000200.1:0-11093 GCA_964574335.1 uncultured Acidobacteriota bacterium | reverse complement strand
GCGTCGTCCACGATCGACATCTGGGGGCGCCAGTGGGCGGACGGCTGGGGGTGGCAACCGGCGCAGCGCATCTTCGACAGCCGCGGTGGCGAGAGCGATCCGGCATCCGCCTCCGTCGCCATGAGCGCCGAGGGCGACGCCCACATCGTGTGGGCCAACCACGGAGGCGAGGTCTGGAGCAGGACACTGCCCATCCAGCCGCAACGACGACAGCCGGGGGGAGGGGGGGGAAGCCGCTAGCCCACCCAGGCCCCAAGGCGGCTATCGGTGGGCGAGTTGGGCCAGGACTTCCACCGGTGCCGAGCCGAACGGCCGCTTCTTCGGCGGCGCTCGACGGCAGGCCGGGACCTGAGCAGGCTGCCCGATGCTCTCCAGTGGCGTCCGATACTCGGGGGCCGATGGCCGGGCCTCGCCTCTGAACATCAACGTGAGGATCAGGCCCACGAAGCCCAAGGTCTGGACCAGGACGACAAGACCCAGCAGCGGTTCGGCCTCGATCAGGCACAGCGCCCCGAGGCCCAGGGTTGCAGTGGCGGCGTGAAGGAAGGCCAGGAGCCGCGGCAGCAGTGCGTAGCCCCCGACCACCACGGACACGAGGGACGAGGCGATGGCGATTCCCCCCAACCGCGGGAACCGGTGCCGACGGGCGGAAGAAGCTCCCGACCTGGCCGCCCTCGCGGACGCCCCGGCATCGTCGGCGCCGAAAGCCCCGGCCCGCAGCCACAAGCTCGGCGAATCCGCCGTGTCCGTCTTCGGGGCTCGCTCCGCCCTGTTGCCAGGAGTCGCCGGCGGGCTCCGGCATCGCCGGATGGTGCGCTCGGCAGGTGTCCGACTAGGACCCCTGCCCGGCTGCGAGCGCCACCGGCTGGGACTTGAGGTAGGCGTTGGGGTCGTGCTCGAGGGCCCCCGGCGGCAGCCACTTCCAGAGCGGTCCGAGGTCGCGTTGCACGCGCTCGGCGTAGAAGTCCGGCACCACGGCGGTCTCGCCGTCGAAGAAGCGGCGCACAGACGGGTCGGAGTCGAGCCGCCGGCGGATGGCGATGTCATGGCGGACGCGACCCACACCCTCGCTCGAGCGGGCCCGCACCAGGTTGAGCGAGCGGGTCAGCACGCCCTGGTTGGCGACCAGGCGCCGGATCACCGCGCGAGGCGAGAAGGAGTGCCGGCGCAGATCGATGATGCGATCGTAGAGGCTCGACCACGAGTAGTTCTTGGGCCGAACGTTCATCGCCTGGTTGTTGTCGAGGAAGTGAAAGGGGAAGGGAACCACCCGGGCATCACGCTGGAGCTGGAGGTTCATCGGAGCGGCCTGGCCGAAGGCCGAGAAGAGCGAGTAGGCCGGGAAAGCACCCGGCGTCTCGTCGACGAAGAGCTTGGTCAGATCGAAGGGCTCGTCGCCCTCGTCGACGTCGAGGCCGAGCACGAAGTTGGTCTGGACGTACGGAATGTAGCGGAGGATCTGCCTCACGTGCTCGGAGACCTGCTCCACCTTCGCCCGCCCCACGGCCGCCCCGGTCTTCGACTTGCCACCCATTCCATACCAGGATTCGATGCCCGGCAGGATCGCCTTGAAGCCGTTTCGCTTCAGCCGCTGCAGGTGCGGCTCCGAGAGGACGGAGAGGCTGCTCTCGGCGGCGAAGTCGATGGCGCCTGGAGGCACGACCTCCTCGATGGCCGTCATCGTGTCGTCGAAGCGGATGCCGAAGTTGGGGTCGTGCCACCCCACGCACGGGCGCTTCAGGGTGGCGAGCAGGAAGCGTAGGTCGTCCTGGATCTGCTCGCGCTCGAGTGGCTGGTAGTCGACCTCCGAGTCGACACAGAAGCTGCAGGTGTAGGGGCAGCCCAGGCTGCCGATCATCGGCACGATCTTGACGCCGGGCGCCTTGGCGATGGTTGGCTCGATGAACTTCCAGCGCTCCCGTACGCTGGGTAGCTGCTGCGGTTGCCTCTTGGCCGAGAGCAGCAGGCCGAGGGGCCGCTGGGGAGCGCAGTCGCGCAGCACGTCGCTCAGCAGCGCCTTGTCGGTGAAGCCGAGCACGTAGTCGAAATAGCGGGCGGCGTCGTGCGGATAGCAGCGAGCATGTGGCCCCCCGACCACGGTGATCGTTCCGCCTGCCCGGTACTGGCTGCTGATCGCCGCGGCCCTTTGGGCCGCGTTGGTGAACGCCGCGATGAACAGCACGTCGAGATCGGCCGGCAGCTCCCGCGCGAGATCCTCGGTCCCCGTGTGACACACGAAGCGAACGTCATGGCCGAGCTGCTCGCACCAGACCGCGACGACCTGGGGCATGATGCTGGCGAAGTTGGGCTTCATCAGCCGGTTCCACAGACCCGGCGTCGGCCGGTTGCCGATCAGATCGAGTACGCCGACTCGGAGTCGCGGCATGCAATCAACCTCCTTGCGCCGACCCGCGCGTCGGCGTGGGCTGCCGCGGCGCGGGACGCGGTCGCCCCGCGTCTCACTAGACTAGGGACTCGCCGCCAAGGGATCCAATACGTATCTGCTCCGTGATCCATAGCCTGGGTCTATGCCTGGTCCGCTGCGTATTCGGCTGTGCTCACTCGGCTGGTGCCGGCTCTCGAACCGGGCAGCGCCGCCCTATGGATCGAGCACGCACAATCAATTGGACGGTGTTCTTCCACGGAGGCTAGGCTGACTCTGGCGCGCCAGACACGTTGAGCGTCGTGATGGGCTCGGAGCTCGACCGTCTCGCGGACAGAGATGCTCGGGAAGCGAAGCGGGGTCCGCTGGCGCTGGTCGCCCCGGTGGAGGTCACAGCATGACGGATCGAAGGCAGGCTCGCCGGGGTCTGGCAGAGGAGCGAGGACGGATCGTCCCGTCGAGGCTTCTGGGCGCTCTGCTGCTGGTAGCCATCCCGCTGGCCGCCGCGGCTTCTGAGGTGCCGGCCAACGCCCACGCCAGGAGCTACGGGGACGGCTGGGAGTGCGATTGGGGGTACCGCGTCGCCGGCGAGTCCTGCGTGGACGTCCAGGTGCCGCCCCACGCCCACCTCTCCTCTCTGGGGGAGAGATGGGAGTGTGACCGGGGTTACCGAAAGGCGGCGAGCGGCTGCGCCGTCGTCGAAGTGCCCGCCCATGCCTTCCTCGACGACGAGGGGAGCCGGTGGCAGTGCGAACGCGGCCACCGGCGGGTCGCTGGCGCCTGCCCGGCGATCGAGGTGCCTGCCCATGCCTTTCTGGCATCCGGCGGGCGTGGCTGGGAGTGCGACCGGGGCTACAACAAGGTGAACGAGAGCTGCGTGGCGATCGCGATGCCCGCTTACGCGTATCTCGACGCATCCGGCAGCCGCTGGGAATGCGCACGCGGGTATCAGCGGCGTGGCTCTTCCTGTGTGGTCGTGAAGGTCCCGGAGGGAGGGCACCTCGCCGCCTCGGGACGCGACTGGGAATGTGGCCGTGGCTACCGTCGGAACGCCGATACCTGTGTCGCGCTCCGGGTGCCCGAGCATGCCTTCTTGTCCTCGTCGGGACAGGGCTGGCGATGCGAGCGAGGCTTCAAGAAGACCGGCTCATCGTGCCTGCCTCTGGTGGTGCCCGCCAACGCGCACGTCGGCCACTTCGAGGGTGACTGGAGCTGCAACCCGGGCTATCGGCGGCAGGGACACACCTGTAGGCCCGACGAGCACTGAAGGCCCGCGGCGGGCGAGCCCGCCCGGGCGAGCGGTCACCGGGGAAGCGGCCCTTCCTCCACGTCGCCGCCGTCGATCTCCAACGCCACGCCGTCCGGCCCGAGCCGTTGACGGCCGGCCGAGGGACGCGTAGGCTTCGCGAGTTGTGGCGTCCTCCAGCGTCGTCGTCCTCTTCCGCTCACGCGCGCGGCTCGTCCCGGCCCTGGCGGTCGTGTTGGCTGGGCTGTCTTCGGCCTCGGCCCAGCAGTCGCCCCCGGCCGCCCCGTCCTCGGAGGCGAACCCGTTCGGCCGGAAGTACCCGGCCCGCATCTACCATACGGTCCGCCTCGAGGGCCCGCCTCCCACCATCGACGGGCGCCTGGACGACGAGGCCTGGAAGCAGGGCGAGTGGGCCGGGGACTACACGCAGCAGATCCCCACCGAGGGCGCCGAGCCCAGCCAGCCCACCGAGCTCAAGATCCTCTACGACGATCGCCACCTCTACTTCGCGATCCGGGCCTTCGACGACCCCGCCCTCGTCCACCGCTACCCGGGGCGCCGCGACGACTTCACCGGCGACATCGTCGGTGTCTGCTTCGACAGCTACAACAGCAAGCAGCACGGGTTCGAGTTCGACCTGACCGCCGGCGGCAGCAAGATCGACCTCATCCTCGGAAACGGCGAGACCGAGTGGGACACCACCTGGGACCCGGTGTGGGACGGCAAGGTCGGCCACGACGAGCAGGGCTGGACCGCCGAGTTCCGGGTGCCCCTCAACCAGCTCCGCTACGGGCCACAGGACGAGCAGGTATGGGGTCTCCACTCGTGGCGCTGGATCGAGCGCAAGCAGGAGGAAGACCAGTGGCAGCTCATCCCCCGCCAGAACACCGGGCGGATGTACCAGCTCGGCGAGCTGCGCGGGATCCGCGGCTTGCCGCGCGCGCGCCACGTCGAGCTGCTGCCCCACGTCCTGGGGAGCGCCAGCACGGGCCCGTCCGTCCCCGGCGGGGGCACGGACGGCTCCGGCTCCCTCGGCCTGGACGCGAAGATCGGCCTCACGTCGAACTTCACCCTCGACGCCACGGTGAACCCGGACTTCGGCCAGGTGGAGGCCGACCCGTCCGTCGTCAACCTCACCGCCTACGAGACCTTCTACGAGGAGAAGCGGCCGTTCTTTCTCGAGGGGAGGAAGATCCTGACCTTCGGGATCGAGGACGAGGACCAGCTCTTCTACTCGCGGCGGATCGGCGCGCCGCCCTCGGCGCTCCCCTCCCTGGCTCCGGACGAGACCGCCAGCTTCCCCGAGAGCACCACCATCCTGGGCGCGTTCAAGGTGACGGGGAGGACCGACGGGGGGCTGTCGGTGGCCGCCCTGCAGGCCTTCACCCAACGGGAGACGGTGTCGGTGACCTCCCCGCTGGGGGAACGTGAGGAGGTCGTCGAGCCGTTCGGGAGCTACACGGTCGCCCGCCTCCACAAGGACTGGGACAAGGGCAACACCAGCCTGGGCGGGATGCTCACCTCGACCCACCGGTGGGTGGGCGATTCCTCGCTCTGGTTCCTGCCCACCCAGGCCACGACGGCCGGCATCGACTTCACTCGGCACTTCGCCGACCGCGCCTTCGTCCTCGAGGCGAGCGGCGTGGTGAGCCACGTGACCGGCGAACCGGAGGCCATCCGTGACCTCCAGACCAGCGCCGTCCACTACTACCAGCGGCCCGACGCCAGCCACCTGGGTCTGGAGGAGAACGCCACCTCGCTCTCCGGTCACGGAGGCTCGGTCAGGTTCGGCCGCACCGAGACCGGCCGGTTCCGGGTCAGCGACCACTTCCACTGGTACTCGCCCGGGCTCGAGCTCAACGACGTCGGGTACCTCCGGCAGGCGGACCTGATCGGCAACCAGGTCTTACTCGGCTGGGCGGAGCCGACGCCGAGAGGCATCTTCCGCAACTACTCCCTGGAGCTCAGCCGGGAGGACCGCTGGGATTTCGGCGGCCTGCAGACGCTCTCGGTCACCGGGATCGAGGCCTCCTCTGAGCTCAAGAACAAATGGTGGGCCGAGGTGGAGGTCTCGTACAACGACGAGGTCGACACCCGCATGCTCCGGGGGGGGCCGGCGCTCCGGTGGCACGACTACGTGGAGGCGTCGCTGGCCGGCCGCACCGACCAGTCGAGGCGGCTGTGGGGGTCCTTCGTCGCCCAGCGGTCCTGGGCCCGCGACGACGACTCCCGGGCCTCCGAGCTGAGCGGATACCTGAGCTTCCGCCCGTCGAACCGGCTCTCGGTGTCCGGCTCGGTCTCCTATGAGCGCCTGCTCGACAACCTGCAGTACGCCGCCACCGCCGACGCGGCCGGAGACGCGCGGTGGGTGCTCGGCCACATCGACCAGGACACCTGGAGCTTCGTCTTCCGCGTCAACCTCTCGATCACCCCCGATCTGACCATCCAGTACTACGGGAGCCCGTTCATCGGGACCGGCCGCTACACGGCCCTCAAGCGGGCCGACGACACCCTGGCCCGGGAGAACGCGGCCCGCTTCCATCTCTTCGGCCCGGACGAGATCACGTACCGGGCCGAGGACGGCGTCTACCAGGTGACGGAGGCGGACGGCGGGCCGTCCTACTCCTTCGCCAACCCCGACTTCAGCTTCCGGCAGTTCCGGTCGAACCTGGTGGCGCGGTGGGAGTGGAAGCCGGGCTCGTCGGTCTACCTCGTCTGGTCGCAGGGGCGGACCAGCCACGCCGCGTCGTGGAACGAGTCGTTGGCCGACAACTGGAGCGAGCTGTGGGGGGCCGAGGCGGACAACGTCTTCCTGGTCAAGGTGAGCTACTGGTTCTCGCCCTGATCTGGCATCGCCTCAGCGTCGAGGGTCTCCCATCGTCCGTTTTCGCGACAGCTCGTTACCCTGAGACAATCCTGACCGGCGGTCCTGGTGCAGGTAGCGGGGTGAACGACACGGGGCTGGGCGCGAAGGCGGCCGAAGCGCACACCGAGCCACCCCGCAGAGAGAGGGGAGGGAGGATCACGATCCTGTTGACGCTACTCCTTCTGCTGGCCGGGGCCTGTGGCTTCGCGTGGTTCTGGGTCACGCAGCCTCTCCCGTTCACGCAGTCGCCGCGCTCACCCGCCGAGACGGTCGATCCGCGTCGCCTGGAAGACCATGTGCGGGCGCTGGTGGCGATCCGGTCCCGCTCCTTCGGCTACCCGGAGCAGCTCGATCGGGCAGCCGCCTACATCCGCCGCCGGCTCGAGGCGACCGGCGCCGCGGTCGCCGAGCAGACGTTCACCGAGGGCGGGGATACGTATCGCAACCTATGCGCCCGCTTCGGCCCCGAGGCCGGCGACAGGATCGTCGTCGGCGCCCACTACGACACCGCCGACGAGAACCCCGGAGCGGACGACAACGCCAGCGGTGTCGCCGGGCTGCTGGAGCTGGCGATCCTCCTCGGGCACAACCCGCCACCCACCCGCGTCGACCTGATCGCCTTCACCCTCGAAGAGCCGCCCGCGTTCGGCACCGGCCTGATGGGAAGCGCCCACCACGCGGCGTCCCTGCGCACCTCGGGGGTGCGCCTGCGCGCGATGATCTGCCTGGAGATGATCGGCTTCTTCTCCGAGCGTCCGAACAGCCAGCACTACCCGCTGCCCGGCCTCGGCCGTCTCTACCCTCCGCGCGGCGACTTCATCGCCGTCGTGGGCCGTCTCCGCGAGGGGTGGCTGGTGCGACGGATCAAGAGCGCCATGCGTCGGACATCGTCTCTCGATGTCCAGTCGCTCAACGCCCCGGGACTCGTCCCCGGCGTGGCCCTCTCCGACCACCGCGCCTACTGGGCGTACGGCTATCCCGCCGTCATGGTCACGGACACGTCGATGTACCGCAACCTCGCCTACCACTCGGAGGATGACCTGCCTGAGACCCTCGACTACGCGCGCATGGCCGAGGTCGTCGCGGGTCTCCGGTCGGCGGTCCTGGAGCTGTCGGGCGAGCGCTCCCGCTGATCTTGGGGGACACGATCCGGGTTTCCCCGTCAAGCAGAAGGAAACCCGGGCATGTCCCCTGGACGGCTACGAGGACAGCCTTTGTGACAGCGCCAAAGACTGTCACAACGCCCGTTCCCTGGCGGTCTTCTCGCCCTACTCTACGCCTCACAGGCAAGGCGTCATGCATGCCTGGCAGCTAGCCGGCGGGGATTGGCGAAGCGCCTCGAGGATTCTCCAGCCGGCCGGCGGGCGAAGCGGTGGGCTCGCCGCTCCGACGGGGTAGGCAAAGGCCTACACCTGAATGGCCTGTAGGAGGAGAAAGCGATGAGGGGAGAGGTGTGCGTTGGTGGGGTGAGGTCCGGGCGGCGATGGGTCTTCACGCGGATGGCGCTTCTGGCCGTGCTGGGTGTCTCGGTGGGGGCGTGCGCGCCGGTCTTCTCGGAGCTGCAGAGCGCCCGCCTGGTGGGAGTCGGGCGTACGGAGATCACGCCGACGGCGACGGCGAACTTCTACTCGGGAGACGGGGAGACGGACCACGTCGAGAACCACTACGGAGCTCAGGTGGCGACCGGAGTCTCGGAGCGCGCGGACGTCCGCGTTCGTTACGTACGTGCCCCGGGCGTGAACGTCGTCGGCCTGGGCCCCAAGGTGAGCCTGGTGAAGGACCGGGTGGCGGTGGCGATGCCGGTGGGATTCGCCTTCGGCAGCGACATCGACGTCTCCCAGACCTGGCAGGTCCACCCGACGCTCCTGTTCACCCAGACCCTCAGCCGGCGGGCCGAGCTGAACCTCTCGGCGAAGAGCCTGATCCGCCTGGAAGGAGGCGACACCCAGTGGGGGCTCGACCTGGGCCTCGGGCTGGGCGACCTGGATGGCTGGATCGTCCGGCCGGAGGTGGGCATCCTCTTTGATCCGGGAGAGGACGGGCACTACCTTCAGGCCAGCCTGGGGTTCACCCGGATCGTGGGCTCCAGGCGGTGAGGACTGCTGCTCCCGCCGCAGGACGTGGGCCGGCCCTCAGCTCGATGCCACGGCTCGCCGGCGGAAGCGGCGGTAGAGGCCGAGGACGCAGAGGCTCGGATAGACCAGGGAGACCACGAGCGCGAGCCAGAAGAGGCCCATCGAGCCGTCGACCAGGGCGAAGTAGGTCTTGATGGGCCAGAAGACGGGGATGATCCCCACCAGCAGGTCCCAGGGCCCGTGGAGGAAGTAGGACGCCAGCGGCGCCATGATCAGGAAGCCGGTAGCTTTCATCACCGCAAAACCCTCGACCTGGTTGTTGGCGAAGCCGGCGATGAGCAGGGCCATGAACGGCGCGGTGGGCAGGCCCGCCACGGCCACCAGGGCCAGGCCGCCCAGGGGCACCGGCACCACGCCGAGGAGCTGGTGGAGGATCACCACCAGCGGAGTGGCCACCAGGGCGTAGAGCGTCGCCCTATAGATGAAGTAGTGACCCAGGGAGAGGGGCGTCACGGCCACGGCCACCAGCGACCCCTCGTCCTTCTCCTCCAGGAGCTGGAAGCCGAGCACGATCCCCATCGAGTCGGGCACCAGCATGGCCAGCAGGCAGGCCGCGATCGGGTAGTAGTCGCTGAAGGCGAAGCGCTCGGCGAAGTAGTCGTTCAGCCAGGGCAGCACCCGCTGCAGCAGCAGGGCAATGAGCCACGGGTAGGTGAGCATGAGCAGCAGGAAGGGGTCCCGGGTGACCCGCTTGGCGTCGGCCCGGAGCACGCTCAGGAGGCTCCTCATCTGGCCCCCCGTCGCCAGCTCACGTGCCGGTGGAAGTGCCGGGCCGAGAGCCAGAGGCCCAGCAGCGTCCAGCCGGCGGCCAGCAGCACAGAGGCCCACAGCTCCGCCGGCGACGCGGCTCCGGGCCGGAAGGCCTGCCGGATCAGGACGACGGTCGGCTGGGCCGGGTTGAGCCAGAGCAGCGGATGCCGGAGGACGCCGAAGTAGTAGGCGACGGGCAGCGCCAGCGGGAGGCCGACGATGGCGAAGAAGGTCAGGAAGCCCGTCACGTTGCCGTAGCGGGCGGCGGCGAGAAAGCCCAGCAACGTGAACAGCGCCGCCGACAGCGCGAAGGCCGGGACCAGCCGCAGCCACGCCGCCCTCCAGCCGATCGTCAGCAGCACCAGGGCGCAGGCGACGACGGTGGCCAGCAGCGTCAGGCTCAGCAGCTTGGACAGGAGCCAGGTGGGCGTGGGCAGCGGCGTCGCCACCAGGGCGTCGATCACGCCCTGCTTGCGCTCGAAGAAGAGCAACCCCGCCACGAACATCATCCCCATCGTGGCGACGTCGAAGTAGAGGACGCAGGGAAGCCAGGTCCGCTGCAGGTCCGCCGGCAACGGGTAGAGGAGGGCGGCCCAGACCACGGTGACCACCAGGCCGGCCAGCCAGAAGCCGTAGCGGTACTGCATCCGGCAGTCCCAGGAGAAGAGGGAGAGGAGGGTTTTCACGCGAGCCGCCTCCCCGTGGTCTTCACGAAGACGTCCTCGAGCGACGCCTCCTGGCTGTGGATGGTCTCGACCTCGTGCTCCCGCAGCAGGCGGGCGAACCCCTGGTCCTCGCCCAGGCCGTCGAGGGCGAAGCTCTGCCGGGCCGGCTGACCGTCCGCCCGGTACTCGACCACCACGCGGCGCTCGCCGTGCTGCATCTTCAGGCTGCGTGGCGAGTCGACCAGGCGCAGCTCCCCTTCGACGATGAACGCCACCCGGTCGCACAGCTCGTCGGCGTCGTTCATGTTGTGGGTGGTCAGGAACACCGTCCGGCCGCGCCGCTTCTCCTCCAGGATCAGCTCCTTGATGCGGCGGCCGTTGACCGGGTCCATGCCGCTCGTGGGCTCGTCGAGGAAGAGCAGCTCGGGGTCGGGCAGCAGCGCACGGACGAAGTTGAGGCGCATCTTCATCCCCTTGGAGTAGCTGCCCACCGCCTGGTCGGCGTCCTCGGCGAGGCCGACCCGCTCCAGCAGCTCCATGGGATCGCGGGTGGCCTGGCGGTAGAGGGAGCGGAACAGCCTCAGGTTCTCGAGGCCCGTCAGCTTGAGGAAGTGGTTGGGCAGCTCGAAGCCGACGCCGATCGACTCGTAGTACTCGGTGCCGTACGAGGACAGGTCGCGACCCCGGACCACCACCGATCCCGAGTAGCGGGGCAGCAGGCCGATCAGGATCTTCTGCGTCGTGCTCTTGCCCGAGCCGCTGGGGCCCAGGAAGCCCAGGATCTCACCGGGCCCGACCGCGAAGTCCAGCCCCCGCAGCGTCTCGTCGGTGTTACCGGGATAGGTGAAGCGCAGCCCCTCGACTCGGATCATCGTCCCTCCCTGTCTGCACGGGGCGTCTCAGAAGAGCGTGACGAGGGTAGCAGACACGAGGGCGATTCGGCCGTCAACCCACGCCGGCGCGGCAAGGTCCTTCCGCGCTACGCGACGAAAACGGACACTACAGTCACCCAGGAGGACACCTGGTGACGAAATCGGACATCAGGAGA
>CAZNNH010000199.1:8643-11312 GCA_964574335.1 uncultured Acidobacteriota bacterium | reverse complement strand
GGAATCCGAAAGCGCTGGTAGTGGCTGGTCTTCGAGACGCGGCGCGAGAAGGCCAGGAAGCGCAGCTCGCCCAGCTCGATACCTATCGCCGCGGCGATCTGGCCGGCCTCGTCGAACACGGGCAGACCGGCGGCCTCCAGGCGGGCCCGGTCACCGGACTTCTCCTGCAGCCCCGCCGAGACACCGTCGCCGAGGAAGACGACCTCGGTCTGCTTGCGCGCCGCCCAGGCGGCGGCCCGCTGCTGGCGTTCCCGCTCCCGGCGCTCCTTGGTCTCCTGGCGTTTCTCTTTGGCTTCCTTGAAACGCCGCTTGCGCAGCTCCCTGAGCATGCGCTCGCGGTCTTCGAGGCGACGCCGCTCCGTAACCAGCGCGCGGAGCTCGCGCTCCAGCTCACCGCGGCGCTTGATGGCCCGCCCGGGAACGGTGGGGACGTCCTGCTCCGAGGGCCAGAAGCCCAGGCGAACCATCTCCTCGAGGATGAGCTCGTCCTTCGAGGTCTCACGAATGCGGTCGTAGATCTCCTGCCGGGTCCGCGGCTGGCCCGTGAGCGGCTGGTCGTCGCGATCGCTCAAGAGAGCCGTCTCCGCTGGATCAGGGGAGAAAAGGGGCGGGGCGGCAACGGGGTCGTTCGACCCTTCGTAGACGTCTTGGGACTGGGCCGCTCAACTCGACGCGGGTCCGCACCAGGGGCCTTCATTGGCTTCACCGAACGCCAAACCGCAATAGGGCCCCTGGTGCGAGACCCGCACAGTGAAGAGCGGACCAGTGGCGCGAGGATGAGCTGTGTGCAAGGACGGCGATCCGCCGCCCGGAATGCAAGGTCGAGCTTCCCCGTTGCCGCCACCGCCAGGTACGAAGACGAAAACTCACAAAATGGAATCTCACGGCTCGATCGATCCGCCGATCCGAGCTGACGCTGACCTCCTCGATCGGTCTCAATCCCGTCTCTCTCTACTGACGGCTCGCGTGCCGCATGCGCACGGCCAGCATGTGCTCACAGGGGCCGCGGAACAGCCTGTTCCGGATGTAGAAGCTGCAGTCGCAGCTTCCCGAGCGGAGCCGCTCGTCTCCATCGATCACCAGGGAGGCCGTGTGCTGCCGCCCCCCGTCCTTGACCGTGCCCGACAGCTTCGTCCGACCCTCGCCAACGGCCTCGGCCCGCACCTGCACCGACGCCGCGGCCAGCAGCCGCCTGGCCGCGTCCTCCCGAGGGTTGGCGAAGCGAAGCTGCTCCATGGGCAGCGGCTCGCGGCTGAGCTCGCGCAGACGGTAGACCTGCTTGTTCAGGTCGTACATGGCACGGCCCGCCTGGGTGTAGGCTCCCAGGGCTCCGAGCACCAGGTCCCGATCCAACCCCAGCCGACCGGCCAGCGCCTCGGGTGACTCGCGCCAGGTCTTGCCGAGGGACTCGAACACCGTCCGCTTCGTGAGATCGTCGACCTCGGCCCGGGGCGCCATCAGGTCGAAGTTGCCCAGTCGTGACCAGTCGTTGGCGGTCCAGCCCGAGAGGCCGAGGGTGAAGCTCATGTCGCCCAGGTCCGCCACGAAGAAGGAGGGCAGGCCGGTGCC
Organism: uncultured Acidobacteriota bacterium; assembly: GCA_964574335.1. Lineage (GTDB taxonomy): Bacteria > Acidobacteriota > Vicinamibacteria > Fen-336 > Fen-336 > CAZNNH01. The sequence goes on along the minus strand of CAZNNH010000199.1, from coordinate 9,743 downwards.
CAGCAGGAAGGCGCGGAAGCCGCGGGCCACGGGTATCAGGCGCTCGAGCAGGTGTAGCCGGCGACGGCCCCAGACGCGAATCTCGTCCTCCTCGTCGCATTCGCAGACGGAGCGAGGGCACTCGAGCTCCAGCCCCCAGGGCTCGAACAGGATCCGTAGCGGGGCCCCGGGCTTGAGGAGGAACCGCATCGAGCGGGGTCCGATCTTCTCCTTCCGGCGGCGCAGAACGAAGCAGATGTTGTGCACGTCCATGGGGTGCAGGCGCACCGTCCTGGCGGGCAGCGTCATGGCGGAGCTGACCTGCAGGAAGCCCCTGACCCAGCTGTCGGGCAGGTCGATCTTGACCTCCTTGTAGGCCTCCTCGCGTTCGGTCTCGACGCCGAAGCCCGACGGATCCACGGTGAAGTCGGTCGTCTTGTAGTTGCGGACCTTCTGGAACTCGTCGTAGAGGGCGGCCGAGTAGTCGACGTTCGTGGTGCCGCAGGAGAAGTCGCCCACCTCTTCGAAGACCTCGTAGCCACACCCGAGCCGGCCGTACGTCGACTCGTCCTGGCTGAAGCACTCGAAGAAGAGCTCGTCGGGGTGAACGGTGATGACCGGATCCAGCACGACCCACGCGTCGAAGTCCCGCTTGTAGAGATAGCCGAAGTAGCGCTGCCGGGCCGCGAGGAAGGGCCCCATGACCCGCTGGCTCTCGCGCCGCAGGTCCTCGAGCTCCCTGTGCAGCTCGTCGATGCGCTTGGCCACGTCGGCCTTGACCTCGAGGTACTTGGCGAGCTGGGCCAGCTCCTGCTGGGCCGCCCACTCCTTGTACTCCGTCCTGTCCTTGGGCTTGAAACGCAGGTCCGACACCACCACGTCGTGCAGGGCCGAGATGGCCTCCCGGAACGGGATGCTCTTCGAGAGCCGGCCCTTGAAGTGGGTGGGCCGACGCTGGGTGTCCGGGGCGAAGGACATGGCCGTGGTCGACGGTCCGCTGTCGACGACGGTCGATCCCAGGTAGCGATAGTCAAACAGCATGCTGACCTGCTGCCGCGCGCCGCGGCGGCTTGACGACGAAGGGCTCGAGGGTGATGGGCAGCTCGACCTGCGGGAACGCC
>CAZNNH010000199.1:0-8543 GCA_964574335.1 uncultured Acidobacteriota bacterium | reverse complement strand
CTCGGAGCCGAAGCTCGACTCGAAGAGCTCGAACGCGAAGGCCCGCGTGTCGTCCCATCTCGAGTCCAGGATGCCGAGGCCATCGGCCAGATCTCGCCGGAAGCGGACCAGGCTCTTGCGGCACATCGCCCGGGCGGTCTCGCGCACGGCCAGGGCCTCGTGGCTCATCAGCCGGGCCAGCTGCTTGACCGACAGGTCCTCGGCAACCAGGCGCTCTCGGAGCAGCCAGCCCCCCAGCTCCCCCGAAGCGCGGGTCTTGCCATTGAGCAGCCACCAGATCGTCTCCCTGTCCAGGGAGCGACTGGCGGCCGCCAGATCCTGGCGGAGCAGGGCGAGCAGGTCGGCGTGCAGCCCGTCGTGCTTCTCCTTGCGCAGGACGTAGGGGATCAGCTCGGCGACCAGCTCGGTGGCGAACCCGCCGTGGGACGCTGCCAGACGGGCCACGACCGGGCGCACCGTCTGGCGAAGATCCGCCAGCGGCGACAGGCACATCACCAGGAGGGTCTCGCGGCGCCCGAGGAGGTTGGAGTCCGGGAGCTTGCCGAACAGCCGCACGCCGATGGCTCTCACCTCGGGCGTGGTCGCCTCGAGCAGCGCGGTGAGGAGGTCTTCGGGGATCTCCTCGGCCCGCGTCCGATGATCCAGCAGGATCCGGCCGGCAAACGCCTGGAGGGCGGGCAGCTGGTGGCGGAGCAGATCGCGGACGACCTCCAGACCCAGCTCCCGCAAGGGCTGCGCGCAGGCGTCGAGCAGGGCCTCGGTCGCGTCGGTGGCGATGGCGGCGCTGATCTCGGCCTGCGCATCGAGAGCCAGAAGCGCCGCGACCACCCGCGCGATCAAGGTCTCGGTCTGCGCGGGCGGCAGCAGGGCCGTCGCCAGCAGGCCGCGTGACCAGCTGCGCACGTCGGCATGTCGGCTCAGAACCACCCGCGTCGCGAAGCCGGAATCCGCGAGGAAGTGGCGTCGATTCGCCTCGACCCACTCTCGGGCCTGGTCACGCGCCTCCTCCAGCTGCGCGTCGAGCAAGGCGGCCACCAGGTCGCGATCAGGCGAGCCCGGATCGTAGCGACGTCTCGCCAGAAGAAGCCCCAGTCGCGCGGTCGGCTCGTAGGGACGACTCAGCAGCATCGCCAGCACGTCGGTCCCGAGCTCATCGCAGAAGCTCTCGTTGGAGCGCAACGCCTTGGCGGCGAAGCCATGAACCGGAGCGCAGGCGCTGTCGCTGAGCAGGTGCAGGAGGCCGCGGGGCTGCCGGTCCCACAGCTCGGGGAACGCTTCCTCACGCACGGCTGGCTCGGCGCCTCCCGGCCGGAAGTTCGGCTGGCAGCGCCAGGCCTTGCCGCCGCGGCCCGGCTCGTAGCGGGGGCTGTTGGCGTAGAGCAGGTAGTTGAAGGCGAGGTACGGCGCGAAGGCGTCGTAGTGGGTTCGGCGCATCCGATCCGTCGAGTCGTCGTAGAACGAGCTCGTGCGTGGCGGCTGGCCGTCGTCATCCGAATAGGGCAGCAGCACGCCGACAGCCAGGCGGACGAAGGTGCCTGCCTCGGCCCGGCTCGCCGCCCGGCGCAGCGCGCGCACCACACGGCGGCGCAGGTAGCTGCGGGTGGCCTGGCAGTAGGCGACCCGCGAGTCCTTCTTGCGCAGCTCCTTGGCCACCGCGGTCCAGGCCCCGCCGATCCATGTGTGGCCGTACGAGGTCTGCCGGGCCCGCTCCTTCTCGAAACGATAGGCCAGGCTGCCGAAGAACTCGGCGTCGTCCCAGAACTCGGCGGCCTTGAAGATGTGGCGCAGGCGCTGGAAGGAATTCGGCGCCAGGGGCAGGTCTCGAACCAGGCTCAGCAGAGCCCGCCTCACGGCCCCCCCGTCGGCGGCCAGCAGGTAGAGGGCGTCCAGCAGAATGTGCTCCTCGGGGCCGGCTCCGTCCAGGTGCCCTCGGATCGTGGCTTCGAGCTCGGAGACCGAGTTTCGCTCCAGCGCCCGCTGAATGCTTTCGGGCAGTTGCTCATGGACCCGGGCCAGGAAGGCGGTGCGAGCGTCGCCTTCGGAGAGGGCGAGCAGCGCGTGGCTCGCGATGCGTCGCACGGCCTCCGAGTGGCTCGTGCTGCTGACCAGGCGCCCCAGCAGAGGAATGGCCGCGGGATCACCGCAGCGCCCGAGGGCCCAGGCCACGCAGTACTCCCGCAGGTCGTTCCCCTGTCCACCGAACTCCAGGATCAGGGGCGCCGCATCGCGGATCCTCAGCTCGCCGGCACGCCAGACGGCGCGATCCAGGGGCCAGCGGCTGCCGGAGCGCGGGCCCTCCCGAAGGCGCTCGAGGATGGCCTGCTCTCGGGCCTGGTGCTGCCGGGCCACGTCACCCGTCTGACGGGCCCTCGCCGAGGCCCGCCCGGGGCGGGGAGCTTCACCCTCCTCGACGTAGCCTTTCTTCCGCTTGGAGCCGACGAGGGCATCGAAGAGGCGATCGGCCTCGGGCCGCGAGACGGGCAGGGACGTCTTGGTGCCGTCACGCAGGGCGGTGCCGCGCCGGCCGTAGCGGAAGTTGACGACGTACTGATCGGGCCCCACCTCGCACAGATCCACCTCGTAGGCCTTGTCGGAGCGACCGGCCTGGAAGAAGAGGCGGACCTGCCGGAGCAGCTTCATCTGTCACCGGGCGGCTCGAGGCCCAGGGGGCCCCGGATTCTCTGTCGCAGGTGCGTATGCGCCCCGGAGAATCGCTCAGGCGGGTCGGTCGATCAATAGGCCAAATGAACTACGGCGCTGCGGGACGCACGCCGCCGGACCGAGGCGACACTTGAAGGCGCCGGTCTGCGAGCGCCCGAAGAACCTGGGACTCGGCCGAGATCCTTCCGGGGTTCAGCTTCGAAGTAGCACTCAGGATGACGTCCCCGTCGGCCTCGGATTCACGCGGTCAGCTCGGACCTGAGCCCCACTGCCAGATCCTGGCGAGGTTCCCCTGGTGTCGCTCGACGAGGCGGTCCGGGTGCACGAAGAGATCGCCGAGGTGACGATAGCGCCTCTCGAAGGCGAAGCGCTCCTTCACCTCTTCGAAGGAGAGTCCTTTCCGTCGGGCCTCAGCCAGGCCCTCGGCCATGTCCTCGAGGTACTCGTGGGTCGCCAGCAGCTCCCGCCTGTCGGTCGGGGGTGCGTGGCACGGGATGATGGTGTCGATCCCGGAAGCCGGGTCGGCCAGCTCGGCGAGCACGGCCAGCCAGCGGCGGAAGGTCTTCGCGTCGGTGTCGGCGTTGCCGACACCGGCAAGCCAATGGCCGCCGATCCCGGGTGTGACGACGAGCCCGTCCTCGACGATGTGGACGAAGAGGCTGCTGTGGCTGATTCCCTGTCCCGTGTACAGCAGCCGTATGTGCCGATCCCCCAGGTCGAGCGTGAGGCGATCGTGGACGCCGATCGTCGGCGTCCTGAGCTCGAAGCCGGCGAGTAGCTCCTGGTTGGCTTCGGTCAGGAACGTGATGGCTTGGCGCAGGGAGAAGGCCCGCTCCGGGTCGGCGACCTCCGCAAGCTCGGCCTCGAGCTGTTGCACGTGCCCGTGAAAGGGTCCCGGGGGCTCCATCGGCCGTGGAAGATCGTGCTCCCTGACGACGCGAGGGAAGCTCTCGTGCCCGATGATCTGGGCCCCCTCGAACAGAGCATTGCCGCCGGCGTGGTGGAAGTGCGGATGCGTGTTGATGACCAGGGCCCAATCGTCGCGGCCGAAGGCCCGCTCCGCCGCCTGCTTCAGCGGGCGCATCGTGACCGGGTTGCTCTCGGTATCGATCACCACCAGCCCGCGCGCGGTGGAGACCGCCACGATGTTGGTGTAGCTGATGCCCGGCAGGCGCATCACGATCACGTGGTCCGACAGACGCTGAAGCTCCACCTCCTGGGCGACGGCCTGCGAGGTGGCGCAGCCGAGCACGCCCAGCAGCAGGCCACTCCTGATCCGGCAGCTTCCAGACAGCATCGATGCTCTCCTCCTGCAGCTCTCCAGCAGAGCCGGGACGGCATCCTCGGACAAGCGCACGGGTGGCGTCCAGAGAACTGTGACGAGCCGGACAGGGCTGTTGCAGGGCGGCCTGTCGGCGCTGCGAGGTGCCTGGCTCCCATGAGCAACCGGGGGCGGCTGACGCCCGTGGTACGCTCGCGCGGCTCCCCTGCGTCGCGTTACGAACATGGCCTCCGGCACCGAAAGTCGTACAGGCAGGACGCGGCTGATCGGAGGGAGGGTCACGCTCGCCGTCCTTGGGGCGCTCCTGACCGTCGCCGTCGCAGGCCTCTGGCCGAAGTCCTCCTCGGGGGTCCCGACTGTCGTGCTGCAGTGGGAGAACCAGTTCCTGCTCGATGGCCGCGCTCTCAGCGACGCCGAGGTCAGGCTGGTGAACAGGAGGCGATCGTACGCGATCGGTCGAGTGGATCTAGCAGCCCCGCTCTGGCGCGGCTTCTATGCGCCGACCCTTGCCGCCGACTGCTAGCCCGGTCGCGCGCGGCGCATGATGAGCGAGTCGCCTGGCTCGGCGTGCACCTCGAAGCCCAGGCGACGGTAGAGCCGGACGGCCGGGTTGACCTTGGACACGCTGAGCGAGATCGCGCCGTAGCGCTGGTCGGCCTCCCGGAGCAGGCGCTCGAGCAGCCGCGTTCCGACGCCCTGCCCTCGCCAGCCCGGTCGCACGGCGACGCTCAGCTCCGGCGTGTCGAGGTCGACGAAGCCGTAGCCGGTGTCGTTCGCCTGCCACAGGCGCAGCCAGGCGGCGCCGACATCGCCGCTACTCGCGCTCTCCAACGCCAGCCAGCCGGCGTCGCCGGGACGGCCCCAGCCGGCGACGTAGCGCGCCACCTCCGGGCGGTCGATGATCTCCCGCGGCAACGGCGGCGCGCCGTCGAACACGAACAGCGCCTCGTACAGGTAGTCGCGCAAGAGCGCACCATCGCCCCCGGTGAGTGATCTCAGCCAGATCGACATGGTCCACAGGAACCCGTTGCGAAGAGGTCGGTCGATAGGTACTTCGGACCCCCTCTCGCCGACTTCGCTTCGAAGGCCCCGAGCCCCAGACGATAGCCGCCCGACGCCCGGCCGTAAAGGGGTGTGGGGCATGCGTCCCCCGCAGAAGGGGCAGAGGCTCCGAGCCTGCTGCCGCCGGCCGTGCGTGACGGGAGGAACATCCGCGTACGTTCCGTCGTAACCACTGCCGAGACGCATCCTATGCTCGTCGAGCCGCTTCTCACCGAGGCCGCGGCCCCGGCCCTTCGGCCCCGCATCCGTGCCGTGTGCCAGGAATGCGCCACGCTGTGGGACACGACGCCCGAGGAGCTGCCGGTGCTCGGACCCCGCGTCGGGCCCTGGCGCCATCTCGGCAACGCGCGAGGCGCGGCACGCCTCATCGACGAGCTGGCGGCCGGCGTGCAGCGTGTCCCAGACAGCGGACGGGAGCGCGCGGCGTGGCGGGAGACCGTGCGCGAGCGGCTGCAGCAGTTCGGCGACCAGCGCCTCGGCTGGCCCGCCGGCTACCGGCGCCTGGTGTTCGGCGACTCCTTCTTCGATGCCTCGACGGCCTTCGCGGACCAGGCGCGGGCGTTCGACCCCGGGGCGTCCCTGACGAGCGTGTGGCAGGCCCTGCGAAACGTCTGGATCGCCAACAGCCTGCAGATGATCCTCGACCTGCCGGTGAGGCTGAGCCCCGGCGTGTTCGCCTACAGCATGCTGTATCCCGTGACCGACAACCTGCTCGACGACGTGTCGGTCAGCCGCCCGGCCAAGAGGGCGTTCAGCCACCGGCTCGGGGAGCGGCTCGCGGGCCAGCCGGTGCGGGCGACGAATTCCTCCGAGGCGGCCGCCTTCCGGCTGGTGGCTCAGATCGAAGAGGAGTTCCCGCGCTGCGCGTTCGCCGGCGTTCACGAGAGCCTCCTCGCCATCCACCGCGGGCAGGTGCTGAGCTTGAGCCAGCAGGAGCGGCCCGATCTGACGGACGCCGAGATCCTGGCCATCAGTTGCGAGAAGGGCGGCAGCTCCGTTCTGGCCGATCTCTACCTGGTGGCCGGAAGACCCAGCCCGGAGGAGGAGCGCTTTGCTTTCGGCTATGGCGTGTTCCTGCAGCTCCTGGACGATCTGCAGGACGTCGGGGAGGACGTCGCCGTCGGGCACCAGACGCTGTTCACCCGGACGGCACGTCGGGGTCCACTCGACGGCGCTGCGGCGCGGCTCCTGCGCTTCATCGACCGCGTGCTCGACGCGCAGGAGATCCTGGCCCGACCCGCACTCGGCGACCGCAAGGACCTGGTCAGGCGCAACTGCCGTAGCCTTCTGGTGGGCGCCGTGGTCGACCAGCCGAGGCTCTTCACCCGGCGTTTTCGCCGCGATCTCACCCGGCGCTGGCCCTTCTCGGCCCGCGCGATGCAGAGGCTGCGCCGTCGTGCGGAGCAGCGCTTTCGAGGCGCGGCCGTCGCGCTCCAGCGCCGGGCCGGCGTCCCCTCGCTGCTCGACTGGGTCCTGGCCCAGCAGCAGCCATCCTGATTCGCGGGGCGGGGCACGACGGAGCGGCGCAAGATCCAGCCTTCTCGTGCGTACCTTCGACGGCCCGTCCGGGCAATGAACACCAGAGCTCTCTGTCGCTTCCGCCCCGCCCGTGTCATCGCAGCCCCCAGGGGGGTGCCAATGCTGATGGTCCGCGACCTCGTGAAGGTGTTCCCCGGCCGTGTCCCCGCCCTGCAGGGTGTGAGCCTCGAGGCTCAGGAGGGGATGTTCGGCCTGGTGGGTCCAAACGGCGCCGGCAAGACGACCCTCATGAAGGTCCTGGTGGGCCTGCTGGAGCCGACTTCCGGTGCGGTCGAGCTGGACGGTGGCGATGGGCCTCGCCATCCAGAGAAGGTCTGGGCGCGCCTCGGCTACCTGCCACAGGACTTCGGCTTCTACCCGAATCTGACTGGAGCCAAGATGCTGCGCTACCTGCTCGAGCTGAAGGGCGTCGGCGCGGCCGGCCGAATGGATGCGCTGGTGCTCGACCTGCTCGAACGGGTGAACCTGGGCGCCGCGGCGCATACCGTAGTCCGGAAGTACAGCGGCGGCATGCGCCAGCGCCTGGGTCTCGCGCAGGCCCTGGCTGGCGATCCGGACGTTCAGGTCATGCAGCTGAACAGACGGGGCGCCCGTACCACGCTGTGAGAGCCGCCCCCAAGGCCACCCGATCCTGGTCTATCCTTCCCCGACATCCCCGAAGTGTGTGGCGCGGCCCAGACACGGGGTGCGGTCATCAGAGCAGCGGTCGCCTTCTCCATCGTCGTGACAGCGGTCTCCGGTGGCGGCGCGCCTGAACGGCCCCCCGTTCGGCCCGCCTCGGCCAGCCCGAGCCCAACCAGTCTTCCCGCCTACAACACCAACCCGATCGCACCGGACGCGACGGGCATGGGCAGCACCGCGAGCGAGATCGCAGACCGGATTCGGCTGGGCTGGAACCTCGGGAACGCGCTCGAGGCGATCGGAGGAGAGACCGCCTGGGGCATCCCATGGTCACCGACGAGCTGATCCGGCTCGTCAAGGAGAGCGGCTTCGACGCCGTCAGGGTGCCCGCCTCGTGGGATCAGTACGCCGACCAAGCCACGGCGAGGATCGACCCGAGCTGGCTGGACCGGGTGCGGCAGGTCGTCCGGTACTGCGCGAGCAACGAGCTCTACGTCATCGTCAACATCCACTGGGACGGGGGGGGCTCGAGAGGAACGTCACACCCGACAAGCAGGCGGAGAACAACGCCAGGCAGAAGGCCTACTGGAAGCAGATCGCGACGCATCTGCGGGACTTCGACGAGCGGCTGCTGTTCGCGAGCGCGAACGAACCGAACGCGGTGCGCCGCGACAACCTGACGGACGATCGCTCGAGCTGCACCTCGCCTCCCGCGCGTACTACCTGGAGTACGTGACCCGCCAGGCCCGAACCAACGGCCTGTTGCCCTTCTACTGGACAACGGCGTCCTGCAGAACCTGGGCTCCGGAGTCTTCGACCGAACCTCCAACGCGGTGTTCGACCGTCAGGCCCTGGATGCGCTCACTCGGGGAGCCGGACAGTAGCCTCGCGCGGAGGGACGCGACTCCGCCGAGGTCGACGGAAGCCGGGCACGGAGGCGATGAGGGCGGGCGCGCCACCCTTGCCCGCTCGTTCCCCAGGTGGACGACTCATGCCCCCGACGGACCACTTGTTCCCCAGGTGGACACGTCATCGCCACGACATGCCGACCTCCAGCGCCTCCGTGGTTGCTTTGGGCTGCGCAGACTGCCCCTTATGTGGTTCATTCCTGCCAAGGGTTGCCAGGATATGTCCCGCTCTGGGGCTCGGCGACCGGTAGCTCCCCCGCTGCCGCCCCTCCTCGTCTTCCCGGCTGGCTGACCGCATCCACAGGAACCGGGAGGCGTACGGTGGTGTCCAAAGCTGCGGGAGGGACGAGATGCCGAGCCCGTCGTTTGCGCCGTTCCGGTCCGAGGCCGCCAAGGCGGAGTACGAGGCCCACGTTCGGAAGCGGCTCGAGGCGTGTTCTGTGCCGTGGGAGACCCGGATCGTCGAGACG
>CAZNNH010000198.1:0-11426 GCA_964574335.1 uncultured Acidobacteriota bacterium | reverse complement strand
CTCGCCTACGGCCTCGACAAGAAGAAGGACGAGACGATCGCCGTCTACGACTTCGGCGGCGGCACCTTCGACATCTCGGTGCTGGAGGTGGGCGAGGGCGTGGTGGAGGTCAAGGCCACCAACGGCGACACCCACCTCGGCGGCGACAACCTCGACCAGCGGGTGATCGACTGGATCGTGGCCGAGTTCAAGAAGGACCAGGGGATCGACCTCGCCAAGGACAAGATGGCCCTGCAGCGCCTCAAGGAGGCCGCCGAGAAGGCCAAGTGCGAGCTGTCGACCACGATGGAGACGGAGATCAACCTCCCGTTCGTCACCGCCGACGCCTCCGGCCCCAAGCACCTGGCCATGCGGCTGTCGCGCTCCAAGCTCGAGCAGTTGATCGACGACCTGCTGGAGCGGACCATGGGCCCCGTCCGCCAGTGCCTGAAGGACGCCGGCGTGGACCCGAAGCAGATCGACGAGGTGGTGCTGGTGGGCGGCTCCACCCGGATCCCGAAGGTCCAGCAACTGGTCAAAGGCTACTTCGGCAAGGACCCTCACAAGGGCGTCAACCCGGACGAGGTGGTGGCGGTGGGCGCCGCCATCCAGGCCGGCATTCTCTCCGGCGACGTCAAGGACGTGCTGCTGCTCGATGTCACCCCGCTGTCGCTGGGCGTGGAGACGCTGGGCGGCGTGATGACCAAGCTGATCGAGCGCAACACCACCATCCCCACCAAGAAGACCGAGGTCTTCTCGACGGCGTCCGACAGCCAGCCGTCGGTGGAGATCCACGTCCTCCAGGGCGAGCGGGAGATGGCCCGCGACAACCGGACCCTGGGCAAGTTCCAGCTCGTCGGGATCCCGCCGGCGCCCCGTGGCGTCCCGCAGATCGAGGTCACCTTCGACATCGACGCCAACGGGATCCTGAACGTCTCGGCCAAGGACAAGGCCACGGGCAAGACCCAGGCCATCACCATCACCGCCTCCTCCGGGCTCAACAAGGACGAGGTGGAGCAGATGGTGTCCGAGGCCCAGACCCACTCCGAGGACGACAAGCGGAAGCGGGAGCTGATCGACCTGCGCAACCAGGCCGACAACAGCGCCTACAACATCGAGAAGCTGCTCAAGGACAACCGCGACAAGATCGGCGAGGACCAGGCCAAGCAGATCGAGGAGGCGGTGGCCGCGGCCCGCAAGGCCGCCGAGGGCGAGGATGCCTCGGCGATCAAGGCGGCCCTCGACGAGCTGACCAGCCTGAGCCACAAGGCGGCCGAGACGCTCTACAAGACGGCCACCCCGCCCCCGAGCGAGGGCCCCGGAGGCGCGCCGTCGGGCGGCAACGGCCAGACGGGCGGTGGCGACAACGTGGTCGACGCCGAGTACACCGTCAAGAACGACTAGGTGGGCGGCGCGCGCCGCCCATGGTTGACCCGCTCACCCGAGGGTGAGCCACAACGGAAAGGAGCCAAGAAATGGCTATCGTTCGCTGGGAACCCTTCCGCGACCTGGTCAGCCTCCAGGAGCGGATGAACCGACTCTTCGACGAGTCCTTCCGGGCCGCCGGCCGCGGCGGGTCCGGTGAGGAGGACTGGGCGCTGGGCGGATCGTGGGCGCCCGCCGTCGACATCTTCGAGAAGGACCAGAAGCTGGTGCTGCGCGCCGAGCTGCCCGGGGTGGACCCGAAGGACGTGGACGTCCGCCTCGAGAACAGCATCCTGACCCTGCGCGGAGAGCGCAAGGTCGACAACGAGATCGAGCGCGAGAGCTACCACCGTGTGGAGCGCGCCTACGGCACCTTCGCCCGGTCCTTCACCCTCCCCTCGCAGGTGGACCAGGCCGGCATCCAGGCCAACTACAAGGACGGTGTCCTGGAGGTAACGCTGCCCAAGCGCGAGGAGGCCAAGCCGAAGCAGATCGAGATCAAGACCCACTGACGAGAGATGGAGGCCGCTGGCGGGCCGGGAGATACGCTCCCGGCCCGTTCGCGCCGAGCGAGTCGGACGGACACTAGCCAAGGAGAGAACCCAAAATGCCCAACGTCAAGCCCCTCCGCGACCGCGTGCTGGTCAAGAGGCTCGAGGAGGAGGAACAGAAGATCGGCGGCATCATCGTCCCGGATACCGCCAAGGAGAAGCCCCAGCAGGCCAAGGTGGTGGCGGTCGGACCCGGCCGCATCCTCGACGACGGCAAGCGGCTGGACCCGGTGCTGAAGGCCGGCGACAAGGTCCTGATCGGCAAGTGGTCGGGGACCGAGGTCAAGATCGACGACGAGGAGCTGCTGATCCTCAAGGAAGACGAGATCTTGGGAGTCCTGGAGTAGCGACCTGCGGGTCGAAGGCAGATCCGGCTATTCAGAACGGAGGCGATCGTAGATGGCTAAGGACATCGTATATCGCGAGGAAGCGCGCGGCGCGATCCTCAGAGGCGTCAACGCCCTGGCGGACGCGGTCAAGGTCACGCTCGGGCCCAAGGGACGCAACGTAGTGCTCGACAAGAAGTTCGGGTCTCCCACCATCACCAAGGACGGGGTCACGGTGGCCAAGGAGGTGGACCTCAAGAACCCCAACGAAAACCTCGGCGCCCGGATGGTGCGGGAAGTGGCCTCGAAGACCAGCGACGTCGCCGGCGACGGCACCACCACCGCCACCGTGCTGGCCCAGCGCCTGTTCCAGGAGGGGATCAAGCACGTGACCGCCGGCGCCAACCCGATGGCGCTCAAGCGCGGCATCGAGAAGGCGGTGGCCCTGGTGGTCGAGGAGCTGAAGCAGCTCGCGAAGCCGGTCAAGGGCAAGATGATCGCTCAGGTCGGCACCATCTCCGCCAACAGCGACGAGCAGATCGGCGGCATCATCGCCGAGGCGATGGAGAAGGTCGGCAAGGACGGCGTGATCACGGTCGAGGAGTCCAGGACCATGGAGACGGTCCTCGAGGTGGTCGAGGGGATGCGCTTCGATCGCGGCTACCTCTCCCCCTACTTCGTGACCGACGCCGAGCGGATGGAGGTCGGGCTCGAGAACCCCTACATCCTCACCTACGAGAAGAAGATCTCCAGCATGAAGGACCTGCTGCCGATCCTGGAGAAGATCGCCCAGCAGGGGGCGCCGCTGGTGATCGTGGCCGAGGACGTCGACGGCGAGGCGCTGGCGACGCTGGTGGTCAACAAGCTGCGCGGCACCTTGAAGGTGGCGGCGGTGAAGGCGCCGGGCTACGGCGACCGTCGCAAGGCCATGCTCCAGGACATCGCGGTGCTGACCGGTGGCCGGGCGATCACCGAGGACCTCGGGATCAAGCTCGAGAACATCAAGATGGACGACCTGGGCCGGGCCAAGAAGGTGACCATCGACAAGGACAACACCACCATCATCGAGGGCGCGGGCAAGTCCGCCGACATCGAGGGCCGGGTCAAGCAGATCCGCACCCAGATCGAGGAGACCACCTCCGACTACGACCGCGAGAAGCTGCAGGAGCGCCTGGCCAAGCTGGTCGGCGGCGTGGCCGTGATCAAGGTCGGGGCCGCCACCGAGAGCGAGATGAAGGAGAAGAAGGCCCGGGTGGAGGACGCCATGCACGCCACCAAGGCCGCGGTCGAAGAAGGCATCGTGCCGGGCGGCGGCGTGGCCCTGCTGCGCTCCGGACCCGCCCTCGACAAGCTGCTCGAGAGCAAGGACCTGTCCGCCGACGAGGCCAGCGGCGTCCGCATCGTGCGACGCGCCGTGGAGGAGCCCCTGCGCTGGATCGCCAACAACGCTGGCCAGGAGGGGAACATCGTGGTCGGCAAGGTCCGGGAGATGAAGCCCACCGAGGGCTACAACGCCCAGACCGACACCTACGAGGACCTGGTGGCGGCCGGCGTGATCGACCCCGCCAAGGTGGTGCGGTGCGCGATCCAGAACGCCGCCTCCGTCTCGGCGCTCATGATCACCACCGAGGCGGTGGTGTCGGAGATCCCGGAGAAGAAGAAGGATCTTCCGATGCCGCCCGGTGGGGGCATGGGGATGGACGACTACTAGAAGACGCCAAGACCGGCCCCGGTCGGAGCTTCGCCCGGGGCCGGTATCCCCCGGCCCGGAAAACGGGAATCTCCCCGCGAGAGACGGACGGCCCGCTTCCCGAGCCGGGGCTACAACTTTTGACGCGCCTGCTGCGTAACACTTGGTGGATAATGCAGTTGCCGCCCAGAACGATCCACCGTGAGAGCCCCCCGGGCGGTGGCGTGTTTCTTGCTATGACATCGGCGATGGAGGCTCTCTGACGACTCTTGTGACGGCCATGGCGACGACCCCCTTGGTGACGGCGCCCGGCCACTGTGGGAGAAGGTCCTAAATGAACACACGAACCCGGACGATCGCCTCGTTCTTTTCGGTCGCCATGGCCACCATGCTGCTTGGTGCCCTCGTCACCACCCAGATCCAGCGGCCGGAGCGGGCACGGGCCGCGTCCGACGCCGTGGAGAGCGCCGCCCCGGTGGTGCCCAGGGCGTCCATCACCCTGGACACCTTCCGCGACATCGCCCGGGAGCACACCGCCGGCGTGGTCAACATCAACACCCGCAAGGTGATCAAGGGACAGGCGCGGACGGAAGGCGACTGGATGGAGCGGTTCTTCTTCGGACCCCGCTCTTCCCCTGAGAGCCAGAGCCAGACCCAGACCAGCCTCGGCTCCGGCTTCCTGATCGACCAGGAGGGCCACGTGCTGACCAACCGTCACGTGGTGGAGGGCGCCGACGAGATCCGGGTGACCCTCTCCGACGGGAAGGAGTACGAGGCCAAGCTGGTCGGTCGCGACAGCCGCACCGACGTCGCCCTGCTCAAGTTCGAGCCCGAGCACCAGGTGACCGTCCTCGAGATGGGCGACTCGGACGCCACCGAGGTGGGCGAGTGGGTGATGGCCATCGGCAACCCCTTCGGCCTCGGCGGGAACAGCGTCACCGTGGGGGTGGTGTCCTTCAAGGGCCGTCCCCTGACCCTGGGCACGCTCGGGACCTTGGTCGAGATGATCCAGACCGACGCCTCGATCAACCCTGGCAACTCCGGGGGACCGCTGCTCAACACCCGCGGCGAGGTGATCGGCATCAACACCATGATCATCACCCGGGGCGTCCCCCAGTCGGCCGGGGTGGGGTTCGCGGTCCCCATCAACGTGGCCAAGGCGATCCTGCCCCAGCTCCGGGAGCGCGGCAAGGTGATCCGCGGCTGGCTGGGCGTGCAGATCCAGACCGTCACCGAGGACCTGGCCAAGACCCTCAAGATGGACGAAGCCAAGGGAGCCATCGTCAGCGACGTGACGCCGGAGAGCCCGGCCGCCCAAGCGGGCCTCGAGCCCGGTGACGTCATCGTTCGCGCCGACAAGAAGCCGATCGAGGACAACGGCGACCTCTCCGAGTACATCTCCTCGCTGGCGCCGGGGACACGGGTGGAGCTCGAAGTGGTGCGGGACGGCGCCCGCAAGAGCGTCGACGCGACCCTCGGGACCTTCCGGGACGACGACGAGACCGAGGAGGAGACCCCGCAGGTGCGAGCCCAGCTCGGCATGACGCTGCACGACCTCAACCCCGAGATCGCGGCGCGCCTGCAGCTGCCCCGCAGCACCCGCGGCGTGGTGGTGATGGAGGTGGAGGCGGGTGAGGCCGCCGAGGACGCCGGCCTGGCCCGCTTCGACGTCATCGTCTCGGTGAACGGCGAGGCGGTCTCGAGCGTGGACGACTTCGAGAAGGAGATCGCCAAGGCCGAGCCCGACGGGCTCGCCCGGCTGCGGGTGCGCCGCGGCTCGGGCCACCTGATCACCGTGCTGAAGCTGAAGTGACCGGATAGCGGAGCGGAATCGATTGAGGAGGCAACCGATGACGCGAGTCAGGCGCGACAGAGACGAGCAGAGACGTGACCAGCTCCGTACCATGCTGGTGGAGCGCCGCCGCGAGATCCAGGAGAAGCTCCGTTCGCTGCTGGAGACCCTTCCCGCGGAGGTGACCCAGGTCAAGGACGCCGAGGAGCAGAGCGTGGCCGACTTCGTGCAGGAGGTGGACTTCGCGCTGATGCAGATGAAGTCCGAGACGCTGGCCAAGATCGACGAGGCCGTGCGCCGGCTGGACGCCGGCCGCTACGGGGACTGCACCGAATGCGGCCTGCCCATCGCCGAGGCGCGACTTCTGGCGCTGCCCTTCGCCGAGTACTGCCGGTCCTGCCAGGAGCAGCTCGAGGAGAGCCTGCGCAAGCAGCGTGAGCAGGAGCGGGAGCACGGCTTCGCGAGCGGGATCTAGCAGGCGAGGGGGGATGAGCGACAGGGGCGAAGAGCGGGAGCCGGACTTCGAGTCGGCTGGCATGGGAGAGGTGGCCCTGGGCGACGTGCCGGGCGAGCTGCCGATCCTGCCGCTGCGGGACACCATCCTGTTCCCGCACGCGATCCTGCCGCTGGCGGTGGCCCGCGAGACCTCGGTGATCCTGGTCGGCGAGGCGGTGCGGGAGCGCAAGGTCATCGGCGTGGTGACCCAGCGTGACCCGGCCATCGACGACCCGGTGGAGAGCGACCTGCACCGGATGGGGACCCTCACCCACATCCACAAGATGTTCAAGTTCCCGGACGGCTCGTTGCGGCTGGTGGTGCAGGGGGTGCAGCGGTTCCGTCTGCTACAGGTGACCCAGTACCGCCCGTTCATCAAGGCGCGCATCGAGCTGCTGGGAGAGCCGGTGGCCTCCGACCAGGACCTGGAGCTGCAGGGCCTGGCCCAGAGCGCCCTGTCCCTCTTCCAGAAGGTGGTCGAGCTCTCCCCTACCCTCTCCGACGAGCTGGCCACCCTGGCCGGTAACATCCACGAGCCCGGCCGGCTGGCCGACTTCGTCGCCGGCAGCCTGCAGTCGCTGTCCACCACCCAGAAGCAGGAGCTGCTCGAGGTGCTGGTGGTGCGCTCGCGCATGGAGCGCCTCAACAAGGTGCTGGCCAAGGACCTCGAGGTGCTGGAGGTCGGCAACAAGATCCAGAGCCAGGTCAAGACCGAGCTACAGAAGAACCAGCGCGAGTACTACCTGCGCGAGCAACTCAAGGCGATCCAGAAGGAGCTGGGCGAGGGAGACGACCAGCAGCGAGAGTACGCCGAGCTGCGGGAGAAGATCGAGCAGGCGGGGATGCCGGCCGACGTCAAGAAGGAGGCGTTGCGCGAGCTGGACCGCCTGAGCCGCATGTCCCCGGCGGCCGCCGAGTACACCGTCACCCGGACCTACCTCGACTGGCTGGTGGCGCTCCCCTGGGACAAACGCAGCGAGGCCGAGATCGACATCCAGAAGGCGAAGGGGGTCCTGGACGACGATCACTACGACCTGGAGAAGGTCAAGGAGCGGATCCTCGAGTACCTGGCGGTGCGCAAGATGAAGCCCGACATCAAGGGGCCGATCCTCTGCTTCGTCGGGCCGCCCGGGGTGGGCAAGACCAGCCTGGGCCGCTCCATCGCCTCGGCGATGGGGCGCAAGTTCCACCGGATCAGCCTGGGCGGGATGCGCGACGAGGCCGAGATCCGGGGGCACCGCAGGACCTACATCGGCGCCCTGCCCGGCCAGATCATCCAGGGGCTGCGCCGGGCCGAGAGCAAGAACCCGGTCTTCATGCTCGACGAGGTGGACAAGATCGGCACCGACTTCCGCGGCGACCCGGCGGCGGCGCTTCTGGAGGTGCTGGACCCGGAGCAGAACAACACCTTCAAGGACCACTACGTGGACCTGCCCTTCGACCTGTCGGAGGTGCTGTTCATCACCACCGCCAACGTCCTCGACACCATCCCGCCGGCGCTCAAGGACCGGATGGAGGTGATCCGGCTGGCCGGCTACATCGAGGAGGAGAAGCTGCACATCGCCCGGCGCCACCTGATCCCCCGCCAGCTCGACAACCACGGCATGACCCCGGAGAACGTGGCCTTCGGCGACGAGGCGCTGACCAAGCTGATCCGCGAGTACACCCGCGAGGCGGGCCTGCGCAACCTGGAGCGGGAGATCGCCAGCATCATCCGGAAGGTGGCGCGCCGGCGCGCCGAGGGGAACGTCGAGACGGTGGCGGTCACCCCGGAGAGGGTCGAGGAGTTCCTGGGCGCCCCCTACTTCATGAAGGAGGAGCTCGAGGAGCGGACCCTGCTCCCCGGTGTCGCCATCGGCCTGTCGTGGACGGCGGCGGGGGGCGAGGTGCTCTTCATCGAGGCCTCCCAGATGTGGGGCAAGAAGGGGCTGACCCTGACTGGCCAGCTCGGCGATGTGATGAAGGAGAGCGCCCAGGCGGCCCTCTCCTGGGTGCGGGCCCACGCCCGCCAGCTCGGGATCGAGGACTCCTTCTTCGAGCGCGTCGACATCCACCTGCACGTCCCGGAGGGGGCGATCCCCAAGGACGGCCCCTCCGCCGGCATCACCCTGGTCACCGCTCTCGTCTCTCTGCTCACCGGCCGCTCGGTACGGTCGCACGTGGCGATGACCGGCGAGATGACGTTGACCGGCCGGGTACTGCCGGTGGGCGGCGTCAAGGAGAAGGTGCTGGCCGCGCACCGGATGGGCGTCAGGGAGGTCATCCTCCCCAAGCGCAACGAGAAGGCGGTCAAGGAGGACATCCCGGACAACGTCCGCAACGACCTCCAGCTCCACCTGGTCTCCTCGATCGAGGAGGTCCTGGAGAAAGCCCTGAACCTGGCCGAGACCCACCCGGTGCTGCCCGAGAGCTCGCGCTGGCAGCTCCGGCTCTCCAACTGAGGCGCGACGCCCTGGCCCGTCAGTCGATGATGATCAGGGTGTTGGTGCGCTCGTCGTACTCCACCCGGGCCCGGCCGGAGAGCTGCTTGGCGATCAGCGGCGCCATCTCCCGCGCCCGGGCGTAGGAAAGGCGGAAGAGGCGGACCCGGTCCGGGCGCCGGAGCGCCTGCTCCTCGGCCAGCTTGGCCCGGTGCGCCGCCTCCCGCTCCAGGGTCTCGCGCCGGGCGATGCGGACGACGGTCCCGTCGTCCTCGTAGCCCAGGCCACACGCGCCGAGGGCGGCCCGGAACACCTTGCGCCAGGGGAGCTCGCGCACGCCCACCGAGACCCGACAGGCGATCCCGGGATCGAACACCACCTGGAGATCGGCCGGCCCGGAGAGCGCCTCGGCGATCTGGTGAATGTCGGCATCCCTGGCATCGAGCGTGACCTGGGCCTCGGGATCGTCGTCGCCGGTGCCGGCGAAACCGTCTGCCATCCCGATACACAGAAGCGCCAGCACCGCTCCCCGCGCGCTACCCCTCATCCGATTCCTCCGCCATGGGGACATGACCCGAATCCCGCGGCAGCCCGTGGATTCGCGATCGTGTCCCCGCGAAGCCTTCCGACGTCGCGTCCAGCACTACGGCGCCGCCCGGGCCTGGGCGGACGCTCTCGGCCCGCCGCCGCTGCTCCGCCCCACGGGGCGGGCCCACCCGTCGATGGCCAGGCCGACCAGCAGCAGCAGCACGACCGGCAAGCCCAGCCCTCGGAACCAGGCGTCGATGCCGGCGCGGTGCCTGGCGAGCCGATCCAGGACCAGCAGCACCAGAAGCGCCACCAGCCACACCGAGGCCACCTTCCAGTCCTCGGCCTCCCCCGCCACCAGCGAGGGGAGGTAGCGGCCAACCGGCGTCTCACCCGACAGGGAGGCCCACACGCGGGTCGGACGGGCGCCCCGGTTGACCAACAGCAGACGTCCGGGCTCCCGAGTCATCCACCAGAAAAGGGACAGGCCGAGCCCGAGCAGGGTGAACCGCCATCGCCACAGGCCCGAGGCCGGCCCGGCCGCTCGGACGGCGACGGCGAGCGCGAGCAGCGGGAGAAGCGGCACCAGGAAACGAGCCGGCGGGCACTGGCCGCCCCACCACATCCGCCAGGACAGGGCGGGCACCAGGACGGCGGCGGCCACCAGCAGGTGAGGCCACAGCTCCGGCCAGCGCCGACGCAGCAGGAGCGGCAGCCCGGCCAGGGCCAGCAGATAGGCCGGCGCGTGGGGCAGCAGGCCGAACGAGCGGTCGAGGAGCAGGCCCGCCGCGGCCGCCACCGGCCGCGACGTGGAGAGCTCCTGGGGCACGCCACCGTAGCCGCCAAGCGGCCCGAGGCTGCCGTAGACGCCGTGGTAGAAGGCCAGGAACCCGCCCGCCATGACCGTCGCCACCGCGAAGAAGGTAAGTCGCGGCCGCCCATGCAGCCGTAGCAGCCCGACCAACGCCAGGGCAACCGCAACCGGCAGCATCTTGAGGTGCAGCCAGGGCAGGGCCGAGGCCAGAAGCGCCGCCCCGACGGCGCCGGCGACGCCAGGCCGGCGTCCGACCAGCAAGGCAAGGCTGCCGGCCAACGCCAGGGTGGCCGGCAGCTCGGCGTAGACGTGGAAGGCGAAGAAAGCCAGCGGCGGTCCCATCGCCACCCCCCACGCCCAGGCCGCCGCCCGGGAGCCGCCGGTGAGCTGCTCCGCGAGCCTCAGCACGAGCGCGCCGAGCGCCGCGGCCAAGAGCGCCAGCAGGACCACCGCCCCCCGCCGCCCGCCCAGCGCGTAGGCCGGCGCCAGCAGCAGCGGCAGCCCCGGGCTGTGGAGGGGAAACGGTCGGCCGTCCGCCCGTGGCGCACCGTAGTGGGGTGACATCGGGCCCGGCGTGTACTCGAGGAAGTCCCTGCGCTCGTAGTTGTCGCGGAGGTCCAGATCTCCCTCTCGCCAGAGGCTCTGAGCCATCACCAGGTAGTGGGGCTCGTCACCGGTGGGACGGAGGTACCGCGCGTAGTGTTGGCCGACACCGACCAGCACCAGGCTCGACAGCAGCACGAGAGCCGTCGGCGTGGGGACGCCCCCGCGAAAGCGCCCCTGCAGAAGCCGCGCCCCCGTCACGGCCAGCCCCAGACCGAGGAGCACGAAGCCCAGCGGGCCGCGCAGGACCCCGAGGCAAGCCGGCCCCTGGGCCGCCAGCGGGGCCCGCGCCAGGGCGAACGCCCCCACCGAGAGAAACAGCGGCGGGGCGGCGTTGAGGAGCTCCTTTCTCAATCTCACCCCGAGGCCTCCGGAGCGCGCTCCGGCTCGTTGACTCGCTTGGTTGGCATCGGTCATCATCTGCGCCTGTGCTGTGCCCGAAGTGTCACGAGGAGAATCGCGACGACGACCATCGCTGCGTCCACTGCGGCGCCGCTCTGGCCATCGCCGTCCTCGAGGTGACCCGGGGTAACCTGGCGGAGCGCATTCACTTCCTCAAGCCACGTTCCTACACCATCGGCCGGGCCCGACACAACGACCTGTCCCTGATCGAGCCCTCCATCTCCAAGATCCACGCCCATCTCGAGTACGCGGACGGCCGCTTCTACATCGAGGACCGCGGCAGCCTCCATGGAGTCTACGTCAACGCGGTCAAGACCCAGCGGGCTGAGCTGTTCGCCGACGCCCTGGTCCAGCTCGGCAACGTCACCCTCCGCTTCTCGCCGGTGGCCAAGGACGGGTCC
>CAZNNH010000197.1:0-11435 GCA_964574335.1 uncultured Acidobacteriota bacterium | reverse complement strand
CGGGAGCCCCCCGCTTGATAGCGGCGACCGAATTCACTTCGGGCGCCGCGTGAAGCCGTCAGGTGCCCACGTACCAGCGCAGCACGTCCACTGCGCCCTCGACGGCCTCGTGGTCTGGGCGGGGCACGAGCGTCATCCCGTCGAGATCGGTGATCCCGGGCAGCAACAACATCTCGACCTCCCGCCCCGACCGCAGGCGATCGCCGGGATCCAGCGTCAGCGCCTTCCGCCCGCCGTCGTAGCTCATTGCCAGTCCCACGAACGAGCGGTCTCCGGGCTGGGGCGGACCGACGTACCGGAGCACCACCCGACCATCGAAGGTCGAGACCTCCATGTCCTTGCTGAACTGCACGGTGAAACGGCTGTCGGTCGACACCTCCTCCCCCTCGAGCGGGAGGGAGAAGACGACCACCGGCGGCCGCCTCGGCGGCGGCGGTGGCGGCTCGGCGGCAACCACCTTCGCGTCCGGGCTGGGAGGCTCGGAAAGGGAGACGTGGGATGCACGAACGTAGGTGATGCCCCGGATCGTCTCGGGCCTCCCCACCACCGCCAGCCACTTGCCAGTGTCCCGTTTCAATCCGGGGTCGAGCTCGAAGCCGTTCCCCTTGGGCTTCTTCCCGGTCACCCAGACCGCGTAGAGGTCGTCCTTGATCACCCAATCCGACCGCGAGCGGCCGCTGCGACCGGGAAGGTCCCCGTAGAGGTTGCGGCCACGGAACTGGCCGATGACGCGCACCAGCTTCGCGTCGTAGCGACCCGGCTCGGTGACCAGCCTCTCGAGGCTCAACGCGCGCGTGTCCTTCGGGGGTCCCTCTTGCTCCTCCTCGGGACCGGAGAAGCTCCAGAACTGGATGTAGCCCGAGGGCTGGCCGAGGGACGGCATCGACTGGGTGCTGGTGTTGTAGACCCCGGTGACCTCGACCTCTTCTCCCAGCCAACGCAGCGCCTGCTGCTTGAACTCGAAGGCGATCTCGTCGACTGGGAGCAGCAGCACCCGGCCGCTGAAGCCGCCGCGCAGGTAGTACATGAGGCCGCCAGAGGTGCCCGTTGTCTCCAGCCGTCCCCTGGTGCGGATGGCCCGGTGCTGGTAGCTCTGGCCTCCCTGGACCAGGTCCTCGATGCTGACATCGACCGGCTCGCCGTAGAGAGCGGTGTAGCGATCGGCGGTGCCGAAGCCGAGCTGAGCGAAGGCGGACGCCGCAGGAAGCAGCCAGGCCAGCAGCAGCGCCCCTCGAGGAACGCGAAGCATGGCTTCAGTATAGGAGCCGGCTCGAGCCGGTCAAGCGGCGGCGCCCCTTTGCCGCCCTTCGGTCCCCGGCCGTCGGCTCCCGCCCCGCGGCCGGTCGCGAGGGCGAGCAGACGAGGATGCGCGAAGGCGTCGAGACACCTTGACACCCCTGAGGGAGCGTGGTAGCTTCGCCCGATCGTACCCGCAACACATTGTAACTGAAACACTTCGGGGATCCACCGGCGACGCAGGGGGCCGGATGTCCGGAGGACGATGAAGGTCAAGGTCCTCGGCTGCTACGGCGGTAACACTCGCGGGCACGGGATGACGGCGTTCCTGATCAACGACACCGTCGCCCTCGACGCGGGGTGGGTGTCGGGGGCGCTTCCGCTGGAGGCCCAGCAACGGGTCCGCGACGTGCTGATCTCCCATGCCCACCTGGACCACACCTGTAGCCTCCCCTTCCTGATCGACAACAACTTCAGCGCCCCCGGCTTCGCGCTTCGGATCCACGCCGTCTCCGAGGTGGTGGCCGCGCTCAAGAGCCACCTGTTCAACAACCATACATGGCCCGACTTCACCTGCCTCCCCAACGACATGACCCCGGTCCTGCGGCTCGTCGAGATCGAGGAGGAGAGGCCGTTCACCCTGAACGGCCTGAGGGTGCGGGCGGTGCGGGTGTCGCACCTGGTGCCGACCACCGGGTTCGTCGTCGAGGACAAGGTCGGCTCTCTCGCCTTCACCAGCGACACCGGTCCCACCCACCGCTTCTGGGAGGTGATCGGCCGGCTGCGCCGCTTGAAGGCGGTGATCACCGAGACCTCGTTCCCCAACGAGATGCAGGACCTGGCCAACGTCTCGGGACACCTGACGCCCAGAACGCTTCAGGGAGAGCTGGCCAAGCTCAAGAAGGACGTCCCCGTCTACCTCTACGGCGCCAAGCCGCGCTTCCTCAAGGCCATCCGGAGGCAGCTCAAGGAGATCCGCGACCCCCGCATCCAGGTCTTGTCCCAAGGCCAGACGCTGCGGGTCTGAGCCCGGCAAAGGCTCTAGACCTGGGTGCGCCCCAGGCTGATCAGGCTGCCGGCCACGCCCACCACCATCCCCCCCAGGACGATCGCCGCGCACAGCTCGGCAGGCAGGAACACGACCGCCCGGCCGAGCAGGTCGGAGGCGGCCAGGGCGTCCCGGGCCATCACCCGGAAGGCGAGGAAGAGCAGCCCCACGGAGAGCAGGCCGCCCAGGCCTCCCTGGACCATCCCCTCGACCACGAAGGGGCCGCGGATGTACGCACGGGTCGCCCCCACTAGCCGCATGATGTCGAGCTCGTCCTGGCGGGCGTAGACGGTGAGCCGGATCACGTTCGAGATGGTGAAGACGCCGGCCAGAGCCAGGATCCCTCCCAGGAGACCGCCCACGCCCCGCACCAGTCGCACCGCCGTCGAGAGGCGCTGGATCCACAGCAGGTCGTACTGCACCTCCTCGACGCCGGGGGCCTCCTCGTAGCGGGCGGCCAGGTCGCGGACATCGTCGGCAGCGGTGGGGCTGCTGCGGAGCGTGACCTCGATGGCGGCGGGAAACGGGTTCTCGCCGAGGTCCTCCGGCAGCGTGCGAAGGTCCTGGAACAGCTCTCGGAAGCGGCTGAGCGCCTGCTCGCGGCTGACGTAGTCCAGGCTCTCCACCGCCTTCTCCCCGGCCAGCCGGCTCTCGAGGCTCTCGCGAACGGTCGGCGCGAGACCGTCCTCGAGGAAGAACGTGATCTGCAGCTTGTGCGTCCAGCGTTCCACCACCTGGTTGAGGTTGCTGGCCACCGTGAGGAAGGCGCCCAGCACGAACAGGCTGACCGCGATCGTCCCGATCGACAGGGCGTTGATGAGTCGGCTGCGCCAGAGGCTGGTGGTGGCCTCCTCGAAGAAATAGGCGAGGGCGCGCAGCAACGGCATGGCTCGAGTCGGGATTATAATCCGGCGTCGATGCCGATCGTGGTGGGAATCGCGGGCGGGACCGGGTCGGGGAAGACCTCCCTGGTCCAGAAGCTACAAGAGCGCCTGGGCGCCGATCGTTGCGTGGTGCTGGCCCAGGACGCCTACTACCGGGATGGCAGCCGTCTGGGGCCGGAGGCCCAGGCGGCCATCAACTACGACCATCCCGACGCCTTCGACACCTCCCTGCTGGTACAGGACGTGCGCGACCTCAAGGCGGGACGTCCGGTTCCCCACCTCACCTACGATCATGCCGCTTACTCGCGGAAGGTGCTCCCCGACCCCCTGCTACCACGCCCGGTGATCCTTCTCGAGGGGATCCTGGCGCTGGTGGAGGAGCCCCTCCGTCGGCTGATGGACATCAAGCTCTTCATCGACACCGACGCCGACGTGAGGATCCTGAGGCGGCTGCGCCGTGACCTCAAGGAGCGGGGGCGCAGCTTCGACTCCGTCGAGCGGCAGTACCTCGAATCGGTCCGGCTCATGCATCTCGAGTTCGTGGAGCCGTCCAAGCGCTACGCCGACCTGATCATCCCCGAGGGGGCCGAGAATGCCGTGGCCCTCGAGGCGGTGCTGGCGCGGATCGAGTCGCTCACCGGCAGCCGCGGCTGACCGCCGTCCCCCTCAGTCGCTGACCAGCCGCCCCTTGTCGAGGGTGATCACACGTTTGCCCATCCGCTGGATCATCTCGCGGTCATGGGTGGCCACCAGCACGGTGGTGCCACGTGCGTTGACGTCCTGGAACAGGGCCATGATCTCCTCGGCCATGTCCGGGTCTAGGTTGCCGGTGGGCTCGTCGGCCAGCAGCAGCATCGGCTCGTTGATCAGAGCGCGGGCGATCGCCACCCGTTGCTGCTCGCCGCCCGAGAGCTGCAGCGGATAGGAGTGCATCTTGTGGTGCAGCCCCACCGCCTTCAGCGCGGCGAAGGCGCGCCGCTTCTGCTCCTTGGGCGGTACCGCCAGGATCCGCAGCACGAAGGCCACGTTCTCGAGGATGGTCTTGCGCTTGAGCAGCTTGAAGTCCTGAAAGACCACGCCGATCGAGCGGCGCAGCTCGGGGATCTGACCCTCGGGGATGGCGGTCACGTTGCGCCCGCCGACCAGGATCTGCCCCTGGGTGGGGAGCTCCTCCCGAAACACCAGCTTCAGGAAGGTAGTCTTGCCGGCTCCCGAGGGGCCGGTCAGGAAGCAGAACTCGCCCTTGGCGACGTGGAGGGTGATGTCCGAAAGCGCCGTGGACTCCCGGTCGTACTGCTTGTAGACGTGGAAGGCCTGTATCATGGCAAGAAGACCGGGGACACAATACCCAACTCCGGCGGAAATAGGTATCTCGTCCGGCTCTCCGGGGTGCGACATGTTAGCCGTGGCGATCGACCGGTATGGGGGACCCGAGGTGCTCGCGCTTCGGGAGCTGCCCGACCCGTCCCCCGGCCCGGGCGAGGCGCGGGTGCGGGTGCGCGCCTGCGCCCTCAACCACCTCGACCTGTGGACCCGTCGTGGCCTGCCGGGCCTCGAGCTCCGCTTCCCCCACGTACCGGGCAGCGACATCGCGGGTGAGGTGGAGAGACTCGGAGGACCGTTCGCCGGGATCGCGGTCGGCCAGCGGGTGATGCTCTCGCCGGGGACCTCCTGCGGTCGTTGCCGCGCCTGTCTGTCGGGCGAGGACAGCTCGTGCCACGACTACCGGATCCTCGGACACCACCGGCCCGGGGGCTATGGCGGTTTGGTGGTGTGTCCGGTGGCAAACCTGATCCCGCTCCCCGACTCGATCGGCTTCGAGCCAGCCGCCGCCTTCCCGCTGGTCTTCCTCACCGCGTGGCACATGCTGGTGACCCGAGCCGGCCTGCGCCCGGACGAGCACGTGCTGATCTGGGCCGCCGGCAGCGGCGTGGGGATGGCGGCGGTGCAGATCGCCCGGATCCTCGGCGCCCAGGTCATCGCCACCGCCGGGGCCGAGGCCAAGCTGGAGCAGGCCCGGGAGCTGGGCGCTCACCACGTCCTCAACCATCACGCCCAGGACGTGGTGGCCGAGGTGCGACGGATCACCGACAAGCGGGGCGCCGACGTGGTCTTCGAGCACGTGGGGGCGGCCACCTGGGAGCGTTCGGTCCTGGCCCTGGCCCGCCGGGGCCGCCTGGTGACCTGCGGCGCCACCACCGGACCCTTGGGGATGACCTCGCTGCCCCACCTCTTCGCCAAGCAGCTCTCCCTTCTCGGCTCCTTCATGGGCTACAAGTCCGAGCTACTGACGGTGGCCGAGCACTTCTTCGCCGGACGCTTGCGCCCGGTGGTGGACCGCGTCCTCCCCCTTGCCGAGGCACGGCTGGCCCACGAGATCCTCGAGGGCTCGCGGCAGTTCGGCAAGATCGTGCTCCGGCACGAGGGCTGACCCAGCAGTGGCGTGGCGCCGGTTCGAGCCCCACCCAATGGCGGTGGGGGGCCACCGCCAGACGCTTCTCGGCTTCCTCGTGCGACGTGGGCTGTCCTGGGAGCCACCCACCGAGGACCTGGCGGTGGACGGCGAGGACGGCGTCCGGCTGCTGGTGCGGGCCTCGTGGCAACCGCGCGCGGCGGGGGCGCGGCCAGCCCTGCTGATCGTCCACGGGCTGGGAGGCGACGACCGCTCGAGCTACGTGGTGGCTACCGGCGCCCTCGCCTGGGAACGTGGCTATCACGTTCTGCGCATGAACATGCGGGGAGCGGGCGCTTCAGCGGAGCTGTGTCCCCGGCTCTACAACGCCGGTCTGGACCAGGACCTGCTGGCGGTGCTCGATGCGGTGGGACACCGCGTGGAGCGCCTCTTCGCGGTGGGCTTCTCGCTGGGGGCGAGCCTGCTGCTGCTCTGCCTGGCCCGCCTTGGCGAGCACGTCCCTGCGGCGCTCCGTTCGGCTGTGGCCGTCTCGCCCCCGCTCGACCTGGCCGCCTGCACCGACGCCCTGGAGCGACCCTCCAACTGGGCCTACCAGCGCTACTTCATGTTCAAGCTGCGCCGCGACTACCGATCAATCCAGCGGCGCAGCGCCGGGCGATATGCGTTCGGCCTGGATCAGGGCCCGCGGACGGTACGGGAGTACGACGACGCGATCACCGCCCCGTATGGCGGCTGGGCCAGCTCCGCCGACTACTACGCCCGCTCCAGCGCGGGTCCCCACCTCCACCGGATCGACCGGCCGACGCTGCTGCTGGCGGCGGAGGACGACCCGATGATCCCGATCGACTCGGTCACCCGATGGCCACTCCCGGTGGACGGAAGCGTCCGGCTCGAGTCGCTCCGAACCGGGGGACACGTGGGCTTCGTCGCGTCCACGGCGGCACCGGGGCGCTTCTGGGCGGCCGAGCGGGCGCTCGCGTTCGTGGAGGAGATGGCTCGTTGATCGGGCGGCGGCAGATCGCGTAGTCTGATCTGATGGGTCCTCTCGCCGACGTGGCCAGCGACCTGCTGGATGAGCTGGAGCGATCCGTCCCGCGCCTGCAGGCCGTCACCGAGAGCCAGAGCCAGCTTCCGTGGGCCGAGGGGAAGTGGTCGAGCAAGCAGGTGCTCGGCCACCTGATCGACTCGGCGCTCAACAACGTGCACCGGTTCGTGCGGGGCCAGCAGGGCGGGGAGCTGCGGTTTCCCGACTACGACCAGCCGCACTGGGTGGCCGCCGGCGGCTACCAGGAGCGTCCCTGGGAGGACCTCGTCTTGCTGTGGGCCCAGCTCAACCGGCACCTGGTCCAGGTGATCCGGAGGATCCCCGCCGAGCGTGAGTCGACTCCCTGCCGGATCGGCGACAGCAGCGTCCTGGCCCTCGGGTTCATCGTGAGGGACTACCTGCGCCACCTGCGCCACCACTTGACCCAGATCCTCGAACCCGACCAGGCCGGCGGCCGGGCTCACCCCCCGTTCGCCTGATCGGGACGCACGCTTCGAGGGTCAATCGGGGCTGGCGGGCAGCAGGACGGTCAGACGCCAGCCAGGAACGTCCGGGCCCGAGGTCTCAAGCTGGCCGTCCGAGGTCTCGAGCAGCTTGCGCACGATCGCCAGGTGGCCCTCGGCCTCCGGCAGGCCTTCCGCCGCGGCCGCCGCCGAGTCCGCGTCTTCCCCACAGATCTCGATTCCGACCCGCGGAGAGGCGTCCTCTTCGCTCGCCACCTCGCTGGGAGGCCTGAGGCGCACGCGGAGCCGACCCGACGGGCCCACCAGCCCCACGCCCACCTCCAGCACACCGAGGAGCGCCTCGACCACCGGCCTCTCGTCGACGGCCACCGCCGGCAGCTCCAGCATCGGGTTGGCCAACAGGGGACGGCGCCCGGCCAGATGCCTTGGCTGCAGCAGCGTCATCGCCTGACGGAGCAGCGACTGTGGCGGCAGCACGACCCTCTCGCCCACCGGTGGCGCCTCCACTGCCGGGGTGGACATGGCCTCCCGCCCCGGAGCCGCCGCGGCCACGACCTCGCGGAAGGAGAGGACGCGACCGAGCTCCTCACGCAGATCCTCGGGGGCGTCGACGACGGTGAGCTCCACGTGTCTGCTGACCCCGGAGGGGGCCTGCAGCAGGCACGGGGCGGAGCGGACCCCCTGGCCCACCGCCGGCTCCAGCAGCGCCACCAGGTCCTCGTGGTCTCCCAGCACCTCCTGAAGCGGTAGACCCAGGCAGTCCGAGAGTCCCATCTGGAGGGTGGTGAGCGCCTTGTCGTTGGCGAACGAGACTCGGCCCACCGCGTCGGTGGTGATCACCCCGCTGGTCAAGGCGTCGAGGATGGTCTCGGTGAAGCGGCGTCGCCGCTCGAGCCGCGCCAGCGCCAGGCGCAGCTCCTGGGAGTGCTGCTCGACCTTCTCCTCCAGCTCCTGCTGCGCGAGCGCGAGCTCCCCCGCCCGCACCCGCACGCTGGCGTCGGTCTGGATCCCGACCCAATAGGCCAAGAGCCCGGCCTCGTCCCGCACCGGCGCCAGCGAGAGCTCGTTCCAGAAGGTCGACCCGTCCTTGCGGTAGTTCTTGATCACGGTCCGGCACGGCCGCCCATGGGCCATCGCCTCGCGCATCTCGCCGAGCGCCGCCACATCGGTCTCCGGACCCACCAGCAGCCGCAGGTTGCGGTCGAGCAGCTCTTCCTTGCTGTAGCCCGTCATCCGGGCGAAGGTGGCGTTGACGTAACGGACCGGCCACTCGGCGGAGCGGCCGTCCAGGATGGTGATGCCGCTCATGGCGTGCTCCATCGACCGCTCCAGGAGCCGCAGCCGGTCCTCGGTCCGCCGCCGCTCCAGGAGGCTCGCCACCCGCTGGCGGATCTCCGCCACGTGGAGCGGCTTGCGCAGCACGTCGTCGGCGCCCACCTCGAACGCCTGGTCGGCCATACGCTCGCTGGTCACGCCCGCCAGCAGGATCACCGGCTGCCGGGCGATGTTGAGGTTGCGGATTCGGGCACAGGTGGAGGTGCCGTCGAGCACCGCCAGGAAGTTGTCGAGCAGCACCAGGTCGGGGGCCTGCCGCCGGGCCAGGGCCAGCGCCTCGACGCCATCGGCGGCGAAGAGGACGTCGACGCGGCTCAGGGTGACGGCCCGCGCCATCAGCTCACGGGCTGCGGAATCGCTGGTGGCAACGAGGACCGTGGAGCTCATCGGACTCCTCAGCAGGCGCGACGCGATCTTACGCCGAAAGCACGGCCTGCGGAAGGCGGCCGCCGGGATGAGAGGTGGTCATCTCCGCCGCGCCGAGCGGGGCCGGCGCTCCAGACGGCCCTCGACCGTCCTATGGTAGTCCAGCCCCTCGAGGACGGCATCGAGCTCCGTTGGCCGGCAGCCGATGATCGCTGCCAGCTCGGGCCGTGCCGGATGCTCCCCCCGGCGCTCGGCACGGCGCAGCTCGGCCAGGAGGTGCTCGAGGCGATCCATCCGTATCGCTCGCAGGCCCACCTTGAGGTATCCGGTGGCGTGGAGGTAGGAGACCGGGACGCTGTCGTCGCAAGGCCAGGAGGGCCGCCCCTCCGGCAGCGGCAGGTCTCGCCGGCGCTGGTGGACGGCCGCCAGCACGGAGCGCAGCCGCATCTTCTCGGGGCGCAGCAACGGCCTCAGGAACGCCGATCGCCGTCCGAGGGTCACGCCGAGCTGCGAGAGCCGGCGGCGGTCCGAAGGGTCGAGGGCTGCGAGCTGGCGCGCCACCTGGTGGCGGGGCACGGAGCCCAGCCCCTCGACCAGGCTGAAGACGACACCCCGGGCTGCCGGCGAGACCGGGGCATCACGGACCTTGCCGAGCGGCTCGAGGGTGGCCGAGAGGTGGTCGGTGAGCCAGCGGGTCAGCCGGCGCCTCACCGCCTCCCGGATGGGGGCGTCGAGCAGGTCGGTGGGAAGCACCTCGATGCCCGGCGAGAGCGCCTGCTCGCCGGCCACCAGCCGACCCACGGGAGCGCCCCGCCAGGCGATCTGGCCGCTGACCGACAGCGCCAGCGCGGCGTCGTCCTCCTGCTGGAAGCGCAGGACGCGGTCGCGGATCCCCGCCCGGAGCGCCCGGTTGGCGGCGGCCAGGAGGCCTCGCGACTCGGCCCGCACCTCGCGGTCGGGCGTGAACCGGAAACCCTCGAGCCGACCGGCCAAGAGCCCCTGGATCAGCACCTCGCCGGCTTCGGTGACCTCGGCGGGCAGGCCGCCTGCTGGCTGCCGCACCAGCACCGCCGCCCGCCGGTCCACGAACTGCTGGGTGAGCCGCTCGTGGAGCGCGTCCGAGAGACGGTCCTCGACGGCCCGGGTGCGTTCCTGCCAGTGGGCGGCGTCGGGCAGCCACGCAGAGCGGTGGGAAACGTAGGTCCAGGTGCGGATCCCCGCGATCCGGAAGAGCAGCGCCTCCACGTCCCCGTCGCAGCGGTCGAGGGCCGCCACCTGGGCGGCCACCCAGTCCTCGGGCAGGTGGCGTGCCGGCGCGTTCAGGTGCCGGTAGATCTGTCCCAGCAGGCGGGCATGTCCCTCGTCCATCACGTTGCGGAAGTCGGGCACCTGGCAGACCTCCCACAGCAGGCGCACCGCGTCCGGAGAGCGGCAGAGCCGCGCCACCTCAGGATCCCCGACCAGGGCCCGGAGGGCCCGCTGGTCGTCGGCGTGGCGCATCCTCACCAGACACGGATCGGGGGGCCGCAGCTCGAGGCTCCGCAGCAAGGCCTGTGGCGAGTCGAAGCGCAGCTCCGGGTTGCGCCAATGGATCCGCCGCAGCGGCTCGAAGCGGTGGCTCTCCACCGCCGCAACCAGCGGAGGCGGCAGCGGCCCGAGCGTGGCGGTGCTGCCGAAGGTCCCGTCGTTGGTGTGCCGCCCGGCCCGGCCAGCGATCTGTGCCACCTCGGCGGGGCTCAGCGAGCGTGGGCCGAGGCCGTCGAACTTGACCAGGCCGGTGAAGACCACGTGCTCGATCTGGAGGTTGAGCCCCATCCCGATGGCGTCGGTGGCCACCAGGTACTCGACCTCGCCCGACTCATAGAGCCCCACCTGGGCGTTGCGGGTGCGCGGCGACAGCGCCCCGAAGACCAGGGCGGCACCACCGGTCCGCACCCGGAGCCGCTCGGCGATCTCGTAGACGGAGGCCACGGAGAAGGCGATCACCGCGCTCTTCTTCGGAAGCTGGCCGAGCTTCTTGGGCTCGGCGTAGCGGAGCGTGGACAGGCGTGGCCGACCGATGGTCTCCGCCTCCGGCACCAGCCGCTTGAGCAGGGGGCGGATGGTGTCGGCCCCCAGCAGCATGGTCTCGTGCACTCCCCGGGCGTGGAGCAGGCGATCGGTGAAGACGTGGCCGCGCTCACGGTCGGCGCAGAGCTGGACCTCGTCCACCGCCAGGAACTCCACCGGGCGCTCCAGGGGCATCGCCTCGACGGTGCACAGGAAGTAACGCGCCGACCGGGGCACGATACGCTCCTCGCCGGTGACCAGCGCCACCGCCTCCTCTCCCTGGAGCCGCACCACCCGGTCGTAGTTTTCCCGGGCCAGCAGCCGCAGCGGGAACCCGATCATCCCGCTGCGGTGGGCGAGCATCCGCTCCACCGCCAGGTAGGTCTTGCCAGTGTTGGTCGGCCCGAGCAGGGCCACCACCGGACGAGCTAGACGCGACGTCGGAAGTCTCCGCGTTCGGGTCCGGGGGATCGGGGGGCGGGAGCCCCCCGCTTGATAGCGGCGACCGAATTCACTTCGGGCGCCGCGTGCCGTTCGGGTCCAGGGGATCGGGGGGCGGGAGCCCCCCGCTTGATAGCGGCGACCGAATTCACTT
>CAZNNH010000196.1:0-11437 GCA_964574335.1 uncultured Acidobacteriota bacterium | reverse complement strand
AGCCCCGGCGCTTCGAGATGTGAGACCATGCTGCCGCTCGGGTCCGTGGCGGGTATGAAGCCACCTAGGGTTATGACGCGCGTACACCGCCGCCGGCCGCCTCGCCGGCGACGGCCTCGTCCGAGGGTCGACGTCGGCTCTCCGAGGCGGGTCGCCTGGCGGGAGGGCGCTGACCTCAGCCTGTCTGAAGGGGCCCAGCACATCGACACGTCGCTGCGGCGGCTGGCCCAGCCCTCGCCCGAGAGCCTGGCCGGCGAGCTGGCGCTGCTGCTACGGGAGCGGGCCCCCCACCTGGTGACCGAGGCCAAGGCGACCCTTCGCCAGGCCCGGCTGCAGCACTACGAGGAGGACGGCCTTCCCGCCATGCGGCAGCGGCTGGCGGCGCTTCTCGACGTGACCCTGGAGTGCCTGACCACCGGCCGCGCCAACCCGCTCATCGACCACACCACGCGCATCGCCCACGAGCGCTTCCAGGCCGGCTACGACCTGCTCGAGGTCCAGACGTCGATGAACGTCATCGAGGAGGTGCTCTGGAGGCGGATCCTCGCCTCCGTCGCCTCGGACGAGCTGGTCCATGCGTTGGGCCTGGTCAGCGGCCTGTTCGACCTGGGCAAAGACGCGCTGTCCCGCACCTACGTCGACCTGGCCCGCCGGGGGACATGACCCGAATCCGCACCGTCGTCCGGGTACACGATCCGGGTTTCACTGCGACCGGGGAAACCCGGTCATGTCCCCGCCCAGCGGCCCGGGACCCATCCAACGCAGGAAGTCGAAGCGGCACAGGCGGGCGGCGATCCGGCCGTCCCCGGCTCGGAGAAGGGTCCCGTCCGGCTGGCGGGCCACCAGCAGATGCTCGGGTGCCAGCCGCAACGGTTCCACTCCCGCGGCCAGCAGCCGCTCCTCGAAGCCGCGCAGCAGCTCGTCGTTGGCGGCAGGGATCAGCCACCCGTCCTCCAAGGCCTGTCGGGCACTGAAGGGCACCCCCGCCGGCGCGCCGGTGGTGGCCCAGATCGGGGCCGGGGCCTGCCATTCCTCCCACAGGGTGATGTAGTTGCTGTGGGCCTCCAGGATCGGCGTCCCTTCGCCCGTCCGCAGTCGTTGGTGGGTGGCGTAGCGGCTGCGGTCGAACCGCGACTCCTCCGGCAACGAGTGGTGGACGGTCCGGTAGATGGCCAGGGGCAGGACGGTGGGGATCCCGCGCCGGCGCAGCCAGCGAGCCAGGGCCACCTCCTCGAAGGGGGAGTTGTACCCGTGCGCCAGCAGCCGGAAGCCGGTGGCGCCCAGGGTGGCGGTGGGCGGGCGCTCTCCGACGTTCGACACCGTCCAGACCAGGCAGATGTTGTCCTTGGTCTCCGTGGAGTAGGTCTCCTGGGACTGCGGCAGCGGCACCTGGGGGGTAGTGCGCCAGCGTTCGGGCAGGAACAGGTCGAACAGCCCGGGGTCGCGACCGACAACGAACAGGACTCCCCCCGTGCTCTCCACCCGCCCCTGGACGTAGTCGACGCCGAAGACCCTCAAGAGGTGCAGGTGCGGAGGCAGACTGACGCCGAGCTCCTCGGGCTCCAGCATCCGGCGCCGCCGGGCCGCCACCGCCTGGCGCCGGCGCTGCTCCACCTCGTGCTTGTACTCCGGCGTCCGCTCCAGCAGCTCGTAGTCGATGACGGCATGCTCGAGCTGGGCGTCGTGGGTCACCAGGCTGGTGGCTCCGGCGAGCTGCACGATCAGGTGGGCGGGTTTCATGTCCAGCATGTGGAAACCCTTGGCGTGCAGCTCGGCGGTGGCGCGCACCGCCAAGGCCTCCACCTCGGCCTCGGTCAGCAGGCCCATCTCGTGCGCTTCCGCCGCGTCGACCCCGGAGAGCCACCGGTACACCATGATGTACCGGCGCAGGATATCGATCGCCACCCCGGGATGTCGGGCCACGGCGCGATCGATCCGCCACTGGAAGCGGCCGCTCTGCGAGGGCTGCATCCGGTCGGGAGGCACGTAGATGGCCAGCGGGAGCTGGGTGCGGACGGGCACGGTGGCCGCCTGGCTGCCGCCCCGGCGCAGGTCCTCGACCAGCGAGAACTCCTCGAAGGGTCCGTTGAACTCGCAGCTCAGCAGGTTCCGGATCAGCAGGGTGTCGACCGGGACGTGCTCGCCGACCCGGCTGAACTTCACCACCAGGCCCAGGCTTTCCCCGTCCACCGGCCGGGTCGGCACCGCGTAGACGGCCCCGGTTCCCCGCAGCGGCTCCCGATGGGTCCGGAACCAGCCCCGGTCGAACCAGTTCTGCGGTTGCAGGTGCCGCTGGTGGCGGCGCCCCTCCGCGGTGAGGTACAAGTCGCCGCCCTGCTCGGTGACCGTGTGGAGGTAGTCGACGCCGAGGACGTGGATGGTGACGCCTTGGCCGGCGGCCGGGGGCTGGGCCGCCGCCCAGCCCGGCCGGGGCGACAGCCGACGATCGTGGTCGAGCGGGCTCACGGGCCGGAAGCCTCCTCGAGGCGAGCTTGCCACGAAAGCGACGCCGAGAGAAGGCAGCCCGGGCCGGTCAGTCCGCGCCGCAGCCTTGGCGGCGGTAGACGACCACCCGGTCCACGGCATCCATCCGGTCGTAGTGCTCGCGGACCAGGTGCTGGAGGCGGGGGTAACGCGCCAGCGGGTAGCGGTCCCAGCGATGCAGCGCCGCGGTCGACGTGTCGAGGACGTAGGTGGCGGGATGGAGGGTGAGGTCCTCGATCAGTCGATCCCAATCGCGCTCGCGGACCAGGTACCACGTCGTCCCGTCCGTGCTGGCCCGGTTGCCGGGAACGTAGCCGGTCAGGCCAGCCTGGGGCACCACGAAGCGGCTGGCTGGCGGCAGGGCGGTGGTGTAGTAGAGCTGGGGCGCGAAGCCCCAGACGAACAGGCTGGCCCCGTCGAAGCAGGCGTCCGACCGCAACCGGTCGGCCACCCGCCGAAACAGCGGTCGTGTCTCCTCGTAGACGTCGTCGCGCGCCAGGTAGAGATAGGCGGTCGACAAGGAGAAGCCCAGAAGCGCCACCAGCGTGTGGGCGACCACCACCCGGCTCAACGGCCGGAGCGGGCGACGAAGCAGCGCTTCGGCCCAGGGCGCGGCCCCGAGGCAGAGCGGCAGGTAGAGGGTGATGAAGTAGTGGGGGAAGAAGCGCCACCCCAGGAAGACGGGGGGCAGCGAGAGCAGCAGCGTCCACGACACCAGGCGCCCTTGGTGGGCTGAGGGGAACCGCCGCCGGGACCGGGCCCAACCCCAGAACAGCCAGGCTGTCACCACCAGGAAGGGGAGCAGGTTGGAGGCGGCGCGATCCAACGCCTCCGACCACGGGATCGGGTTCCTGACGTAGCGGAGGTTGTGCCACAGGGTCCACTCCAGCAGGTCCTGGGCCCCGCCGAGGTGGTCGAAGACCGCGTAGGTGAGCGCCAGGGGGAGGAAGAGGCCCGCGGCCAGCGCGGCGAGCGGATAGGCCCGGGGCCGCTGCCGGCTGCCTCTCAGCACCGCCGCGACACCCACCACGTAGAGCGCCGAGGTGGGCTTGAGCAGCGTCGCCACGGCGATCAGCACACCGCAGCCTCCCGTGCGCCAGAAGGACGCGGCCTGCTCGGGCCTACGGACCAGCACCAGGGCCCAGGCGGTGGGCAGAAGCGCCAGCAGCTCGCCATGGGCCGCCAGCATGTCGTGGCCATAGAAGGCGGCGCTGTAGACGATCAGCATCAGCCCGGCCAGCCACCCCCGCCGATCGTGACCGAAGAAGGCGGAGGCACCGAGGGCGGCGAGTGGCACGACCACCAGGGCGGTGAGCAGGTGGACCGAGCCCAGGCCATGCCCCAGGAGAAGCTGCGACAGCGCGTAGTAGACGTAGAGCAGGGGGGGCTTGTTGTCGACGAAGTCGGTGTACAGCCGGGCGCCGCCCAGGAGCTGCCAGGCGCCGACGATGTGGGCCGCCTCGTCCTTGTCGATGACGTCGATCAGCAGGCTCAGGCCGCGGGTGGCCAGGCTGAGGGCGACAAAGAACAGCAGGCGTTGCCGGGCGACATGACCCAGAGCCCGTCGCCTGAGGGCGACGAAGGCAGGCAACTGTCGCCTGAGGGCGGCGAAGGCAGGCAACCGTCGCCCGCGCACCTCAGGCCCCGAGCGGCGGCGAGTAGCCGAACCGCCGCTGCTGTCGGGACCAGAACCGGTCCAGCCGCGGCGCCACCCACAGGGCGACCGGCACCAGCAACCAGCCCGCGATCAGGTCCACCACGTAGTGGTGGCGCAGGTAGACGGTCGAGACCCACAGCCCGAGCGCGAACGGCAGCAGCAGGTAGAACCAGACCCTGACGTGGCGCCAGGCGTAGACCAGGGCCACCAGCGAGACGGCGGCGTGCAGCGACGGAAAGGCGGCCCGGCTGTCGACGGGCAGCAACGAAAAGGTGCTCGCGGAGAGGTTGGACAGCAGCGAGGGGTAGCCACGCAGGTTGCGGCTGAACTCGTAGACCAGCACCAGCCGGGGCGGGGCGGCGGGCAGCGCCACGTAGAGGAAGTAGCCCAGGTAGAAGCAGATCACCACCCCCAACGTGGCCGCCCGGAACTCCCGGAAGCGCCGCAGCGCCAGCAGGATCAGCGAGGTCGAAGGGGCGATCCAGAAGAAGCACAGGTAGAAGAACTGCATCACGTCGGTGCGGGCGGGGG
The DNA here is from genome assembly GCA_964574335.1 of uncultured Acidobacteriota bacterium. GTDB lineage: Bacteria > Acidobacteriota > Vicinamibacteria > Fen-336 > Fen-336 > CAZNNH01. Next base: position 6,765 of record CAZNNH010000196.1, on the reverse strand, counting down.
TGATGAACTGCTGCGCCCACACGCAGGGCTCCACGCCGAACAGGGCCTGGTCCAGGCCGATCAGGTAGTAGTGGATGTCGTGGGGGTTGACGAAGCTGATGGTGTCGTGGAGGTTGGTGTAGATCAGGATGCAGATCAGGAACGGCACCACCTCCCGCAGCCCGCGCACCCAGGCGGCTCGCGGCCAGAGCCGCATTGCCGCCCACAGGAGAAGCAGGAACGCCGTGGCCGCGGCGAGGCGCGGGGGCCCCCCGAACTGCCGGGCGCCGGCCAGGTCGAGCCGCCGGGCGTAGAGGTGGGCGGTGAGGGTCAGGTAGGTGGTGGGGAGCAGGAAGAGGAGGGCGATGGCCTCCTCCACACGGAGCCAGAACACCCTCCGCCAGCCCTTGGCTCGTCCCATCTCGCCGCGGAACCTTAGCACAGCCAGCGGGAATCGATCGGGACGGTGGGCTCAGCGGCGGCCGGCGGTCTCGATCACCGCCGTGTAGACCTCGAGCGTCCGGTCGGCCATCCGGGCCACCGAGTGGTGCCGGCGCACGCCGCCTGCGCCCTGGCGGCCGAGGGCCCGCGAGGCCTCTGGATCACGGCACAGGCCCACCATCTCTTCGGCCAGGCGGGCCGGGTCGTTGGGCTCGAAGAGCCGACCCCCGCCGGTCCGCCCCAGCAGCTCCTCGAAGGCGCCGTGGCGCGGCTGCACGCAGGGGATGCCGTTGGCGAGCGCCTCGAGCAGGTAGATCCCCTTGGGCTCCGGGTAGGGGCTCGGGACCGAGAAGACGTCCAGGCCCTGCAAGAACGCGATCTTGCCCGCTCGGTCGAGCGTGCCGTGATACCGGAACTCGCCGTCGAGCCCGGCCCTGCCGAGCCCGGCCTGGATCTCGGCCAGATAGCCCCGCTGCTCGGGCGGCAGGTACCCCGCCGCCCAAAGCCTCGCCTCGTCCAGCCCCCGCTCACGGCGAGCGATGCGGTAGGCCTCGGCCAGCAGGTGCAGGCCCTTCTCGGGGGCGACCCGGGCCAGGTAGCCGACGATCGGTGGGCCGGTCCTGGGCGTGGTGCCGGTCGCGTGCCCGTCCAGGTTGATCCCCAGCGGGACCCAGTGGACCTTCTCCCGCGGGAGGCCCAGGTAGCCCGACATGAAGCCGGCGTACCACTCGCCGGTCGCCACGAAGGCGTCGACGTGCTCCGCGTGTCGCTCGATCAGGGCCTTCGCCTCGGCGCGATACGGCTCGCGCAGCCCTTGCAGGAACAGGTCCTCGCCCTGGAGGGTGCAGACCACCGGACAGCGGAGGGTCCGCTCGAGCGTGGGGGCCATGCTGATCAGGAGCGAGTTGGGGAGGACCGCCAGGTCGAAGGGCGCAAGGCCCCGGAGGTGGCGGGCCAGCTTCCGGAACTCCTTGGCCTGGTGGCCCTGCTCGCCCCTGAGGGTGGAGACGGTGAGGGCGCCGAGCTGGTCCGGATCCACCGACAGGCCGCGGCCGGTGGCAGCCCGGATCACCGGCGGCGCGTCCCAGAGGCGGTCCAGCAGCGCCGGCGTGTGCCGGAGGAGCGGCAGATGCTGCTGGAGGTAGACGCTGATCCCGCCGAAGAGCACCCGGGGGACGCTGACGTTCGGCTCGTCCGTCAGGGTGGGCGTGTATACGGGCAGCAACATCACGTCGTGGCCGCGGCGAAGCAGCTCGGCGGCCAGCGCGTTGTCGCGCAGGCAGCTCCCGCAGTACATGCCGCCGGCGCCGGCGGTGATGTGGAGGAGGCGCACGCCCCTTTATACCGTCAGCGTGGCGGCGCCTCCACCTCGAGCCAGACGAGCGTCCCGTCCACGTCGGATCGTCCTCCCGGCGCCGGGGCGTACCGGGCCCGCAGCGGCAGCTCCTGGGAGCCGCACACCAGGAGCGGCTCGTCGCCCGACGGGCTCCGGGCCAGGAAGCTGCGCCCGGATGGGGCCTCGAGCCGGAGCATCTCGGGCGCGACGGCGATGGTGAAGCGGAGGCTCCCGTCCGGGCGGCAGCCCAGGTGAATCAGCCGTCCCTCCACCTCGATGGTGCCGGCGGCGAAACCGCCGATCCGGTTGAGCAGGCGGTCGAACAGGAAGCGGTACGCCGAGGACCGGGCCATCTCTCGGGCCCGGAGCAGCACCTGCCGGGCCGCGTCCAGGTCCCAGCTCTTGACGTAGAGGCCGGCCAGCGCCCGAGCCACGTCGGGCTGGTCTGGCTGCCGATCGAAGACCGGCGCGAGCTGGGCGATGCGCTGCCGGTAGGGTCGCGGCTGCAGCTCGGCCAGCAGCAAGGCCGCCTCGTAGAGCTGCGGGCAACCGGCCAAGGCCGCCTCGAGGTCCCTCACCGCCCGAGCTTCCTCGACGGGGTCGAGCGGCGTGCCGTGATCTCTCGCCTCGGTGACCACGAGCCGCGCCCGACCGAGCAGGGCGGCCGGTGCCCCGGGCTCGATCTCCAGCGCGCGATCCAGCTCGGCCCGGGCGGCAGGCCAGTCCTTGCCGGCCACCAGGACCCGCGCCCGGGCCACCCGCGACGGGACGTGGCCGGGATCGGCGGCCAGGGCCGTTTCCAGGTGGCGCAGGGCGGTGTCCCATTGCGAATCGTGCAGGAGCAGGTCGCCGAAGCAGTGCTCGACCTCGGCCACGGCCGGCGCGTCGATCACCACCGGCGGGCCGGGCCCCTCGAGCGGGACGTGGATCAGCGGACCCGACGGCACCGCATCCAGTCGGACCTCTGCCAGCGGGCCGATCTCGGTCTCGAAGGCCGTGGTCGGCTCGGCTCCATCGGCCAGCGCCTCCAGGAAGCGCTGGAGGCCGGCCAGACCCCGGCGGTGGACCGCCCACCGGACCAGCCCCCACGACTGGGCGTACAGCGGTCCGCCCGGGTCGGCCAGATACTCCGCCGAGTCGTAGCGGACCTCGAGCAGGGACTCGAGCGGCAGCAGCGACCCCTGCCGCAAGCGGAGCTCGTGCTCCGGCCGAGCGTCCCCGAGCTCGGCCGCCGGTTCGCCGAGCGCCCCGCCGCTCAACAGCTCGGCCAGGCCCTCGGCCACCCAGACCGGCTGGGCGGGCAGCGCGCTGTTCTGCACCAGGTGGGCATACTCGTGCTCGGCGGTGAGCAGAGCCTGGTCCAGGCCCTCGGTGAGATGGACCACGGCATAGTCGCGATCGCTGCCGCCGCGGAAGAAGCCGGCCACGTCCTGGTGTGGCCGTTGCCCGGCCGGAACCAGCGCGGCAAACCGGCCCTCGTCGGCCAGCAGCAGCAGCGTGATCGGGCGCTCGGTATCGAGACGGGGAGGGAGGAGCTCGACGAGCGCCCGACGGAGGCGCTCGAGGCGCTCCGCCGCCTCTCGGGCCGGCACCTCGCCGGCATCGCTCAGCACCTCGAAGTGGGCCGAGCGAGCCCGCACCCAGCCGGTCGCGCCGGCCGCGGACGGCGTCAGCCCGCAGGCCGCGGTCGCGCATCCGACGAGCAGGAGGTTCCTGGAGGACACGGTGAGCCTGTCTCATCCTAGCTCGAACGCGTCGGCCCGGATCGTGCATCCGATTCCTGCGAGAGGAGGGATCCATGGCAGGCCCCTGGGTGCTGGTCGCGAGCCCTGATGAGGCGCTGTGCCGAGGTCTCGGCGAGAGGCTGAGAGAAGCCGGGTTCTTCGTCGAGGTCGCCGCCAGCCGGGACGAGGCGGAGCGGCGCTGGGCGGGCGCCGACGTGGTGGTGGTGGACGATCGGGGCGGCGCGCCCCTCCGCATCGCAGACCGGCGCGAGCCGCCGCAGGTCCTCTTCGTCTCGCCCGATCTGGACGGCATCGTCCGGCGGACCCGCCAGGTGCTGAGCGAGAGCCAGCTCCGGCGCTGGAGCCGAAGCGCCCGCAACCGCCCCGTCCACGCCGGGCTTCTCTAGGCCGACGGGCGAGGTGAACGGGACCGTGCGGCGGGAAGGGACGCGTGTGCCCAAGGGAAGAATTCCCCGCCGGTGCGGACTTTCTCGCGGGCTGGGGCCCCCGCCCGGCGCCCGCTCGAGCGATTGGGATAGCATGGAAGGCCGTCCCTATCCCCGAGGAGAACCGATGCCCAAGCGCTGCCGTCGCCTCGCCTGGTGGGTGGCCCTGCCCTTCGTGGCGGTGTCCATGAGCCAGGCCCAGGAGCCTCACCTCGCCGACGTCCGCCAGCTCACCCAGGGCGGCGAGAACGCCGAGGCCTACTGGTCGCCCGACGGCTCACGCCTGGTCTTCCAGCGCACCGGCCCGGAAGGGGGCTGCGACCAGATCTTCAGCCTTCCCATAGGCGCCCCCGAGTCGCGCCGGCAGCTCTCCAGCGGCCAGGGACGCACCACCTGCGCCTACTTCCTTCCGGACGGGAAGCGGTTCCTGTACTCGACCACCGGGCTGGTCTCGCCCGAGTGTCCGGCTCCGCCCGACCGGTCGCGGGGATACGTCTGGCCCATCTACCACAGCTACGAGATCGTCCTCGACCCGGCCGACGGCTCGGAGCCGGTCCGCCTCACCGACAACGACGCCTACGACGCCGAGGCCACGGTCTGCCCGACCGACGGCTCGATCGTCTTCACCTCCGACCGCGACGGCGACCTCGAGCTCTACCGCATGGCCCCGGACGGCTCGAACGTGGTGCGGCTCACCGAGACGCCCGGCTACGACGGCGGGGCCTTCTTCTCCGCCGACTGCTCCAAGATCGTCTGGCGGGCGTCGCGGCCGGAAGGTTCCGAGCTCGAGGACTACCGCAGCCTGCTCCAGGAGGGCCTGGTCCGCCCCGGACGGCTGGAGCTCTGGGTGGCCAACGCCGACGGCAGCGACGCCCGACAGGTCACCTACTTGGGGGCAGCCTCCTTCGCCCCCTTCTTCTTCCCCTCGGGCGATCGGATCATCTTCTCGAGCAACTATGGAGACCCGCAGGGGCGGGAGTTCGAGCTGTGGGCCGTCGACGTCCAGGGGACCCGGCTGGAGCGCCTCACCCGCAGCCCCGGCTTCGACGGCTTCCCGATGTTCTCACCCGACGGCACGATGCTGGCCTTCGGCACCAACCGGTTCCCGGGCGGGCCGCACGAGACGAACGTCGCGGTGGCCCGCTGGGTCGCGTCCCCGCCGGAGGTCGAGGAGAGCGCCGCCGACCGCTACCTGGAGAGCGTCCGCTGGCTGGCCGACGACGCGCGCCAGGGGCGGGGGATCGGCACCGCCGGCCTGGCGGCGTCGGGGGAGTGGCTGGAGTCGCGCTTCCGTGAGCTGGGTCTCGAGCCGGGAGGCGAGGATGGTTATCGGCAGGGGTTCGAGGTGGCGGTGTCGGTGCGGCCGCTGGCCGGCACCCGGCTCACCGTGGACGGCCGTCCCCTGGAGCTCGAGAAGGACTACGGGCTGACCGGCTTCTCTGCCTCGGCGTCCGCCTCCGGCGCCGTGGCGGCGGCCGGCTACGGGATCCAGGCCCCGGAGCTGTCGCGCGACGACTACGCCTCGGTCGACGTGAAGGGCAAGGTCGTCCTCGTCCGCCGCTTCGTGCCCGACACCGAACCTTTCAAGGACCCGGCCAACGCCCGGCGCTACGGGGACATCCGCCGCAAGGCGTTCGCCGCCCGCGAGCAGGGGGCGGTGGCGTTGCTGGTGGTCGACCTGCCCGAGGCGGGGGAGGCCGAGGAGGCGCCGCTGCCCAGCCTGCGGGTCGAGGGGCGGGGCGATGCCGGCATCCCGGTGATCGTCCTGAAGCGGGAGGTGGGTGAGCCTCTGTTCGAGGGGGCACACACTGCCGAGATGACGGTCGAGCTGGCCTACCAGCAGGCCGAGGCGTTCAATGTGGTCGGCCGCCTGACGGCGCCTGCGGATCGCCGGCGCGAAGGGGCGCTGGTCCTCGGCGCCCACTACGATCACCTGGGCCTCGGCGGTCCGGGTTCCCTGGAGCCCGAGTCTCACGAGCCGCACAACGGGGCCGACGACAACGCCTCGGGCACCGCCGCCCTGCTGGAGGTGGCGCGCGAGCTGGCCGGCCGGCGCGGCGAGCTCGAGCGCGACGTGTGGTTCGTGGCCTTCTCCGGCGAGGAGTCCGGGCTGGTGGGGTCGACGGTCTTCACCCGCAAGCCCCCGGCCGAGCTGTCGCTCGACAAGACCCTGGCCATGGTCAACTTCGACATGGTGGGGCGGCTGCGCAACGGCGAGCTCGGCGTCCTGGGCGGCGACTCGGCGGAGGAGTGGCAGCGGATCCTGCCTCCGCTGTGCCAGGGGGTGGGCGTCCACTGCACCGCCAGCGGCGACGGCTACGGTCCCTCCGACCAGACGCCGTTCTACGCCGCCGGCATCCCGGTGCTCCACTTCTTCACCGGCGTCCACGACGACTACCACAAGCCCAGCGACGACGCGGACAAGATCAACGCCGCGGGCGGGGCCCGGGTGGCGCTCTTGGCGGCGCGGCTGGCCGAGGAGCTGTCGCGGAGGGCGGAGCCCCTCACCTACAAGCAGGTTCCGCCCCCGCCGCCGGCCGAGGGCGACGTCCGCTCCTACGGCGCCTCGCTCGGCACCATCCCCGACTACGTGGGCCTGGGCGAGGGCCAGACCGGCGTGCTGCTGGCCGGTGTGCGTCCGGGAGGTCCGGCCGAGCGTGCCGGCATCCAGCGCGGCGACGTCCTGGTGGGGCTGGCCGGCCGGGAGATCAAGGACATCTACGACTTCATGTACATCCTGCAGGGCCACAAGCCCGGGGAGACGGTAGGCGCGGTGGTCGAGCGCGACGGAAAGCGGCTGGAGCTGAAGGTGACGTTCGGCGAAAGCCGCCGCCGGTGA
>CAZNNH010000195.1:9570-11515 GCA_964574335.1 uncultured Acidobacteriota bacterium | reverse complement strand
ATGAAGGCGCGGGGGAAGACCCCGCCTGGCAGAATGTCCCAGCGATCCTGCTCGATGGCCTGGAGGAACCGGACGCTGATCTTGGTCTTCTCGGCGATGTCCCGAAGGCTGATCTCTCTCAGCTCCCGCTCTCGTTTGAGGTTCTCGCCAAAAGGAGGCATCGCGCTCTCAAGGGCGCTCCTGGTTTCGGGGGCGCAGGGGACCTTGTCGGGACTGTGGCTCGGGGAATTCTATCGAAACCGGGGAAATGCTGTCAAACCATTGTGGCTCAAGAAGTCCGGGGATCCCCGGCGACCCTCAACGCGGCCCGCTGCAGGAGCGGCCGCAGTCCTTTGGCGGTCGCCACGCGCTCCAGATCGCGTTTCAGCAATGAAGTGAGCTGGCCGAGCGCCAGCGCCAGTGGCGTGCGCGGCTGGAGCACCAGCTCGAGGCGCACGGCGTAGGCCTCCCGCCAGCGCGCCGAGCTCGCCACCTCCTCGAGCAGCTCGAGGCCCGCCGAATCGGCGCGCACCGCCTCCCGCAGGTCGGCCTCTCTGAGGCGGGGGTTCAAGAGCGCGGCCTGGAGCACGCGTCGCTCCGAGTCCCACAACAGCCGCCTGAGGACGGGCGGCGTCGCCAGCCGGGCCAGGCTGACACGGTCCCCGAGCCGCAGCTCCTCGAGGCGCTCCTGGAGCAGCGCCTCGGCTCGAGCGCGCACCGCACCATGCACCTGGGGAGCGACCGCCACCTCGGCCAGGTCCCTCCAGAACAGGCCAGGCACGAGCCTCAGGCCCAGCACGCGGCCGGCCCGCGGGTTGCGTACGACCGCGGCCAGGACGTGGGGACGGTCCGACCAGGGTGGCAAGGAAGCCACCCGGTCGAGAAACCTCCGCGGGAGCGGCCGGCGCAGCAGGGCTACCAGTGCCCCCTCGTCGTCGCCGAGGCGAACCAGAAGCTCCGCGGCCTGGGAGCTCGCCTCACCGACCTGGACCAGCTCGGCGTACAGCCGATCGACGTCCGCAGCCTCGTGGGCGGGACGACCTATCACCGCTCGCGCCGGAGACGGCCCCGCCGAATGGGATGGTGCAAGCCCCAGGTTGGATCAGGGGCGCTCACGGCCCCCACCCAGGTGGTCGTGGGCCTCGTGGAGGGCCAGCAGGATGTTGACCAGGCCGAGACCGGTCACGGCACCTCGGACCGCCATGCTCAGTACCAGGTCGCGAAGGGTCGGGTGCGGTTGGAGCAGGTAGTTGGCGTCCCACAGCGCCGTCCAGGGGACCACGGTCAGGATGAGGCCGACCAGGAGCGAGCTGAGAACGGAGAGGAGGGTCGGCAATGGCGCGGCTAGCCGTGAGCCGCCCTGAGCTCTCTCACCTTGGCCGCCACGTCGCGGAAGCTGGCGTGCTGACCGTAGAGCTCGGTGAACAAGCCGAGGGCCCGCTCCGTGTCGCCATCGGCCTCGTAGGCCATGGCCAGGTCGTAGCGAAGCCCGAGATACTCTTCCTGGGTCCGTCCGGGGACGTTCAGCCCCTTCTCGAACCACTTCACCGCCAGCTTGGGCATCCCCTTCTCCAGGAAGCAGATCCCCAGCATGCTGCTGCACTCGAGCAGCCGGGACTCGTCCTTGGCCGCAAGCTGGAACTCGGCGATCGCCTCGTCGACCAGCCCCATCTCCTTGTAAGCGATGCCCAGGTTGTAGCGGGTGTCGTAGTCCTCCTGGCCGAGCTGCTTGTCGACGCCCCGCTGGAACTCGCGGAGGATCTCGGACAGGCCCGAGTCCTCGAGCGAGCTGCCCGACTCGACGAGCGGGGGCTCTTCGACCGCCGATTGTGCCCCGAACAGCTCCCCGAGCTCGACCCCAAGATCGACGCCGTCCCCCTCGCCGGCTTCCCCGAGGCCCGGCTCCCCAAAGCCCGGCTCCCCAAAGCCCGGCTCCCCAAAGCCCGGCTCCCCAAAGCCCGGCTCC
>CAZNNH010000195.1:0-9325 GCA_964574335.1 uncultured Acidobacteriota bacterium | reverse complement strand
GCCCGGCTCCCCGAGGCCCGGCTCCCCGAGGCCCGGCTCCCCGAGGCCCGGCTCCGGCGGCGTCGGCCCGCCAAACAGGTCTTCTTCGAGGGGGTCGCTCTCCGTCGGCGTCGGCCCGCCGAACAGCTCCGCCTCCAGCACATCCGGCTCGGGCACCTGCGGCTCGGGCACCTGCGGCTCGGGGGCTTCCGGCTCGGGCAGCGGCATCTCCAGCAGGTCAGGCTCCGGCAGCCCGAGGTCAGCCAGCCCGGGCGAACCGAAGTCGGCCTCGACCGATGGCACCGGCTCGGGCATCTCCGGCAGACCCAGGTCCCCGAACACGTCATCGGCGGAGACGGGAGGTGCCGCTTGGTCCTGATCGAGCCCCATCTCGGCGATCTTCTCGAGCAGGGCCGGGTGCCCCTTGAACCGGGCTCGGGCGCTTCGTAGCGTCTCCTTGGCATCATCCACGAAACCCAGCGAGACGTACGAGTCGACTTCCTCGAGGAGCTTCTGGAGCTCGCGTGGGGCACCGGCCAGCGAGGGAGGTGCCGGCGGGGGCGCCTTCGGGGACAACGGCGCCGGCTCGCTGAGCGGCATCGGCTCGGCCGGAGGCGCCGCGTCGGCCAGCAGCGACCCGAATCCCCCGTCGAAGGGGCTCTCGGGAAGGGCCAGGTCGGAGCCCACATCTTGGGCCGGCTCAGGAGGCTCGAGCTCCAGGTTGAGGTCGAGGCCCTCCTCGGCGGCCGGGGCCTGCCGCCCGGGAGGCGGAGGCAGGTCGTCGAGGCCGGCGTCGCCGAGGTCGATGGACATCGGCTCCTCTAGCGGCATCTCCTCCTCGACGGTGATCCCCGGTGCGATCTCCTCGCTGGCCAGCTCCGGCTCCTCCTGGACGCTCGGCGCGGCCGCGGGCACCAGCTCAGGTGCCAGCTCGCGCGCCTCATCCTCGTGAGCGCGGGCGGCATCGGCATCGCCCTTCAGCCGACTGATCTGGGCCAGCGCCAGGCACTGCTCGGCCACCCTGACCGGCTCTTCCCGCTCCTGGAAGAGGTCCTTCAGCTCGAGACGGGTCTCCACGTGGTCGGGGAAGCGCGCGATCACCGCCTCGAACTGGTCGATGGCCTTGTCCACCAGGCCGTACTTCCGGAACACCCTGCCCTCCGCCAGGTGCTCCTCGATGAACTCGGTGTCCTCCTCGCCGAGGGCACCCGAGAGCTCGATGGCCGGCAACGAACGTGGGGCCTGGGCCGACGCCGCGGCGGGTGGAGGGGCCACCGGTGGCGCCGCGGGCGCCGCTCTCGGGGCCCCCACCGCAGGCGGCTCCGGCTCTTCGGGGAGCGGGAAGCCCAGGTCCTCGACCTCGAAGTCGTCTGGAGCGGCGACGGGCGGCGGGGACCCGGCCGGGCGCTGGGCGGGATGGACCTTCGCCCGCACGAAGTCGAGCTTGGAGCGGTGCTGCTGGTTGTGGGGCTCCATCGTGACCAGGATCTCGAGGACCGAGGCGGCCTCTTCGAACTGCCCGTGGCTGATGTAGGCCTCGGAGAGCTGGGTATAGGTGGCCACCACCGCCCGGTCGTTCTGGAACACCCGGTGGATCTCGACCAGCTTGTTCAGGGTCCTGACGTGGGAGGGGTTCTTCTGCGCGAGCTGCTGCATGATCGCAGCCGCCTTCTCGCCCTCCCGCCGGCTGAGCAGGGCGTCCACCGCCGGCAGCAGCTCGTCGTACGCCCGATCGATCTGGCCCCGAAGGAGGTGGACCCGGCCCATCTGGATCCGGGCGTCCTGATCCTCTGGGTTCGCCTCGAGCAGCTTGCGGAAGATGGCCTCGGCCTCGTCGATCTTGTGGCCGCCGAGGTATGCCTCGCCGAGGCGAGACAGAAGCTGGGAGTCCCCGGGGGAGGCGCGAACCGCCTCTTGGAGGTAGCGGGCCGCCTTGTCGTAGTTCTTCTGGAGCAGGTGGATACGAGCCAGCTCGTCGCGCAGCCGGGCGCTCGAGGGGTCCAGCTTGAGCCCCTTCTCGAGGACCTGGAGCGCTTCCGCGAGGTGCCCCTTCTTGTTGAGCTCCTCGGCGATGGCAACGTACTCCTCCACGGCCTTGGGCTTGTTCCCGTCGCGGGTGTAGAGGTCGGCCAGCTTGCTGCGGACCTTCAGATCACCGGGATCGATATCGACGATCTTCTTGAGGACGTCGGCGGCGTCCCGCCCCCGGCCCCGCTTCAGGTGCTCGTCGACGACGATCTGGTACTGTCCCTTGGCCTCCATCATGAGGCCCTGCTTGGCGTAGAGCTCGGCCAGGTTGAGGTAGGGGTCGAGGGAGGTGGTGTCGAGCTTGTTGATCTTCTTCCAGATCGCGATGGCCTTGAGCAGGAAGCCGTCTTTGGCGTAGAAGTCGGCGACCTTGGCGTACTCCTTGGCCGCGTCGCGGGTCCGCCCGAGCTTGGCGAGAAGGTCGCCGATCTTGTTGGTGGTGTTCCAGTCGCGTGGGTTGTCGTCGACGATCTGTCGATAGAGCTTGATCGCCTGCTCGAGGCGGCCGGCCTTCTCTTGTTTGTCGGCCTCCTGCTTGGCCTTGATCGGGTTGAACTTGCTCACGTTCGCCCCAGGACACACCCCCGCTCCCCGCGCAGGCCAGGGCCACGCCGGGCTGGGTGACGCTCACGGACCCGGAAACCCCGCCTGCGCAGCGGGTTGACTGCCCCTAGAATAACCACCTTTGGGTTCCGTGAAAAGAACGGCGGTGGATCGGGGAGGGGCCGAGGCGGCGCAGCGCCTCCAGGTGGGACCGGGACCCATAGCCCATATTCCGGTCCAGCCCATAGCCGGGGTGCCGGCGGTCCCATTCGCGCATCATACCGTCTCTCACCACCTTGGCGACGATCGAGGCGGCGGCGATGGTCACCGACTGGGCGTCCCCCTTGACGATGGCCACCTGCGGGAGGTCGAGGCCAGGAACCTCCAGGCCGTCGACCAAGACCAGGTCCGGGACCAGACGGAGCCCGCCCAAGGCCCGACGCAGCGCCAGGTGCGTGGCTCGCAGGATGTTGAGCTGGTCGATCTCCGACGCCTCTGCCAGGCCAACCGCCCAGGTCGCGGCCGTGTCACGGATTCGGGACGCCTGGGCCTCGCGCTGCCGCCGGGTGAGCCGTTTGGAGTCGTCGATGCCCCGGGAGTCGAAGCCCGTGCCCAGGATCACGGCCGAGGCGACGACCGGTCCGCACAGGGCACCGCGGCCCACCTCGTCGACCCCGGCGATGAGCCGGTGTCCACGAGCTCGGGCTTCCTCCTCGAAGCGAAACGTGCAGTGGAGCTCGCGTCCCTGATGGACCAGCGGGCGCCGGTGTCGCTGCCCGGCCGACCGGCCGGACCCCCTGTTGGGCATGGTCAATCCGTGAGTCCCTCACCGCCGAGTCGAGCTTCCGGGCCGTCGACCCTCGATTGAGACCCCTCGGGCGTCAGGCTCCGCCTGGTGCGGGCGGGGGATCTGCCTAGGCGGGGGTGGTGCGCCGCTCCTTCATGCGGCTGGCCTTGCCTCTCCTCTCCCGCAGGAAGTACAGCTTGGCCCTCCGGACGTGGGCGTGCTTGACCACCTCGACCTTGTCGATGGTCCGCGCGTTCAGCGGGAAGATGCGCTCGACGCCCTGGCCGAACGACACCTTGCGGACCGTCATGGTGGCCCTTGCCCCGGAGCCGCGCAGGCCGATCACCACGCCCTCGAACACCTGGACCCGCTCCCGCTCGGTGACCTTGGGCTTGCCCTTGATCTCCTCCTTCACGCTCGTCTCACGGACTCGAACGTGCACCCGGACGGTGTCGCCGGGCGAGATGCGAGGCAGGTCCTGCTTCAGGCTCCGAGCCTCGATTCTGTCGATCGCATTCATCTCTTCACCCTCTTGCCGTCGCGCCCGCGGCGGGCGCGCGACGAGCATCGAAATTCACGGGGGCGCCCCCGGTCTCGGCCTCGATCTCCCGGAGCAGGGCGCGGTCCGGCTCCGACAACGCGAGCCGCTCGAGCAGCTCTGGGCGCCTCACACGGGTGGCGCGCAGAGCCTGGCGGCGGCGCCACGTCGAGATCGCCTGGTGGTGTCCCGAAAGCAGGACCTCCGGCACCCGCCGGCCGCGCAGCTCGGCTGGGCGCGTGTACTGAGGATAGCCGAGCAGGCCGTCGGCGAACGAGTCGTCGCCGGCCGAGCCCGGGTTGCCGAGGGCGTCCGGAAGCAAGCGGACGGCACCCTCGACGATCGCCAGCGCCGCCACCTCGCCGCCGGTGAGCACGAAGTCGCCGAGGCTGACCTCCTCGGTAGCCACCCCCTCGCTGACCCGCTCGTCGATCCCCTCGTAGCGGCCGCAGAGCAGGACCAGACGTGACAGGGCGGCCAAACGGCGCAGGCCGGCCTGGTCCAGGGGACGCCCGCGCGGCGAGAGCAGGACCACCGCCTCCCCCTCACCGGGGCCTCCGGGAAGCAACGACTCCACCGCCCGGAAGAACGGCTCGGCCTTCATGACCATGCCGGGACCACCGCCAAAGGGCGCATCGTCCACGGTCCGATGGCGATCCTCGGTGAAGTCCCGCAGGTCGTGGACCCGGATCTCGACCAAGCCCGCCTCCACGGCCCGCAACACGATACCGTCGGCCAGCGGCTCGCGGACCATCCGGGGAAAGATGGTGATGACGTCGACCCTCAGCACGCCCGCCTCCGCGGCTCCTCCCGGTCGGCCTCCACCAGCTCGGGCCGCTCCGCCACCAGCCGGCCGCCGGTCAGATCGACGACCCGAATGAAAGGCTCGGCCAACGGGATCAGCGTCTCGCCCCCGGTCCCGCGTACCACCAGGACCGTCGGTGCCCCCACGATCTCCAGCAGCTCGACCACCCTACCGATCGCGGTGCCGTCCGGGTCCTCGACCGACAAGCCCCGGAGCTGGTGGTGGTAGTAGCAGTCCGCCGGCAGGCTCGGCAGCTCGCTCTCCTCGATCCGAAGATCGAGACCGCGGAAGGCCTCCGCCTGGTCGATCGAGTCGACCCCCGACAGCTTCACGACCACCCGTTTCTTGTGGTGCCAGCAGCCGGTCACCTCGACCTCGCGCGAGCCCCCCTCGGGACCGGGGACGAAGGCTCTCCGGAGCGAGGTGAACCGGTCCGGGTGGTCGGAGAGAGGCTCCAGGCACAGCTCGCCCCTGCGTCCCTGGGGGCGCACGAAACGGCCGATGGCCACCAGATCGGCGAAGCGAGGGTTCATCCCTCGATCTCCAGGCTGCAGCGCTGACCGTGGCGTCGCGCCACCACGTCGAGCAGGGTCCGCATCGCATCGGCGGTGCGACCCTCCCGGCCGATCACCCGTCCGCGGTCCTTGGGGGCGACCCGGAGCCACAGCGACACGTGCCCTGGCTCGCTGGTCTCCTCCACCAGCACGCGCTCGGGGTCCGAGACCAGCCCCCGTGCCAGGGATAGGACGAGCGCCCTCAAGCCTTCGGCTCTTCCGTGCTGGCGGCCGGGGTCTTCTTGAGGAGGTTCTGAACCGTCTCCGACGCGCGAGCGCCCTTGCCCAGCCAGTGGGAGGCGCGTGCTTCGTCGATCTTGAACAGCGCGGGCTCCTGGCGCGGGTCGTAGTGACCGAGCACCTCCACGAAGCGTCCCTCGCGCCGGGCGCGGGAGTCGGTGACCACGACTCGGTAGTGGGGGCGCTTGGAGCTCCCCGTCCTTCTCAGCCTGATCGAAAGCATCTTCTTTCTCTCTCTTTCCCGTTTTCGCGCTGACCGGGCCTTCGTCAGTGGAGAAACGGCATCCGCCCGGCCAACTGCCGCAGCGCCTTTCCACCTCCGCCGAGCGTCCGCATCAGCTTCTTGGCCTGCGTGTACTGCTTCAGGAGGCGATTCACGTCCTCGACCCGGGAGCCGCTGCCGCGGGCGATCCGCTTGCGACGGCTGCCGTTGATGAGCGCCGGCTGGCGCCGCTCGCGCGGCGTCATCGAGTCCATGATGGCCAGAGCCCGGCGCATCTCCTGCTCCCCGGCCTGGGTGTCGACGCCCTTGAGGGAGCCCATCCCCGGCAACATACCCAGCACCTGCTCCAGCGGGCCGAGCCGGCGCACCTGACGGAGCTGCTCGCGGTAGTCGTCGAGGGTGAACTCGCTGCGCCGCAGCTTCCGGGCCAGCTCCTCGGCCTTCTCCCGATCCACCGTCTGCTCGGCGCGCTCGATCAGGGCCAACACGTCGCCCATCCCCAGGATCCGGGAGACCAGACGCGCCGGGTCGAAGACCTCCAGGTCGTCGGTCTTCTCGCCGGTCCCCACGAACTTGATCGGGCATCCGGTGACCGCGGTCGCCGACAACGCCGCACCGCCGCGGGCGTCACCGTCGAGCTTGGTGAGGACGATCCCGGTCACGCCCACCCGACGCTGGAACGCCTCGGCGCTGCGTACCGCATCCTGGCCGGTCATGGCGTCGGCGACGAAGAGCACCTCCGACGCCTGGGCGCGCTGCCTGAGGGATTGGAGCTCCTGCATCAGCTCATCGTCGACGTGCAGGCGACCGGCGGTGTCCACCAGCACGAAGTCGTGGCCGACCGCGCTCGCCTCGGCCAGCGCCTGCTGGAGGATGTCCAGCGGGTCGTCGGTCTCCGGCTGAAACACCGGCAGGCCCGCCTGGGCGCCCAGTTGCCGGAGCTGCTCCCGTGCCGCCGGGCGGTGGACGTCCGTGGAGACCAGCAGCGGGTGGTGGCTGCCCCGCACCAGCAGTCGCGCCAGCTTGGCGGCGGTCGTCGTCTTGCCGGATCCCTGCAGGCCCACCAGCAGCAGCACCGACGGGGGCCGGGCAGCGGTGAGCAGGCGCGAGGGCGTCCCACCGAGCAGCCGCACCAGCTCGTCGCGCACCACCCGGGTCACCGCCTGGTCCGGGCTCAGGCTCTCGAGGATCTCCTGTCCCATGGCGGCCGCGCGGACCCTGGCCAGCAGGTCTTTGGCCACCCGGAAGTGGACGTCGGCCTCCAATAGGGCGAGTCGCACCTGGCGAAGCGCCTCGTCCACCTGGGCCTCGCTGAGGCGGCCCTGGCCACGGAGCGACCGGAAGACCCCCTGCAACCTTTCGCTGAGCGTTTCGAACACCGGGACCGACCCTTGAATAAGCGAAGCGAAGCGACACCAAGACCGCGGACGCACAAACCGGGGCGCCGCCAAAGACAAAGAGACATGATATCCGAGCGGGCGTCTGCTGTCAAACTGCTGGAGCAGGGGAGGTTACGCGGAGAACCGGTCCCGGCCCGCCGGCTAGACGCTGCGCAGCAGGTGGCCGAGCTTCTCTTTCTTCGTCCGCAGGTACTTCAGGCTGGCCTCGGAGGCCGGCACTTCGAGAGGCACCCGCTCGACGATCTCGAGCCCGTATCCCTCGAGCCCCACGAACTTCCGGGGGTTGTTGGTCATCAGGCGGATCCGCCGCAAGCCCAGCTCGGCCAGGATCTGGGCACCGATCCCGTAGTCGCGCTGGTCGGCCTTGAAACCCAGGGCCTCGTTCGCCTCGACGGTGTCCTTGCCCTGGTCCTGGAGCTCGTAGGCCATGATCTTGTGCACCAGCCCGATCCCCCGGCCCTCCTGCCTCAGGTAGAGGAGGACCCCACGGCCGGCTTGCCGAATCAGGTCGAGCGCAGCGTGGAGCTGGTCGCCACAGTCGCAGCGGGTGGAGGTGAAGATGTCGCCGGTCAGACACTGCGAGTGGACCCGGACTAGGAGCGGGTCCTCGACGGTGACGTCGCCCCGGACCAGCGCCACGTGGTGCTGGCGGTCGATCAAGCTCTCGAAGGCGTGGATCCGGAACGGTCCGTAGGTGGTGGGCAGCTCGGCTTCGGCGATCTTGCGGACCAGGCGCTCGTGGCGCATCCGATAGCGGATCAGGTCCTTGATGGTGATCATCTTGAGATCGTGCCGACGGCAGAAGCCCTCGAGCTCGGGGACCCGGGCCATGGTGCCGTCCTCGTTCATCACCTCGCAGATCACGCCCGCCGGATACAGACCGGCCAGCCGGGCCAGGTCTACGGCGGCCTCGGTCTGGCCGGCGCGCACCAGCACCCCGCCCGCCTGGGCACGTAGCGGGAACATGTGCCCGGGTCGCGCCAGGTCCGCCGGACGGGTTCCGGGATCGATCGCGGCGAGGACGGTGCGGGCCCGATCGGCGGCCGAGATCCCGGTGGTGGTCCCGACCTTGGCCTCGATCGGCACGCAGAACGCGGTGCCGAACTTGGCGCTGTTCTCCTCGTCCTGCACCATCAGCGGGATCCGGAGCTCGTCGAGCCGCTCGCCGGTCATCGGCAGGCAGACGAGGCCGCGGCCGTGGCGCGCCATGAAGTTGATGATCTCGGGGGTCACCTTCTCCGCGGCAATCGTCAGGTCGCCCTCGTTCTCGCGGTCCTCGTCGTCACAGACGACCACCAGCTTGCCGCTCCTGGTGTCCTCGATCGCTTCCGGGATGGTGCTGAACGGCATCGGCTGAGCTCCTTGGATTACGCGGCGCCGCGGGCCGGCGACAGCGGGCCCAGCAGCCTCTCGACGTGTTTGGCGATCACGTCCGCCTCCAGGTTGACGGGATCGCCCGTCTGGGCCTTTCCCAGGTTGGTGTGCTCCAGGGTGTGTGGGATCAGGGCCACCGTGAACGAGCCTGGGCGCAGATCGGCCACCGTCAGCGAGATCCCGTCCACCGCGACCGACCCTTTCGGCACCAGGTAGCGCTCGAGCTCGGGAGGCGGGGCCACCACGATCTCTGCCGACTCCCCCCCTCGGCGCAGATCGGTGATCCGGCCCACCCCGTCGACGTGGCCCTGGACGATGTGGCCGTCGAAGCGCCCATCCGCCCGCATCGGCCGCTCCAGGTTGACCCGCACGCCGGGCTTGAGTCGCCCCTCGAAGGCGGTCCGTCGCAGCGTCTCCTCGACCATCTCGCACTCGAAGTCGCGCTCCGAGACCCGGGTCGCCGTCAGACAGCATCCGTTGACCGCGATCGATCCCCCCACGGGAAGGTCGCGCAGCGTGCGCCGGGCCTCGATCCGCACCACCAGCACGTCCCCCCTGCGGCGCGTCTCGCCCACCACCCCGGTCTCCTCGATGATGCCCGTGAACACCGCCCCCCCTTCTCGCGGCGCCCGAAGTGAATTCGGTCGCCGCTATGTAGCGGGGGGCTCCCGCCCCCCGAACCCCCGGGTACGAATCCGGCCTCCCGAAGTGTAGCCGGTCGCCGCTATCTAGCGGGGGGCTCCCGCCCCCGAACCCCCGGGCCCGAACCCGCCAAGCCCGAAGGTAGTCCCGTACCCCGCCGGGCCGTGAGCAGACACGCTCACCGTGTGACAGGGTACCAGAGTTCGAAGCCG
>CAZNNH010000194.1:0-11535 GCA_964574335.1 uncultured Acidobacteriota bacterium | reverse complement strand
CCGCCGGCGGCCGGGGGCGAGACGACGGCCAGCGCCGAGGAGGCGGCCGACAACGATACGGCGGCTAGGACCGAGACGGACGCCGTCAGCAAGGCCGCTACCCGTGAGCGGCGAGCCTCCCGAGCCTTGGGCGAGCCGGAGGGTGCTCGGCCTGGGTCGGGCGTCGCGGACGGCGTGGCATCCGTGGGTGGTCCGGCGCGCCTGGCAGAGGAAGCCCCGGCGCCTCCGCGGAGCGCCGAGGAGGCCCGGCGGCATCGGGAGCTGTGGCGCCGCCGGGCGGAGACCGCCAGCGATCCGCTCCAGGCCGACGCCGCCTGGGTCCGCGTCATCGAGTTGGGGGCGGCCGCCTGGCGCCTCGGGAAGGACCCGGACGACCTCGAAGCTCTGAAGCAGGATGCCGCGGCCTACCTCGCGCGGACCGACTCCCGGGAGGCAGAGCGGGTCCGGGCGATCCTGTCCGAGGCCGAGGACTGACCCGACTCAGGCCGCAGCGTCCTCCGGCTCCTCCTTCAGCTTCTCGATCGTGAAGCCGGTGAAGCCGTAGATTGCGGAGACCACCGGGTTCACGAGGTTGAAGAAGCAGTAGGGGAGGTAGGTGAAGGTCGCCACGCCCAGGGTCTGGGCCATGAAGGCCCCGCAGGTGTTCCAGGGGACCATCGGCGAGGTCAGGGTGCCCGCATCCTCGAGGGCGCGGGAGAGGTTCTTGGGGGCCAGGCCCCGGCGCTTGTACTCGGCCCGGAACATCCGGCCCGGGATCACGATGGCGATGTACTGGTCGGAAGCGACCACGTTCATCCCCATCGACGTGACCAGGGTGGCCAGGATCAGGCTGCCGTTGCCCTTGACGAAGCCGAGGATGGTGGCCGCGATCTTCTCCAGCATCTTCGTCGTCTCGAGCACCGCCCCGAACATCATGGCGGACATGATCAGCCAGACGGTGGTGAGCATGCTGGCCATCCCGCCCCGAGAGAGCAAGCTGTCGAGCGCCTGGTTGCCCGAATCCAGACGGAAGCCCTTGAACATCGCCATCCAGAAGCCCTTGAAGAGGGCCACGGCACGGGGGAGGTCGGCCTCGCCCACGTAGGCGAGCACCGCCTGCTGCTGGAAGACCACCGCGAAGAGGCCGCCGACCAGCGCCCCGATCAACAACGCCGGGAAGGCGGGCACCCGGTGGCGCACCAGGAGCAGGACGATGGCGGCGGGGATCAGCAGATGGGGACCGAGCTGGAACTGGGCCTTCAGCGCCTCGAGGATGGCGTTCAAGCCCCCGGCCTGCTCGGGCACCGGGCTGAACCAGCCGACGGCGGCGAAGAGCAGGACGGCGAACGCCAGGCTGGGTGTCGTGGTCCACATCATGTGGCGGATGTGGGTGAACAGATCGGTCCCCGCCACGGCGGGGGCCAGATTGGTCGTGTCGGAGAGCGGCGACATCTTGTCGCCGAAGTAGCTGCCCGAGATGATCGCCCCGGCGGTGAGACCCAGGTTCAGGTCCTGGGCGGTGGCGATGCCCACCAGGGCGATCCCCACCGTGCTGGCGGTGGTCCAGGAGCTGCCGGTGGCCACGGAGACGAAGGAGCAGATCACGCAGGCCGCCGCGTAGAAGACGCCGGGGGTGAGCAGCTTGAGGCCGTAGTAGATCATCGCGGGGACCACGCCGGCGAGGATCCAGGTGCCGATCAGGCAGCCCACCACTAACAGGATCAGTATCGCCCCCATCGCGAGCGAGATCCCATGCACGATCCCCTTCTCCAGCTCGTTCCAGCGGTAGCCGTTTATGAGACCGATCAGGATCCCCACGCCGGCGCTGAGGAGGAGCGCGATCTGGTTCGGCCCTTGCGACGACTCGTCGCCGAAGAGGTAGACGGAAGCGCCCAGAAGAGCGATCAGGACGACGACCGGCACCAGGGCCTGGGGAAGGCTCGGCTCCCGCTTGGATGGGGAGCTTCCGGTCATGAACCGCCCGGGTAGGCCACCTGTCGGCGGATCATAGCATGTGACACGGGCCGGCCACGGCCGGGCTCTTTTCGCCTAATATGAACGCTTCGAAGGAGGTCGGACGTGCTGGTGGTGATGCGGCAGGACGCGACGCGGGATCAGATCGAAGGCGTTGTCTCGGCGATCGAGGCCCATGGTTTCAAGGCCCACCCGATCCCGGGGGCGCAGCGCACGGCGATCGGCATCACCGGCAACAAGGGGGCCTTCGAGGCTCCGACGTTCGAGGGCCTGCCCGGGGTGCTGGAGGTGATCCCGGTCTCACACGCCTACAAGTTGGTGTCCCGCGAGGCCAAGACCGAGAGCTCGGTGGTCAAGGTCGGCGACGTGGAGGTGGGCGGGGCCGGCTTGGTGATGATTGCCGGCCCCTGCGCGGTGGAGTCGCGGGAGCAGATGCTGACGATCGCCCGCGAGGTGAAGAAGCGGGGCGGGCACATGCTGCGCGGCGGCGCCTTCAAGCCCCGGACCAGCCCCTACGCGTTTCAGGGACTCGGCGAGGAGGGGCTCAAGATCCTGGCCGAGGTGCGGGAGGAGACCGGCCTGCCGATCGTGACCGAGGCGGTGGACGGCGAGAGCGCCGATTTGGTGGAGCGCTACGCCGACGTGATCCAGCTCGGCGCACGAAACATGCAGAACTTTTCGCTCCTCAGACGGCTGGGGCGGGCCAAGAAGCCGGTGCTGCTGAAGCGGGGGATCGCGGCCACGCTCGAGGAGTTCCTGATGTCGGCCGAGTACATCCTCTCGGAAGGGAACTACGACGTGATCCTGTGCGAGCGCGGGGTCCGTACCTTCTCGGACTTCTCGCGCAACACGTTGGACCTGGCCGTGGTGCCCGCGGTCAAGCGGCGCTGCCACCTGCCGATCCTGGTGGATCCTTCCCACGGCACGGGACGCCGCGACAAGGTGGTGCCGCTGTCGCGCGCGGCCGCCGCCGTGGGGGCGGACGGCCTGATCGTGGAGGTCCACCACGACCCGGACCGGGCGCTCTCGGACGGGCCGCAGTCGATCACGCCCGGGATGTTCGACGAGCTGATGGGCGAGCTGCGGCAGATCGCCCCGGTGCTGGGGCGGAGGCTGTGATGGTGGGCTCGGAACCCACGGATGCGAGGTGACTGTGCCTTCTGGAAGGGGTCGGGTTCTGGTGACCGGCGGCGCGGGCTTCATCGGTTCCCACCTCGTGGATGCTCTCTTGGAGGATGCCTACGAGGTCAGGATCCTGGATGCCTTGCTGCCGCAGGTCCATCCGGATGGGCGCCCGTCGTACTTGAGTAGCCAGGCGGAGCTGGTGGTCGGTGATGTGCGCGATCCTAGCGCGGTGGCAGCGGCGCTCGAGCACGTCGACGCGGTTGTACATCTGGCGGCCGCCGTGGGAGTCGGACAGTCCATGTACGAGGTCACGCACTATTGCTCCGTGAACGTCATGGGCACGGCGGTGTTGCTCGAGGCGCTCCTTGGAATGCGGGAGCGTCCCAGACGGCTGCTGGTGGCGTCATCCATGTCGGTCTACGGAGAGGGCTTCCACCGGTGCTCCGCGTGCGGGTTCGAGGGGGCTGCCCTCCGGACTCCCGAGCAACTCGTCGCTCGGGAGTGGTCCGTCAGGTGCCCA
This sequence comes from uncultured Acidobacteriota bacterium, assembly GCA_964574335.1. Classification (GTDB taxonomy): domain Bacteria; phylum Acidobacteriota; class Vicinamibacteria; order Fen-336; family Fen-336; genus CAZNNH01. Next base: position 7,937 of record CAZNNH010000194.1, on the reverse strand, counting down.
CGGTGCAGGGGCGTCATGACGACGGCTCCAACCCCGGAGACGATGCCCCTCCTGCCGACGTCGGTCTACGCTATCAACAAGCGAGACCACGAGGAGCTTGTGCTCGCCATGGGCCGAAGCCTGGGTATTGCCTCCATCGCGCTTCGGTTCTTCAACGTGTACGGCGACCGGCAGGCGCTCTCCAACCCTTACACGGGCGTGGCCGCCATCTTCTCGAGCGCTCTGCTCAACGGCCAGCGACCCTTGGTGTTCGAGGATGGTGGGCAGGAGCGGGATTTCGTCCACGTCAGGGACATCGTGCGTGCCTGCATGCTGGCTATCGAGGCCGAGAACATCGCGGCCGATGTGTTCAACGTGGGGACCGGCCAGCCGACGAGCCTCTTGCGGCTGCTCGAGCTGCTTCGTGACACGATCCCAGGGGCAGGAGGGATCGAGCCGCAGCTCCTGGGCCGCTTCAGGGAGGGCGACGTGCGGGCCTGCTATGCCGACATCTCGAAGGCACAAAGGCTGCTGGGCTTCACGCCCGCGGTCCCGTTCGAGGAAGGCGTTCGTTCGCTGGCGGCGTGGGTTGCGTCGCAGGTGAGCGTGGACGGCTCGCGGAGAGCCTTGGCGGAGCTTGACGCTCACCGACTCGTTCAGTAGCGGATGGGCCAGACTCTCGGGGGCTGCGAGCTTTCGTCGTCAGAAGTGAGCGCGCGTGCGGCGAGGATCCCCGGGCCTTGGCGAGGCGGCGCGCCAGAAGCTACCGCAGCTCGATGAGGCCCCGCTTGTGAAGGCGGGCCAGGATCAGCAGGCTGTCGTCCTCGTTCATCGGGCAGAGCTTGAGGATCGACTGGACGTCCCACTCGCCGTTGATGCGCGAGAGCAGAAAGCCCTCCTGCGGGTCGAGCTTCTCCTGGGTGAGGGCGATGAAGTCCTTGGTCAGGGCCGGCACCTTGTCGAGGGGGATGGCCTGCGCCGCCCGATGACGGTTCCGGGCCTGGAAGACAGCCATCAGCCCCTTCTTGGCGTCCTGGTTGATGCGGTCGATCGCCAGCACCTGCTCGTAGGCGGAGAGGGCGGCCTCGAACCGGTGGGCGGCAACGTGTTCCCGAGCCTCGGCCAGCAGTGCTCGGATCTTGCCGACGGAGTCGGCTGGACTCAGGTCTTCCCCTGAGGACGCGACGGCCAGGGCGCCTCGCCGGATCAGGCCGAAGACGAGCTGTGACGCCTCGAACTCGGAGCGACGCATCTCGAGGCAGATGTCGGCCAGCGACCTGCCGGCGGCGCAGAGGCCGAGGGCCTGCCGTTCGGCCGGATCGCGGATGTCGGTGGTGGGCGCCTTGAGCTTGAAGGTGGTCCGCATGGAGGGGATCAGCTTGCGGATCCGTTGGCGCTCGTCGACACGGTGGACGCCTTCCATCAAGACGGTGGTGACGTCGGCGTTGATGGCGAACTGGACGTTCTCGGGATAGTCGCCCTCCCGGAAGTCGAAGGCGCCGTCCGGCCACATGAAGAGGTCGTAGATCGTCTCCTCGGCCTTGATCTCCAGGCAGCGCTGGAGCTGGGCCTCGGGGAGCGAGCCGTCGGCCACCAGGATCGAGCCGATCAGCCGTCCCTCCTCCTCCTGGCGCAGCAACGCCTTGAAGAGCTGCTCCTCGGTGACCAGGCGCTCGCGCACCAGGAACTGGCCCAGCGACTCACGGGGGTCGTTGGACCAGGAGGTGGTGATGCACCCGTCACGGAAGACGATGCGCTTCTGGACCGACTCGCGCTCCAGGAAGAGGGTGCCGGTCTTCTTGCCGATGGCCAGCCACTGGAGGATCTCCGAGAGGGCCATCGTCCGGAGGTTGCCGGAAAGGCTCATGGGCGCGACTGCGGCAAGGCCTAGGCTGGTGGCGGCGATGTCTGCACCGCGGACTGGAAGGTGTCGTCGTGGTCGTGGGCCGGCTTCATGGCCGAGGAATGATTGTCTTTCGCGCCTTCCCGGGGTGTCAAGGAGGGGAGCGTCGGGAGGCCGTGGCGAGGGCCTGTGGGAAGGGCGCACGAGGGGGCCGCTCGGGGATGCTCAGGCCCGGCTTCCAGGGAGCCGGCCCGGCCTGGAGCGCCCCTACCGCGCCACCCGGGCGGTGCCGCCCTTCATGACCCTCTCCACCTCGGTCAAGGTCGCCATGGAGGTGTCCCCGGGCGTGGTCATGGCCAGGGCACCATGGGCGGCACCACACTCGACGGCCCACTGAACATCGTGACCGCTCAGGAAGCCGTAGATCAGGCCGGAGGCAAACGAGTCGCCGCCTCCCACGCGGTCATGGATCTCGAGGTTCTCGCGGGAGGGCGCCACGTGGAGGCGGCCGCCGGTGAAGCAGACCGCCCCCCAATCGTTCAGGGTCGCGGTCCTGGCCGCCCGGAGGGTGGTGGCCACCACCTTGAGGGTGGGGAACCCCTGGACCACCCGCTCGATCATGCGGCGGAAGTTGACCACGTCCAGCTTGGAGAGGTTCTCGTCGAGGCCCTCGACCTCGAAGCCGAGGGCGGCCGTGAAGTCCTCCTCGTTCCCCAGCATCACGTCCACAAAGGGCGCCAGCTCCCGGTTGACCCGCTGGGCCTTGGACTGGCCGCCGATGGCCTTCCAGAGGGAGGGCCGGTAGTTGAGGTCGTAGGAGACGACGGTGCCGCTGCGGTTGGCGGCACGCATGGCCTCGAGCGCGACCTGAGGCGTGGTCTCCGACAGCGCCGCGAAGATGCCGCCGGTATGGAACCACCGAGCGCCCTCCTCACCGAAGATCCGCTCCCAGTCGACCTGGCCCGGCTTGAGCTGGGAGGCGGCGGTGTGGCCACGGTCGGAGCAGCCGAGGGCGGCGCGCACGCCGAAGCCCCGCTCCGTGAAGTTGAGGCCGTTGCGGACCGTGCGGCCGACGCCGTCGCCCTCGAGCCAGATCAGGTGGGACTGGTCGACCCCGCCCTGGTAGACCAGGTCCTGGACCAGGCGGCCGACGGGGTTGTCGACGAGGGCCGTCACCACGGTGGTGTCGAGACCGAAGCACCGCTTGAGACCGCGGGTCACGTTGTACTCGCCGCCGCCCTCCCAGACCTGGAACTGACGGGAGGTGGCGATGCGTCCCGGGCCGGGGTCGAGGCGGAGCATGATCTCGCCTAGGCTGACGCAGTCCCAGCGGCAGTCCGACTTGGGCTTGATCTTCAGGTCTTGCATGGCTATCCGGACGGTAGCCTCGGACGCGAGGCCCTGTCAATGGGCCGAAGTCAGACGATCAGCATGGCGTCGCCGTAGCTGTAGAAGCGATAGCCGGCCCGGAGCGCCTCCCGGTAGGCCTCGAGGATGCGCTCCCGGCCGGCAAGCGCCGAGACGAGCAGCAGCAGCGAGGAACGGGGCAGGTGGAAGTTGGTGACGAGCGCGTCGGTGGCGCGGAACCGGAACCCCGGCAGGATCACGAGGTCCGTGTGGCCGGTGCCCGGCCGGACGCGGCCGTCCTCCTGGATGGACGTCTCGAGGGTGCGCACGGTGGTCGTGCCGACGGCGACGACTCGGCCAGCACGCACCCGCGTCTCGGCGATGGCCTGGGCCGTGGCGGCGGGCAGGCTGTAGGGTTCCGGCTCGACTGTGTGCTGGGTGACGTCCTGGACGGTCACCGGCTTGAAGGTGCCGGGGCCCACGTGGAGGACCACCTCTGCCCAGCCGATCTGGCGGCGGGAGAGGCGCTCGCGCAGGTCCTGGGTGAAATGGAGCCCAGCGGTCGGTGCGGCCACGCTGCCGCGTTCCCGGGCATAGACGGTCTGGTAGCGGTCGCGGTCCGACGCCGTGTCCGGGCGGCGGATGTAGGGAGGGAGAGGCATGTGGCCCACCCCTTCCAGCGCCGCGTCGGGGTCGGCGGCGATCAGGCGCACCCGGCGGCGGCCGTCGCGACCCAGGGTCTCGCTCTCGACCCGCACCGAGAGCTCCTCGGAGACGTGGATGGCCGTCCCAGGGCGGAGCCGGCGGCCGGGCCGGACCAGGGCCTCCCAGAGCGAGCCCTCCACCTGCCCCAGCAGCAGCAGCTCGGCGGCTCCCCCACCGGGGCGCCGGCCGAGAAGGCGGGCCGGGAGGACGCGGCTGCGGTTGGCCACCAGCAGGTCGCCGGGCCGCAGCAGATCGGGCAGGTCGCGGAAGACGCGGTGCTCGAGGTCGCCGGTCCGGCGATTCAGGACGAGGAGGCGGGAGGCGTCACGCTCGCCCAGCGGCTGCTGAGCGATGGCCTCGGGCGGAAGGTGGTAGTCGAAGTCGGAGAGGTTCACGGCTGCCGTCCCCGGTATCCCGGGGCTATCGGATCAGAACAGCTTCCTTTGAGGTGCCGCATCGGCGTCGGGGAGGGCGTGGCCCAGGTGCTGGTAGGCGCGGCGGGTGGCGACGCGGCCTCGGGGGGTGCGGTCGATGAAGCCAATCTGCAGTAGGTAGGGCTCGTAGATGTCCTCGATGGCGTCGGGCTCCTCGCTGATCGCGGCGGCGAGGGCGTTCAGGCCGACCGGGCCTCCGGAGAACTTCTCGATGATGGTCTGAAGCAGCTTGCGGTCGACCTCGTCGAAGCCGTTGTGGTCCACCTCGAGCAGCGCCAGAGCGTCCTGGGCAACCCTGGCGGTGATCACGCCGTCGGCCCGGACTTGGGCGAAGTCGCGTACCCGGCGCAGCAGACGATTGGCGATGCGAGGCGTGCCCCGGCTCCGGCACGCGATCTCCCGGGCGCCGTCCGGCTCGATGGCGACGTCGAGGATGCGGGCCGAGCGGCGGACGATGAAGTCCAGGTCGTCCTGGGTGTAGAAGTCGAGGCGGTGGACGATCCCGAAGCGGCCCCGAAGCGGGGCCGTCAGCAGGCCGGCGCGGGTGGTGGCGGCCACCAGGGTGAAGGGCTTGAGCGGGATCTTCATCGACCGGGCACCGGGACCGGTGCCGATCATGAGGTCCAGGCTGTAGTCCTCCAGGGCGGGGTAGAGGATCTCTTCGACCTTGGCGTCCAGCCGGTGGATCTCGTCGATGAAGAGGATCTCGCGGGGCTCGAGGGCGGTCAGCAGGGCCGCCAGGTCGCCGGCGCGCTCGATGATGGGGCCGGCGGTGGCTTTGATGGCCACGTCGAGCTCGGCCGCGAGCACGTGAGCGAGGCTGGTCTTGCCCACCCCCGGGGGGCCGAAGAGGAGGACGTGGTCGAGGGCGTCGCCGCGGCTGCGGGCGGCCTCGATGGCCACGGTCAGGTTGTCGACGACTTTCTTCTGGCCGACGTACTCCGTCAGGTTTCGCGGGCGGAGCGACTGATCGAACCCGATCTCGTCGGGGGTCGGTCGGCCGGTGACGATGCGGTCGCCGCTCACTGCTCTGCCCTCACCGGCCGGAGAGTACCCGAAGCGCGTGCCGGAGCTGGTCCTCGAAGCGAGCGTCGGGCTGCTGGCGGAGCGCCCGCTCGACCGCTCGTTTGGCCTCGGGTCGAGAGTAGCCGAGGTTGGCCAGGGCAGAGAGGAGGTCTTCCTCAGGGCCCTCAGGGGCCTGCGGGAGCGCCGCCTCGGGCGTGTCGGCGGCGAGGGCCCCGACCTTGTCCTTCAGCTCGAGGAGCAGCCGCTCGCCGGTCTTCTTGCCAACTCCCGGGATCCGGGTCAGGCGAGCCAGGTCGGCGGCGCGGATCGCCTCCACCAGCTCTGGTGCCTCGATGCCGGAGAGGATGTTGAGGGCCAGCCTGGGGCCGACACCGGCCACGTCGATCAGGCGCTCGAAGAGGGCCTGCTCGCGGGCCTCGCGGAAGCCGAAGAGCTGGAAGGCGTCCTCACGGACGTGGGCGTGGATGCGCAGGCTCACCTCGGAGCCTTCGTCGCCGAGGCGGTAGAAGGTGGTGACCGGGATCAGGACCCTGTAGCCGACGCCGGCCACGTCGATCGTGAGCTCGTGGGGTGCCTTGCGCAGGATGCGGCCGCGAAGGTGGGCGATCACGAGGCGCTCCGGCGCCGGCGAGGGACATTGATCTGCGCCAGGGGGACCTGTGACTGGACGCCGCACAGGGCCACCGCCAGGGCGTCGGCGGCATCGCCGGGGGACGCCTCGCCGACGAGACCGAGGATTCGGGAGACCATCAGCGCCACCTGGGCCTTGTCGGCGCGGCCGAAGCCCGTGACCTGCACCTTGACGCTGGCCGGGGCGAAAGCCTGGATGGGGAGGCCGGCCTGGGCGCCAGCCAGGAGCACGACGCCCCGGACGTGGCCGAGGACGAGGGCGGTGCGGGTGTTGACGGCGTGGAAGGTGTCCTCCACGGCGAGCAGGTCCGGGCGGTGGCGCTGGATCAGCTCGGCGATGCCGGCGTGGATCTGGCGCAGGCGGTCGGAGAGGGAGTGGCGGGGCGGGGGCGCCAGCACGCCCATCTCGATCAGGCGCTGGTTGCTGCCGGCGGTCTCGATCACCCCAAAGCCGGTTCGCACCGATCCGGGGTCGACACCGAGCACGATCATCGCAGCGGGCGCCCCGCCCGGGTCACCCGGCGGCCTCGAGCTCCTCGTCGGAAATGTCGAAGTTGGCCCAGACGTTCTGGACGTCGTCGTGGTCGTCGAGCGCCTCGAGCATCTTGAGGAACTGCTGGGCCTTGGCTCCTTCGAGGGGTACCGTGGTCTCGGCGTGCTTTTCGACCTCGGTGCGGGCGGGCTCGAGGTTGGCCTTCTTGATGGCCTCGGCCACCGATTCGTGCGCGTCGGGGCGCGAGTAGACCTCCCAGAAATCGCCCACAGGCTGAATGTCCTCAGCGCCTGCCTCGAGAACCAACGCCATCAGGTCATCCTCGGAGACGGCGTCCTGCTTCACCGACACGACACCGCGGGGCGTGAACATGTACGACACGCACCCGGCCGTCCCCAGGTTGCCGCTGTGCTTGGTGAAGATGTGGCGGATCTCGGAGACGGAACGGTTCCGGTTGTCGGTGCTGCCCTCAACCAGGACCGCCACGCCACCCGGGCCGTAGCCCTCGAGGACCAGCTCCTCGTACGTCGTGCCGGGAAGCTCGCCGGTCCCCTTCTGTATCGCGCGCTTGATGTTGTCGGCCGGCATGTTGGCGGCCTTGGCGGCCAGGACGGCGGTCCGCAGGCGCGGATTGGCGTCGGGGTCGCCGCCGCCCATCCGGGCAGCGATGGTCATCTCGCGGATGAGCTTGGTGAAGAGCTTGCCTCGCTTGGCGTCGAGGGCGCCCTTCTTGTGCTTGATGGAGTGCCACTTGGAATGTCCGGACATCGAGCTCTCCTGGGTGGTAGGAAAGGGTGGCTCAGTCTAGCATGCCGATTCCGACCAGCGGTGGGTAGGCCTGGCGGGCAAAAAAGAAGAGGCTCCGCTCTCGAGCGAAGCCTCTTCGGATGAGGAAAAACCCCGGCAACGTCCTACTCTCCCACCAGGCTTCCCTGGCAGTACCATCGGCGCTGGAGGGCTTAACGGCCGTGTTCGGAAAGGGAACGGGTGTGGCCCCTCCGCCATGATCACCGGGGTGAAGCTATCAAGGCGACAACCGGAAGATCCTGAAGAAATCGAGCGCTCTGATACGAGCCGCGTGTTGGAGTTTCCGAGCAGAGTAAACGTCATGGTCAAGCCTCACGACCGATTAGTACCCGTTAGCTTCGGACATTACTGCCCTTCCACACCGGGCCTATCAACCTTGTGGTCTACAAGGGGTCTTTAGGCAGGTTACCCTGCGGGAGACATCATCTCGAGGCGGGTTTCACGCTTAGATGCTTTCAGCGTTTATCCCAACCGAACGTAGCTACCCAGCTGTGCCTCTGGCGAGACAACTGGTACACTAGAGGTTCGTCCATCCCGGTCCTCTCGTACTAAGGACAGACCCTCTCAAGTCTCCTGCGCCCACAACAGATAGGGACCGAACTGTCTCGCGACGTTCTAAACCCAGCTCACGTACCGCTTTAATGGGCGAACAGCCCAACCCTTGGAACCTGCT
>CAZNNH010000193.1:0-11630 GCA_964574335.1 uncultured Acidobacteriota bacterium | reverse complement strand
AATCCCCCGGGCCCGAAACCCGCCGCCCGGGGGACATGACCGGATTCGTCCGCCCCGCCAGCGAATCCGGATCGTGTCCCCCAGAGCCGGTCACCGCTTGGTTGACCTCTTCTGGGCGAAGGCGTAGTGTCCGTGCCGTGCTCAAGCTCGAAGGCCGCTCCGCCCTGATCACCGGGGGTGGCCGGGGCATCGGCCGCGCCACCGCGCTGCTGTTCGGCCGCCTCGGCTGCCAGGTCGCCCTCACCTACGTTCGCCATGCCAAGGAGGCCGAGGGCACGGCGGAGGAGCTGGTCCGGCTCGGCACGAAGGCGCGGGCGATCCAGGCCGACCTGTCCCGGCCGGGGGCCGCCGCCGCCGCGGTGAAGGAGACGGTCACCGCCTTCGGCGGGCTCGACGTGCTGGTGGTCAACCACGGCATCTGGAAGCGCGCCCCGTTCGAGACCCTGACCGCCGAGCAGTGGGACGAGACGCTCGAGGTGAACCTGAGCGGCGCCTACGCGGTCTGCCAGCATGCCGCCCTGGAGATGCTGGCCCGCGGCAAGGGGAGCATCATCCTGGTCTCCTCGACCGCCGGCCAGCGCGGCGAGGCCCACTACTCCCACTACGCGGCCAGCAAGGGGGCCCTGATCGCCCTCACCCAGTCGCTGGCCAGCGAGCTGGGCCCCCGCGGCGTGCGGATCAACGCGGTGGCGCCGGGCTGGGTGGTCACCGACATGACCCGCGAGCGCCTGCAGGCGAGCCCGGTCGCCGAGGCGATTCCGACCGGCGGCCCCGCCTCCCCCGAGCAGGTGGCCGGCCCGATCGCGTTCCTGGCCTCCGACCTCGCCTCGTTCGTCCACGGCGAGGTGCTCAGCGTCAACGGCGGCGCGGTGATGGCCTAGCCGTCAGGCGCTGGCCGGCCGCCGCGACGGGCGGAGACGGTCCGGGTAGGAGCGGCAGGACCGGCTGAGGGCGGCCTCGGTCAGGGCCGTGGGCATCGACTTGTCGGCCACCACCGCGATCGCCTCCTGGACCTCGTGCACGATGGCCACCAGCGTCGCCACCCGTCCGGTGGACAGCTCGATCAGCTCGAGCGGATCGCCCTCGCTGGCGGCCAGGGCCTTGCGGAGCTGGAGCGTGATCGCCGGCAGCTTCTCGGCGATCAGCCCGGCACGGAGCGCCTCGGTGCCCCGCCCCCTGCGGGCCAGCACCACGCCCGTGATCAGGTCGAAGATCACCGCCTGGATCAGCGCCGGCACCTGGTCGAACAGCTCGTCCAGCACCCGGTTCCGAAGCGCGGTCTCCTCCTCCACCAGCTGGTCGGCGGTGGTGGCGTCGCGCGCGTGGATCTCCACCGTCTCGGCGCCGTGGACCTCGTGGCGGGTCTTCCACACCTCGCGCGAGAACTCCGAGAGGAACGCCTGGCTCTCCCCCCCGGAGAGCGCGGCATCGAGGAGCCTGCGCGCCTCCCCTTTCTCGAAGGTCTGCCCGTCGGGTGTCTCCCAGTAGACGCTCGACACCCGGCCGCCGACCAGCAGCACCATCGCCACTCCCTGGCCGGTCTGGATCTCGAGGGTACCGGTGTGCTCCTTCTGGGCGACGCGGAGGAGCAGCGCGTCCAGGTCCGCCGGGCTCCGAAACGGCCCGGCGAGGCGCTGGCGGTTGGTGATGCCCCGCAGCAGATGGGCCATGTCCAGGGGCAGCTCGTAGATGGAGACCGCGCCGACGCCCTTCCCGACCTGGCTACGGAGCCGATCGAGGGCCGCCTTGCCGTGATGCGCCACCCCGCCCTCGCGGTAGAGGGCGTTGACCTCGCCGCCCATGTAGTAGAGGATCATCCCCACCCCATGGGACAGCTTCACCTCGGCGAAGCCGGTCAGCCCGACCTGCTGGCAGGACCGGAGCAGGTCCTCGAAGGAGAGGCCGGCAACGGCGATGTCCCACGTGTGGAGTAGCTTGCTGCCCGGAAACCTCATCAGAGACGCCCGTCAGGGAACACCGACCCGCTGCAAGGATGGGGCGGATTCTATGGCCCGCCTCCCGGGCCTGTCAACGCCGGCGGCGCCGAGCAAGCGGCGCCCGACCGCGTGAAGGTCCTCGTCACCGGCGCCAGCGGCCTCCTCGGTGGCCGGCTCGCCGCTCTGCTCGCGCCCACCCACCGCGTGGTGGCGGCCCGCCATCGCCAGCCGATCCCGCCGGGCCTTCACGAGGTCGCCCTCGATCTCGAGGATCCCCTCGACATCGACCGGGCCCTCCGCCGGGCCTCGCCGGAGGCGGTCGTCCACTGCGCCGCGATCGCCGACCCCGATCGCTGCCAGGCGGACCCGTTGCGGGCCGAAAGCGTCAACGTCCGCGCCACCGAGGGCCTGGCCGCCTGCTGCCGGCGAGGCGGCGTTCGCCTGGTCTATCTCTCCACCGACCTGGTGCTCCCCGGCGACCGCGCCTTCTGCGACGAAAAGGTCCCGCCACGGCCCGTCTCGGTGTACGCCCGGACCAAGCTGGAGGGCGAAGCGGCGGTGCTCTCGGGCGCGCCCGGCTCGGCGGTGCTGAGGATCGCCCTGGTGCACGGCGCCGGCTTCGGCGCCCGGGCCACGGCCTCGGAAGCCATCGCACGGGCGCTGCGGGCGGGGCGGTCGCTGCGGCTGTTCACCGACCAGTTCCGCACGCCGGTGGACGCCGAGTCGGTCGCCGCGGCGCTTGGGGGCCTGCTCGCGGGAGAGGCCTCGGGCATCTTCCACCTCGGCGGGGCCGAGCGCCTGAGCCGCCACGAGCTGGGCCAGCGGGTGGCCCGAGCCCTCCGCCTTCCCCAGGGCTTGATCGTGGCCGGCCACCAAGCCCAGGCCGGCGGGGCGCCGCGCCCCGCCGACGTCTCGCTCGACAGCGAAAGGGCCCGTCGCGAGCTCGGCTACGCGCCCCGCCCCCTCGACGACGGCATCCGTGACGGCCGGACGGCCCTGGGGACATGACCGGATTCGTCGCGTCGTGCCAGCGAATCCGGATCGTGTCCCCCAAAGGACACTACGCCTCCGGGAGCTTGAAGGTCAGGGGCAGGCGGCACAGCACCAGCTCGTCACCGTCGGCGATCGGCGTCAGCACCCCGTTGGTGAGCTTGGTGCCGTTCAGGAAGGTCCCGTTCATGGTGCCGATCTCCTCGGCGACGAAGAACTGCCCGTCCTTGTGGACCACTCGGGCGTGGCGCCTGGAGATGTTTCGGCTCTGGTCCTCGTTGGTGAGGTCGACCTCCGGGCTCATCCCGGTCACCGAGTCGAAGCGGCCGATCAGGGCGTCGTTCTTGAAGACCGGGAAGACGTTGCCGGTGGTGGGCGAGACGAAGTAGCACAGCGCCTCGGCCTGGAGGGTCCCGGCGGTGGCCGCCGCCGGCTGCACCTCGGGGGCCGGCTCCGGCAGCATCCCGCCGGAGGCCTGATACGCCTGCTCGATCTGCCGGTTGGTCTCCCGCAGCCTTATCGAGTACTTGCGGAGCATCCGGATGGCGATCTCGGGGTTGGCCTTGATCATGTCGCCGAACATCTCGCCGCTGATCACGATCAGGTCGCCGGACTCGATCACCTCCGCGGTCGCGGAGCGGGGCAGCCGCTCCAGGATCGCCATCTCGCCGAAGAAGTCCCCCTTCTCCAGCTCGGCCAGGGTCGCGCTGCCCCCCTCGATCTGCTTCTTGATGGCGACGCGGCCGGACTGGATGATGTACATGTCCTCGCCGGGGTCGCCTTCGTCGAACAGCACGTGCCCCTCGTCGAAGTGGGTCAAGAACTTGGCGAAGGGGTTCTTGTCACCGGCCATGGCGGACTCCGGGCGAGTCTAGCAGATTCCGCACCTCGTTCAGAGAGAGGCCTCCAGCTCGCGCAGCTCGCCGGCGAGCGGCACCTCCCGCAGGATGGCGCGCTTCTGCACCTCGCGGAACAGGGTGGTCAGGAACGTCTCGAAGCGGTGGCTGATCTGCTGGAGCCCGGGCAGGCTGCCGCACTTGAGGATCTCGATGAAAAACAGCTCGAAGCCCGACCAGTCGCGGTACATCAGGTACTTCATGCGGTTGTCGTAGAAGCTCGAGATGGTGTCCTTCATCCCCTGCGCGGTTGCCTCGTCGCGCGCCTTCTGGAAGCGCCTCACCGCCAGGATCACGCCCCCCAGGCCGTCGCGCAGCTCCACGGACTGCTCCAGCTTGGCGGTGAAGTCGGCGAAGATCGCCTCGCCGTCCACCGACCCATCCAGCATCTGGGCGAGCTGCACGATCGACTGCTGGAAGCAGTCCTTGAGGATCCCGTGGCTGTTCTCCACCCGGGCATGGATGCCGTCGCTCTGGCGGACCACCGAGATGTCGAGCAGCTCGGTGTTGATCACCTTCTTCAGCTCGAGGGGGATGCAGTAGACGAACGAGTCGTACAGGTCGTGCAGGGGATGGTTGGCTTCCAGGCTCTTGAGCACCCGCCGCTCCAGGTAGCTGGTCAGCAGCCGGGTCTCGGAGGTGATCAGCGAGAAGATCAGGATGGTGTTGCGCAGCTCCTCCTCGGGGGTCCGCTCGGGATCCGCGTACTCGAGGTAGTGGAGCAGCCGGAACAGCTCCAGGAAGACCTTCGCCGCGTGCTTGCGCTGCACCGGGCTGTCGATCCCGCGGATCAGCTTGGCGATGGCGGGGTTGGCGATGCGGTCGTGTATCGGCTTGAACTTCTTGTCGATCAGCAGGGCCAACACCGGGCTACGCCGGATCTCGCGGTAGAGGATCCGGCCCACGGCGTTGAAGGTGTTGAACGGGATCCGGGACAGCCGTCCCAGGTTGGTCAGCAGGACGTGGATGTCCTCGAAGGCTTCGCGCAGCAGGTTGAGCCCCGCCTCCGGCGTCGACTGGCGGAGCAGCCGCTCCACGTAGGGGTCGACCAGGTCGTCCTTCTTCAGGTAGCCTTCGACGTACTTGTCGAAGCGGGTGTGGTTCACCTGCTCTTCGGTGAGGATCGCCGTACACAGATGGATCGCCCGCAGCAGCACGTCGTCCACCAGGCGCAGCTCCTCGGCCCAGTTGCGGAAGGTGAGCTGCCGGCGCTCCTTCTCCGACAGCGGCTGGTTCTTGATCCGGAAAAACCTCTCGAAGCTGCGCAGCCACATCTCCAGCTCGAAGAGGTCGGCGGTCTTGCCGCTGGCCAGAACCTCCTCCATCCACTGGCCGAGCTGGCCGCGCAGGAACTCCGAGTCCGAGCGCACCGCGCTGTGGATGCCGTGCAGGCTTGCGGTCGGCTGGGGGGCCGCCATGGCGCCCGATTATACCTCTCCGCCCAACGGCGCCCGAGAGCCCCTCACCGGCCGGTGGGCAGGCCGGCCCGAGAGCGGGCGCGCCGGATGGCGGTCAGGTACGCATCCGGAAGCGCCTCGCGCACCCAGAAGCGCGGCGCCTCGCTGTAGAGCCACACGTAGCGGTCCGAGCGCCGCAGCGCGGCCACCAGGGCGTTCTCGAGGCCGCGTGGGGTGAAGTAGTTGCGAGAGACGTCCTCGGCGTCCCAGCCGCGGTGGGGCCGATCGTAATCCATCCACAGACCGAAGCCGGCCAGCAACCGTCGGCGATAGGCGCCGGGCAGCGCCGAGCGCGCCTGCCCCCCCTCCCGCATCATCTGGTAGGCCCGCTCGAACTCCGAGACCCGCCGGTAGGGGTAGCTGAACTCGAAGCCGTCGACGATCCGGGTCTCCCCGGCGGCGGCCTCGTAGAGCCCGTCGAGGAACGGTCGGAGCAGCCCGTAGCTCTCGGGACGGGTGGAGGCCAGGCTGTAGCCGAAGGTCAGGAACACCACCAGGTCGGGGGCCTCGACCTGGAAGGCCCGCATCATCTCCCGCCCGCGCCGGCGTACCAAATGCTCGTAGGCCGAAGACGTCGGCGCGGCCGCCGGGAGCCGGTCCGGGGGCCGGAACAGCGGGTGCTGGTACTGCTCGACGTCCAGCAGGATCCCCCGAAGCCCTCCTCCCCCAACCAGACGCCCCGCCAGCCGGGCGTTGTGGACGACGCCCGAGAAGGCGTCCTCCCCCCAGTCCACGTCCCCCGGGGTCACGTTGAAGCGGAGGAAGCTGTCGCGGAAACGGCCGAGGGGCGTCTCCCGGAGGTCGCGGAGGGCCGGCTCCAGGCTCTGCCACGGGATCGGCTCCGCCGAGAACCCGCGCCAGTGGAGGAGGGCCTGGCGCCCGGAGGCGTCACGATAGCCGGCGTTCAGCACCACCCCATCGAAGGGGAGGCGCTCCATCTCCCGGATGTGCCGCCGCAGGAAGTCGGTGGTGGGCTCACCCCAGCCGAACTGGATCAGCCTTCTGCTCGGCGGCGCGGGAGAGGGCCGGAGCGCCACCCGGGCCAGAGGCAGCACGGCCAGCAGCGCGATCACGGCCCGCAAGCCCGGCCTTGACCGGCGTCCACCTCGGCTCACCGGCAGCAGCGTCTCGCCGGCCGACTGGCGTTGACCCATCTTCGGCGAGACTCTACACTAGCGGTTTGTTTTGGAGGATGGCGCCCGTTGAGTGAGAACTGGTCGGTCGGTGGGCTCGTGGAGCGAGTCGCCGGGCTGTCTCTTCACTGGAAGATCGTCCTCGGGATCGGCACGGTCATCCTACTGGCCGAGCTCTTTCTCGGCAAGCTCTTCCCTCGCTCGCCGGCCTACCGAGTCTGGAAGGCCGGGGTCGAGGGGCTGGGGCGGTTCTGGACCGCCATCATCCTCTCGGTGGTCTACCTCTTCTCGGTGGGACCGGTCAGCCTGGCGATGCGCCTTCTGGGTCGTGACATGCTGGACCGCAAGGTCGAGCCGGCCCGCTCCTGGTGGCGGGCCCACGAGCCCAACCCGCTCGGCCCCGAGGCCGCGGCGCGGCATCAGTTCTAGGGACCGCCCATGGACATCCTCGGGATCTCCTGCTTCTACCACGACTCGGCGGCGGCGCTCCTGCGCGACGGCCAGGTGATCGCCGCCTGCCAGGAGGAGCGCCTCAGCCGCAAGAAGCACGACTCCGACTTCCCCATCCGGGCCATCCGCTACGTGCTGCGCCAGGCCGGGATCGGTCCGGAGCAGCTCGACGCGGTGGGCTTCTACGACAAGCCGCTGCTCAAGTTCGAGCGGATGCTCTCGACCTACGTGGCCACCTTCCCCCGCTCGTTCGACTCCTTCCGCACCGCCATGCCGGTCTGGCTCCACGAGAAGCTGTGGGTCCCCTCGATCATCCGCAAGGAGCTCAAGCCCTACAAGGGCCCGATCCTGTTCGCCGAGCACCACATGAGCCACGCCGCCTCGGCCTTCCTGGTCTCGCCCTTCGAGGAGGCGGCGATCCTGACCGTGGACGGGGTCGGCGAGTGGGCGACCGCCTCCTACTGCACAGGCCGCGGGACCGAGATCCAGATGCTGAAGGAGATCCACTTCCCCCACAGCCTGGGCCTCCTGTACAGCGCCTTCACCTACTACCTCGGCTTCAAGGTCAACAGCGCCGAGTACAAGGTGATGGGGCTCGCCCCCTACGGCAAGCCCGTCCACTACGACCGGATCATGCAGGAGATGGTCCACCTGAACGACGACGGGTCGTTCAAGCTCAACATGGACTTCTTCTCCTACGACCACGGCCTGCGGATGACGGGCGGGCGCTTCGACGAGTTCTTCGGCGGCCCCCCCCGCAAGCCGGAGACCTGGATGAGCGAGCGCGAGTTCGACATCGCCGCCTCGATCCAGAAGGTCTGCGAGGAGGTCGTGCTGCGCATGGTCCGCTACATCCATGCCGAGACCGGGCTCACCGACCTGTGTATGGCCGGCGGGGTGGCCCTCAACTGCGTGGCCAACGGCCGGGTGATCCGGGAGACCCCCATCAAGCGGCTGTTCGTGCAGCCCGCCGCCGGCGACGCCGGGGGTGCGGTAGGCGTCGCCCACTACCTCCACAACACCCTGGAGAAGAAGCCCCGGGGATCGGCCTGGAGCCACGCCTACCTGGGGCCCGAGTACTCGCCCGAGGAGGTCCGCTCCCAGCTCGACGCTCACGCCGCCAAGTACACCGAGCTCGAGCGGGGCGAGCTGCTGGCCCGGACCGCCCGGCTGCTCGCCGACGGCAACGTGGTGGGATGGTTCCAGGGGCGGATGGAGTTCGGCCCCCGGGCGCTGGGGGGGCGCAGCATCCTGGCCGACCCGCGCGACCCCAAGATGCGTGACACCCTCAACATGAAGATCAAGTTCCGGGAGGGGTTCCGGCCGTTCGCACCGTCGGTGCTGGCGGACAAGTCAAAGGAGTGGTTCGACATCGACTGCGACAGCCCCTACATGCTGCTGGTGGCCCAGGTGCACGAACACAAGCGGCAGATCCCGGCGGTCACCCACGTCGACGGCTCGGCACGCATCCAGAGCGTCAGCCGCGAGGAGAACGCCCTCTACTACGACCTGATCGCCGAGTTCGAGAAGCAAACCGGCGTTCCCGTCATCATCAACACCTCGTTCAACGTCCGCGGCGAGCCGATCGTCTGCTCGCCCCACGACGCCTACCTGTGCTTCATGCGCACCAACATGGACTACCTGGCGGCAGGCCCCTACCTGCTCGACAAGAAGGACCAGCCCCCGCTGCGGGAGGACGTCGACTGGCGTACCCTGTTCGAGCTGGATTGAGGAGAACGGATGGCTTTCGAAGGGTCTAGGGAGAAGGTCGGCATCCTGGCGGAGCTGTGGGCCTTCATGAAGGTCCGCAAGAAGTGGTGGCTGGGACCGATCGTGCTGATGCTGGCGCTGCTCGGCCTCCTGGTCGTCTTCACCCAGGGCTCGGCGGTCGCCCCCTTCATCTACACGCTGTTCTGAGCGGCGGGGCCACCGACAGCCGGGAACATGCCGGCGCCCGGGGACATGACCGGATCCGCTCCGTCCCCGCCGGCGGATCCGGATCGTGTCCCCGATCGATCCGCGCGTCCCCAGCCAACTGAGAAGACCCGATGATCCTCCCCCGCATCCTCCTCGCCGGGCTGGTCGTGGCCGGTACTGCCGCCAGCTCGAGCTGGGCGACGGACGAGCCTCCTCCCCCGCTCACCCCGGAGCGCCTCCGCCGGGGCGCGGCGCTCGAGGGCCCGGTCCCCACCGACCTCGCCTGGCATCCTGACGGCCGGCGCGTCACCTTCGTCCAGAAGCGGAGCCAGCAGGCTCCCGGCGACCTCTACGCCTTCGACGTCCGTTCGGGGGAGACCACTCTGCTGCTGAAGGGCTTCGGCTCGATGCTTCCCGGTCCGCCGCCCCCGGGGGCGGCGCGGTACCAGTGGTTGCCGCGGTCGGAGTCGGTCCTGCTCGAGCAGAGCGGTGACGTGGTGGTGGTAGATGTCCCGAGCGGACGGCGGCACGAGCTGACCCACACGCCGCAGGAGGAGCGGTACCCGCAGCTCTCGCCCGACGGCAAGCGGGTGGCGTTCGTCCGCGGCGGCGACATCTACGCCGTCGACCTGAAGACCCGGCGGGAGACACGGCTCACCCACGGCGGCTCGGAGGCGACCCTGAACGGGCGCCTCGACTGGGTCTACGAGGAGGAGCTCGGGAACCGGGACGGCCGGGCGTTCCAGTGGGCGCCGAGCTCGAAGGCCATCGCCTACCTGCAGATCGACCAGACAGACGTCCCCGCGTTCCCTATCGTCGACTTCCTACCCGTCCACAACACGGTCACGCTCCAGCGCTACCCGAAGGCAGGCGACCCCAACCCGCGGGTTCGCGTCGGCGTGGTCGGCATCGACAAGCATGGCGTGCCCGGGCCGGAGCGCCTCTTGCCCATCGAGCCCGAAGACGCCTACGTGGCGCCACGGCTGAGCTGGGCCCCCGACTCGCGGACGCTGGCCTTCCGCCAGCTCGACCGGGCCCAGCGCGAAGAGCGTCTGTGGCTTCTATCGGTGCCGAAGTCCGCCGGCGACCCCCTCGGCCCGCCCGTCACGGTGCTCACCGAGCAGGACCCGCACTGGATCAACCTCCTCGAGCCCCCCCTCTTCGTGCGCGGCGGCCGCCAGTTCCTGTGGCACTCCGAGCGGAGCGGCTTCGCCCACCTCTACCTCTGCGATCGGGACGGGCGCTGCCGGCCCACCACCCGCGGGCCCTGGACGGTCGAAGAGCTGCTGGGTATGGACGAGCGCAAGGGCTTCGTCTTCTTCTCGGCCACCGAGAAGGACCCGCGCGAGCGCCACCTGTACCGGGCGCGGCTGGACGGAACCGGCCTGGAGCGCCTGACCCAGGAGGACGGGACTCACCGGGTCCTGCTGTCGCCGAAGGTCGACCTCTGGGTCGACACCTGGTCGAGCGCGGAGCACCCGGCGCGGGTGGAGGTGGAGAGCGTCGACCGCAGGATCCGCCGGTCCCTCGAGGACAACGCCTCCCCACCGATCCTGGAACACGAGATCGGCACCGTCCAGTGGGTGGACCTGAACGCCGAGGACGGCACGCCGCTCCACGCCCGGCTGCTCGAGCCGGCCGACTTCGACCCGGCCCGGCGCTACCCGACCCTGGTCTACGTCTACGGGGGCCCCCACGAGCAGGTGGTCACCAACGCCTGGCGGCGCTCCCGGGCGTTCGAGCAGCTCCTGCTGGACCACGGCTTCCTGATCTGGTCGCTGGACAACCGGGGCTCGGCCGGCCGCGGCCACGCCTTCGAGACGCCGCTCCACCGCGAGCTGGGACGGGTCGAGCTGGCCGACCAGTTGGTGGGCGTCCGGTACCTGCAGTCGCTGCCGTTCGTCGACTCGAAACGTCTCGGCATCTGGGGCTGGTCGTACGGCGGCTACATGACGCTGTACGCGGTGACCCACGCGCCGAACGTCTTCAAGGCCGCCGTGGCCGGGGCACCGGTGGTCGACTGGCGCCTGTACGACTCGATCTACACCGAGCGCTACATGGGCACGCCCGAGGACAACCCCCAGGGCTACGACCGCGCCTCACCCCTGAAGCGCGCCGCCTTTCTGCAGGCCGACCTGCTGATCATCCACGGCAGCTCGGACGACAACGTCCACCTGGCCAACACCCTCTCGTTCGCCGACGCCGCTCTGCGCGCCGGCAGGCTGCTCCGGGAGAGCATCCACCCGCGACAGAAGCACAGCTTCGCCGACGAGGCCCATCAGATCGCCCGAGACGCCGAGATCCTGCGCTTCTTCGAGACTCACCTGAAGCCGTAGCGGCGGAGCCGGTCGCCGGACGTGCAACCCAACCGTCATCCTGAGCGGAGCCCGGTCTGACCGGCGAAGCGAAGGATCTCAAGCCCGGTGAAGCGGGCAGGCTGCCTTCCCAGCTCACTCGTGCCGGAGAGCCCGCACCGGGTCGAGGCGCGAGGCCCGCCGAGCCTGAAGTAGGGCAGGCTGGCCGACTCCACGCTCGGAACCGCCTCGATTCGGGCGACCAGATCACGCCGTTTCAAGCGACGTCGAGCACCGCCACTCTTCGCGCGGCGGGCACATGACCGCCGGTGAGGTCGGCGCAGAGATCGCGCAGGTGGCCTTTCAGGTCCTCGAACGACTCCCCCTGCGTGAGGTAGTCGGGATAGTCCTCGAGGTAGCCGAGCCAGTGGGCTTCCTCCTGCCAGTAGACGAACCGCGGCGGATCCATGACCGTATCCTAGGCGCGTCGGTCGGGCACGCCAAGCGGCTGGGAGCCTCCCGATCTGCCAGAAACAGCACGACTGGTTCAGTGCCC
>CAZNNH010000192.1:0-11710 GCA_964574335.1 uncultured Acidobacteriota bacterium | reverse complement strand
GCGCCTCGAGGGCGGCACGGTCTCCCTCCTTCGCCCGCCCGGCCAGATCCTCGTCGCTTGTCTCCGCAACATCCGCGGATTCTCGGAACGGGTTGTACATCGTGCCTCCATCCATGGCTCGCCCGCCGGCGGCTGGCGTCCCCGACCCCGAGAGGATGCCATGAATCCCCGGCCGCTCGGGTCCCGGCGTGCCGCGCAATTTCGTTCAAGACCGGCGTCGCCGCCGGGGGTAGCCTGGGCTTGTGGAGACCAAACTCAAGCCCCGACCGGCCGATCTCGGCGACATGCCGTCCGCCGAGCTGCGCCGACACGGGCACGAGCTGATCGACTGGATCGTCGACTACCTCGACAGCCTCGCCGAGCGACCGGTGCTGGGCCCGGTGAAGCCCGGGCAGGTCCGCCAGGCGCTGCCGGCCGAGGCGCCCCGTCTCGGGGAGCCGCTTCAGGCGATCCGGGAGGACTTCGAGCGGCTGATCGTGCCGGCCCTGGCTCACTGGAACCACCCGCGCTTCTTCGCCTACTTCAACTCCAGCAGCGGCGGCCCGGCGATCCTCGCCGAGATCCTGGCGGCGGCCCTCAACGTGAACACGATGCTCTGGAAGACCGGCCCGGCGGCCACGGAGCTGGAGCAGGTGGTCCTGGGCTGGCTGCGCGCCCTGCTGGGTCTGCCGGACGAGCTCCGCGGGTGGCTCTACGAAGGGGGCTCGTCCAGCACCCTCCATGCCCTCGCCGCCGCCCGGCAGCGGGCGCTGGGCGCCGGCTTGAGGGAGGAGGGCCTCCACCAGGCGCCGAGGCTGCGTGTCTACGCCACCCCCCAGACCCACTCATCGGTCGACAAGGCGCTGATGACGTTGGGCCTCGGCCTGGGGGCGCTGCGGCGGGTGGCGGTCGACTCCGGACACCGGATGCGCCCGGAGGCGCTGCGGGAGGCGGTGGCTGTCGACCGCCGCGCCGGCCTCAGACCCTGCTGCGTCGTGGCCACGCTCGGCTCGACTTCCTGTACCAGCATCGACCCGGTCGCACCCATCGCCCGGCTGTGCGAGGCGGAGGGGCTCTGGCTCCACGTCGATGCCGCCCACGGCGGCGCCCTGGCACTGCTGCCGGAGCGGCGCGAGGACTTCACCGGCTGGGAGGGGGCCGACTCGATCGTGGTCAACCCCCACAAGTGGCTGATGGTCCCCCTCGACGCCAGCGTCCTGTACACCCGACACCCGGACGTCCTGCGCCAGGCGTTCTCCCTGGTGCCGGCCTACCTGGAGACACGGGAGCGGCATAAGGTCGAGGACGCCATGGACTACGGGATCACGTTGGGCCGCCGTTTCCGGGCGCTCAAGCTCTGGTTCACGCTGCGCTACTTCGGCCAGGAAGGCCTGCAGGTGCGGCTGCGGGAGCATCTGCGGCTGGCGCAGGAGGTGGCCCGGAGGGTGGATGCACACCCGCTGATGGAGCGTGTGGCTCCGGTGCCGATGAGCACCGTCTGCCTGCGCGCCTGCCCCCCGCGGATTGCGGGTGGTGAGCAGGATGCCTTCAACCGACGCTGGCTCGAGGCGATCAACGCCACCGGCTGGCTCTTCCTATCGCCCACCGAGCTGGACGGGAGGTTCGTCCTGCGCTTCGTGATCTCGGGTCTCCGGACCCAGGCCCACCACGTCGACGAGGCCTGGCAGACGATGGATCTCACGCTCGGGGAGCTGCTCGGTTGTACACTCGACCGGGGACCGACCCTACGATGAAGCGACCAAGAGCCACGGCCCGCGGCGAGCGGAGCATCTACTGGGTGGCCGACGACGTCGGCATCGAGCTGCTCCACGGTCGCTACCTCTCCCACCGTTTCGTGCCCCATACTCACGACGAGTACAGCATCGGCGTGGTGCTCGAGGGGGCGCTCGGTTTCAACCACGAGCGTGGCGACGACACCGCCGGGGCGGGCATGCTGTGCGTGGTCAACCCGGGGGAGAGGCACACCGGCTTCCCGGGTGGCGCCGCCGGCTGGCGATACCGCAACTTCTTCGTGCCCGCCGGCCTGCTGGCCCGAATCGCCGCCGCGCTGGGCGGTGACGGGAGGCCGCCCGAGTTTCCCGGGGTGGCGGTCCGCGACCCAGATCTGGCGGCGACGCTCCTCGGTCTGCACCGCACCCTTGAGCGCTCCCGTGACCGCCTCGCCCGCGAGACGGCCACCGTCGACGGGCTCTCCGCTTTGGTGGCGCGTCACGCCCTCGCCCGCCGCCCCGCGCCGCCCCTGCCGCGGAATCCCGGGTCCCTTCGGCGCGCCCGGGCCCTGATCCAGGAGCGCTTCGCCGAGAGCCTGTCGCTGGCGGAGCTGGCCCGAGCCGCGGGGATGAGCCGGTTCCATTTCCTGCGCCTGTTCCGGTCCGAGCTGGGACTCACCCCCCACGCCTACCTGCTCCAGGTCCGCGTGGGGCGGGCCCGACAGGCCCTCTCGCGCGGCCGGTCGATCGCGGAGGCTGCCTTGGAGTGCGGCTTCGCGGACCAGAGCCATCTTACCCGCCGGTTCAAGGGCGTGATGGGCTTCTCTCCGGGCGAGTACGCGCGGGCCACCGCTGCCCGCACGGCGTTCGCCTAGACGGGTCGAGGAACCGCGTCAGGGGGCCGTCTCGATTGTCTCTTGACAAACGGGACCCGACTGCTGATTATTCAGCATATGAAGAGCGGCGAGCTGTACGGCGGGCTCTCCCGGCGGGAGCGCCAGGTGATGAGCATCCTGTTCCGGCGCGGGCAGGCGACGGTGGCCGAGGTGATGGACGACCTTCCTGATCCGCCGACCTACTCGGCGGTGCGCTCGGTCCTGCGTATCCTGGCCGAGAAGCGCCTGATCACCCACCGCGAGGATGGCCCCCGCTACGTCTACGCCCCGGCGGCCAACCCCGAGGCCGCTCGCAGGCAGGCGCTGCTGGACGTGGTTCGCACCTTCTTCGATGGCTCGGCGGAGCAGGCGGTGACGGCTCTCATCGGGCTTTCTGACACCGAGATGAACGATGCCGAGCTGAACCGTCTCCTCGATCGGGTGAAGAAGGCCCGCCGGAGCGGGAGGTGATCGTGGATAGCGAATCGTTGGCGGCCCTTCTGGTGAAGATGACGGTGTTCCTGCTGGCGGCGGCGTTCGCCGCGTTGGCGCTCCGGCGCGCGTCCGCGGGGACGCGCCATCTGGTCTGGCTGGCGGCGCTCACCGGTGTGCTCGCCCTGCCCGCGTTGCTGGCCCTGGCCCCGGTCCGCCTGCCGGTGCTTCCCGAAGGCTCGCGGCTGGCCGGCGTCCGGCAGATGATACCGAGCCCGGCCAGCCGGGCGACCCTCGGGCCGCGGGCCCTTCCGCCCCCGACCGCTGCCACGGTGCTCGCCACGGCCGACCTCGCGGAGGCCGATCCGGAGGCCGGTTTCTCCTGGCTGGCCGTGGGTCACCTCGCGGCCTGGGCGTGGGGCGCCGTGGCCCTCGCCCTGATCGGATGGCTCGCCCTGGGGCGTCTCACGGTGCGGCGCCTGGTCCGCTCGGCCCGCCCGCTCCCGGGGGCCCACGTCAGGGCGATGCTCTGCGAGCTGGCTGATCGAGTGGGCCTCGACCGGCTACCCGCGCTGCTGATGAGCGACCGGACCGACATCCCCTTCGCCAGCGGCCTGTGGCGAAACGCCGTCGTGCTTCCGGCCGCCGCCACGAGCTGGGACGAGGAGCGGCTGCGGGTCGTCCTGCTTCACGAGCTGGCTCACGTGAGGCGCCGGGACCTGCTCGGCCACGCCGTCGGCCGTCTGGCTTGCGCCGTGTACTGGTTCCACCCGCTGGTGTGGATGGCGGCCCGCCGCCTCCGCGACGAGAGCGAGCGCGCCTGCGACGACCTGGTCCTGGCCTGCGGCGCTCGGGCCAGCGACTACGCCGGCCACCTACTCGCGGTGGTGGCCGCGTCGCGCCACCGAAGCGTCCCCGCGATCGCGCTGCCGATGGCGCGGCGCCGGGAGCTGGAGGGCCGGGTGCTGGCCATCCTGGAGCCGCGCGACCGGCGCGTTCCCGGACGATGGCGGTCTGCGGCCGTCTTCGGTGGGCTCGGCCTACTCTTCCTTTCGGTGGCGGCCAGCGCGCCGTCCCAGCCTGCCACACCGCCACCCACGGCAGACACGCCCAGGCCCGCAGCGCCGCCGGCCGCGACGCCGCCCACTCCTGCGCCCCGCCCCGCCGTCGCGGCGGCCGTGGCAGTGACGCGAGAGGCACCTCATGCGTCCGCAGAAGCCCAGCCGCCGAAGAAGCGCGAGCTGCTGGTGCAGATCCTGCGCACCGACCCCGACGCCCAGGTGCGGAAGGCGGCGGCGTGGGCCCTCGCCGAGGCGACGGATGCTGTGGCCGTCTCGGCGCTGGTGGCGGCACTGGGTGACGACGAAGAAGATGTCCGCGAGATGGCGGCCTGGGCCCTTTCCGACAGTCCCCGCGACGACGTCTCCTCGGCGCTGGCGACGGCGCTCCGGGAGGACCAGAGCACGAACGTGCGCAAGACCGCGGCGTGGGCCCTCGGGCAGCGACGCCAGGGGGATACGGCGGCGCTGGTGGCGGCGATGTCCGACGTCGATCCCGAGGTCCGCGAGACCGCGATCTGGGCGGTGGGCCAGTTCCAGGTCGACTCGGCCCCGCCAGCGATGGTCGAGGCGCTGGGCGATGGCGACGCCGACGTGCGCCGCACCGCGGCCTGGGCCCTCGGCGAGGTCGGGGACCCGGCCGTCGCCGCTGCAGTCAGGGCTGGCTTC
This sequence comes from uncultured Acidobacteriota bacterium, assembly GCA_964574335.1. Classification (GTDB taxonomy): domain Bacteria; phylum Acidobacteriota; class Vicinamibacteria; order Fen-336; family Fen-336; genus CAZNNH01. Next base: position 6,967 of record CAZNNH010000192.1, on the reverse strand, counting down.
GCCAAGGAGACGGACGACGAGGTGCGCACCGCGCTCTTCCGGACCCTGGTGCTCCTGGCCGGCGACTCCCGCGAGGTGATGGAGCAGGCGCTTGCGTCGAAGGACCCCGAGCTTCGCTCGCACGCCGTGCGGGTGCTGGCCGGAGGCGGACCGGGCGTGTGGCCGTGGCCCCGGCCGCGGCCGAAGCCCCGCCCCAATCCCTAGTCGGCCGACGAGGCCCTCGAGTTGCGAGGGCCTCGTCTGTCGTGGAATGCTGAATTCTCAGCACAAAGCGCAGTGGCGCAGAGAGGAGCCGTGATGATCGCGCGTTCGTCATTGCTGATCCTGGCCGTCGCCGTGGCCCTGTCCGTCGAGGATCCGAGCCCGGCGGCGGTACCTCCGAACCTCGGCACCCTCCTGGCGGCGGCCCGGGGTGTGCCGGACGCCGTATGCCTGCTGGCGGCGGACGGGGTTGCGGGCGGCGGCTGGGGGAGCGGGTTTCAGGCGCCAGCCCTTCCGGTCCGCTCTGACCTCCGCACCTCGATCCGCGCACTGCGAGAGGGAGCGCTCTCCTCCGGTGAGACACGGGGCCTGGTGGCGAGCCTGGCGGCCTCGGACGCCTGCGAGCGCCACCTGGCTGCGGTCCTGCTGGGCCGGGCGGGAGATCGGTCGGTAGCACCGGAGATCGCCGGCCGGCTCGCCTCGTCCTCGGCACCGGAGCGCGCCGCGGCGCTGGTCGCGCTGGGGATGATGGAGGCGGCGGAGGAAGCGGATGCGATCGCCCGGGTGCTGGGCGACCCGTCGGCGGACGTCCGCGCCAACGCGGCCTGGGCGCTGGGCCGGGCCGAGGTTCGCACGACCGCCCCTCGCATCCAGGCCCTCCTGCGCGACGAGGTGTCGGTGGTGCGCGCCGCGGCAGCCGTGGCCCTCGGGCGGCTGGAGAGCCGTGAGTCGGTACCGGCACTGGTGGCCAGCCTCCGCGGCGACGACGACGCGGAGGTTCGCCGGGTGGCGGCATGGGCGCTCGGTCAGACCCAGGACCGGGCCGGTGTCGACGGCCTGCTGGCCGGGCTCCGAGACAGGAACGCGAGGGTGCGCGAGATGGCGGTCTGGGCGCTGGCCGAGAACGAGGCCCGGGATGCGGCGGACGCTCTCGTCCCGCTGATGCGCCACGACCCGGACCGGCGCGTTCGCAAGACCACTGCCTGGGCGCTCGGGGAGCTGGAAGTGGAGAAGGCCGTACCGGTGCTGGCCGGGGTCCTGGCCGATTCGGACCCCGAGGTGCGGGAGACGGCGGCGTGGGCCCTGGGGCAGATCGAGCCGCGCCCCGCGCCGGCCGCCCTCGTCAAGGCGATCACCGACACCGATTCGGAGGTGAGGCTGGCTGCCGCCTGGGCGCTCAGCCAGATCGGGGACCCTGCGGCCGTGCCGGCGCTGGTCCGGGCCTTCCGTGCCGAGAAGGACGAGAAGGTGCGGCGGGCGGAGATCCGGGCGCTCGGCGAGGTGGGCGAGATGCCGGACGAGGTGGTCCAGGAGATGCTCGACTCCAAGGACGCGCGCACTCGCGAGATGGGAGTCCGCTCGCTGGCCGGCCGCCGGGCCCCGTGGCCTTGGCCGTGGCCACGCCCGCGCCCCCGGCCGGCCCCTTGAGCCTGGGGCCCAGCGGCCGCGAGGTCGCGACAGGCGGGAATCGCTTGACGGCCTCCCGTGGTGAGCGTAGCTTCGAGAGTGGGCAGTACGCAGAGGACAGGACGCCATCGGGAGGTCCCCAGATGCCGCTCGCGCCTCTGATCGTGATTGCCGGCAGTCGCCACGGCGCCAGAGGGACGCCGACCAGTGGCGTCGAAGCGTGCCATCCTTCCCACCCCAGAGGAGTCCGATGAGCCGAAAGCTCGTCGTGGCGCTCATCACCGAGGACCAGGAGTTCCAGCGGATGCAGGGGGCCGATGCCTCGCGCGCGGCCGGCAAGCTGGGGCTCGACGTCGAGGTGCTGTTCGCCGAGAACAACGCGGTGCTCCAGATCCAGCAGTTGTTCCGATTCGTGCATGCTCCGGAGCCGGAGCGTCCCCTGGCGATCGTCACCGAGACCGTGGCGGGCGCGGGTCTCGAGCGCGTGGCCCGCAACGCGGTGAAGGCTGGCATAGCGTGGGTGCTGGTGAACCGGAGGGTTCCGTATCTGGACGAGCTCCGGAAGGAGCGGCCCGACCTGGCCACCTTCATGGTGAGCACGGACCAGGAGGAGATCGGTCGTATCCAGGCGCGGCAGTTCCGCTCTCTTCTCCCGAAAGGGGGATCGCTGCTCTACCTCCAGGGCCCCCCCGACACCTCCGTCGCTCAGGACCGCCTCCGGGGAGCCGAGGAGGGGCTTCGCGGCTCCAACATCCAGTTGAGGATCGTCAACGGCGACTGGACCGAGCCGAGCGGGGAGAAGGCTGTCTCGTCGTGGCTGAGGCTCGAGTCGACGGAGGGCTTTCACCTCGAGGTGGTCGGATCGCAGAACGACTCGATGGCGGTCGGCGCGCGGAGGGCGATTCACGCGATCCGTGGCCAGGCCTCGGGCGTTCGTTTCACCGGCTGCGACGGCCTCGCCGAAGGTGGCTGCAGGCTCGTCGACACCGGGGCGCTGGCCGCCACCATCGTGACGCCCTCGAACACCGGACCCGCCATCGAGCACCTCGTCGCCTGGATGCGCACGGGAAAGGTGCCGCCCCGCGAGGTGCAGCTCGAGCCGCGCTCGTATCCCGACGAGGGGATGATCCGCTAGCTCAGGCGGACGGCGCGGCTGCCGCTACTCGTCCCAGATAGCGCTCTTCACGAAGCCGGCCTGTCCGGCATCCGGCCCCGACCGCTCGCCGTCCTCCAGAGGCCCTCTCCCACCCGGAGCGCCTGAGATCTCGCTGGTGTGGTGACCCCTTCTCTCGGTCTGGCTCCCGTGTGACAATTGCGCACGGGCTTCCGACACGAACCGGCGAGGCCCCAGGAGGGAGCTAGACAGCGATGATGATGTGTTCGAGGCCCATGTCCACACCGCGGGGCACGTTCCGGGCGGTCGTTCTGGCGGCGGCCTGTGCATTCGCGGCGCCGGCTCTTGCTCAGTTGGACCACACGATGACGCCGATCGCCACCCCCGATCAGCCGGATGCGATCGAGATCGGCACCGCCCCGCTTCCCGACGCGAAGGCCCAAGAATCGTGGCACTCCCAATATGGCAGCCAGTTCGCCCGTAACGTCACGGTTGCGACGATCACGCCGTTCCTGCCCGACCCGGCCGAGGCCAGCGGCGCCGCGGTCGTCGTTGCGCCAGGCGGCGGTTTCCGCACGCTGTCGATGGAGAACGAAGGCTGGGATGTCGCCCGCGCTCTGGCCAAGCGTGGCGTCGCGGCATTCGTCCTCAAGTACCGATTGAACCAGACGCCGGCGGACATGGCCGGATTCCAACGTTCGATGGCCGAGATGTTCTCGGACACTGCGCGCCGGCCTCCACGCCCCGATCCGGAGCAGATGATGGCTGGCCTCGCGCCGCAGATCGAGGACTCACGCGCCGCCTTCGCCCTGATCCGGAGCCGCGCCGCCGAATGGAAGATCGATCCGGACCGCATCGGCATGGTCGGCTTCTCTGCCGGTGCAATGCTCACCATGGCGACTGTCCTCGTCGGGGAGGACGCCAAGCCAGCGTTCATCGGCAACATCTACGGTCCGCTGGCTCCGGTGACCGTCCCGGCCGACGCTCCGCCGCTGTTCGTAGCGCTCGCCGCCGACGATCCCTTCTTCGGCAACGGCGGATTCGGGCTGATCGAGAGCTGGCGCGCGGCCAAGAAGCCGGTCGAGTTTCACCTCTATGAGCAGGGTGGTCACGGCTTCGGCATGTACCCCAAGGAAACGACAAGCACCGGCTGGTTCAATGCCTTCGTGAACTGGCTCACCATGCACGGGATGCTGAAGCCCAAGGCATGATTAGCCTCTACTGGAGGTCAGGCTGGCCGGCGATATGGCAGCCGGCCTACCCACCGAAGAGATAGCGCAGGCCGATCTGGACCTCCCGGCCGGGATAGTAGCCGGTCGGCGTGCCGAAGTCGTCCCCAGAGACGTTGCTGACGCCGGCCACGTTGTCCCGGTTGAAGACGTTGAAGGCCTCCACCAGGAAGGCCAGCGACCCGCCCCGGGGCAGGGCCACCCGCTTCTCGAGGCGCAGGTCGAGCTGGCGGAAGTCGGTGGTCCGGAAGGCGTTGCGTGGAAGGGTGGTGTCGCGCTGGTCGACCAGGCCGTCGCCGTCGAGGTCGACCACGCCGCGCGGGCTGTAGGCTCTGCCGCTGCGCCAGGTGAAGATGCCGCTGAGCCTCAGGTCCCAGGGCAGGTCGACCAGCCCGCTGGTCACGAAGACGTGGGGGACCGAGAGATTGGAGGGGCCCCAGTCGAGCTCGGGGTGGTTGTTGTTGCTGAAGCCGGAGCCCACCCCACCGGTCAGCAGGTTGTCCCGGGCCTCCGAGTAGGTGTAGGCGAGCTGGAGCTGGCAGCGGTGGCTGTAGCGCTTGTTGAGGGCCACCGCGATCCCGTCGTACTCGATCCTGCCGTCGTAACCCACCTGGCTGAGGCGCAGGCCGCCGTCGGTGGTCTGGCCGAACTCGGGGTCGCCGGGGGGCACGTCGCGGAGGTTGACGATCCTCCGGGTCAGCAGGTCCCGGGTCCGCCGCCGCACGTAGGTCACCGACAGGCCGAGGTCCCAGGGCAGCTCCCGCTCGATCCCGATCGAGAAGGCGTCGGTGGAAGGTGTCTGGTCGCGGGCGTAGACGGAGCGATCGCGGCTCTGGTCGAGGGGCCCGCGGGGGAAGAAGGAGAGCACACGGTCTCCCACCAGCGAGCCGCCCGGGACGTCGAAGAACTCCCAGTCGGTCCCCGGGTAGGTCTCTTCGAGGAGGGCCAGGGCCTGCTCGGGCGTCAGGCCGGAGAGCGGCTCGATGTTGTCGGCGGTCACCAGCGGCGGCAGGTCGGTGTCGGGCACCTCGATCCCGAGCAGGGCGTAGAGGGCCAGCGGGTCGTCGCGCAGGTCGTCGGCGAACGGGAGGTAGGCGGGGTTCTCGGCCGGACCGCGGCTCCCGTCGGCACCGGGGAAGCCGGAGCTGATCACCAGGTCGATCAGCGTGTCCGTGTAGTCGACGCCGAGCCGGGGCAACGCCACGTCGAAGGCAGAGCGGGTGAAAACGCCGCCCTTCTCGGGGACGGTGGCCGCGGCGGCCAGCAGGTTGCGGTCGTGGAAGCGGCCATAGTCTGCGCGGACGACCGTGGCGTGGTGGCCGCCTACGTCCCAGGCCAGGCCCAGGCGCGGGGCGAGGTTGTCGCGGTCGTCGCCGAAGAGGCTGGAGTGGTCGTAGCGAAGCCCGGCGTTGACGGTGAGGCCGACCCCCGGGCTCCAGCGGTCCTGCAGATACGCCGACCAGCGGGTGTCGCGGATGTCCAGGCGCAGCTCACCGCCCGGCTCGTTCGGCAGCGTGAAGAAGCGGGCCGCCGACAGGGAGAAGCCGAAGCGCTCGAACAATGCCTGGTTGTCGGCGTGAGCGGTGGGGGAGAGGAAGGCCCCCGAGTACTCGACGTCGTTGGTGATCTCGTCGTGCCCTTCGACCGCCAGCCAGTCGACGTCCCACCCCGCCTTGAGCAGGTGGCTGCCGCCTCCGCCCTGGACGACGTGGGTCAGGCTCTGGCGGAGCTGGAGGGTGCGAACAGAACGGTCCTGACGGCCGCCGAAGGGCGCGCCGGTCTGGAGGAACCCGCTGCGCAGCAGCACCAGCACCGGCTCGAGGCGTTCGGCCTGTCCCAGGTTCGCACCCCGCTCGGCATCCATCACGGAGAGGCTGCTTTCCAGGAAGGTGTCGGAGCGCAGGATGCCGGTGTGGCGCAGGATCGCCGAGTTGGCCCGGCGCGTGGCGCCACCCGCCGCGCTCGGCAGCGCGGTGGTCCCGGCCACCGGCGAGCCGACCTCTCCCCGGGTGTCCTCGTCGTCGTGGTTGAAGGTCAGCGCCAGCCGATGGGAGGGGCTGAGCCTCCAGTCCAGCTTCAGCATGCCGTTCCACCGATCGGCTTCCGGCCCCAGCGTGAGGTCCTCTCGCCCCGCGGGGGTCGCCAGGCCGTCGAGGACGAAGCCCGGCAAAGCGGCGCGGTCCAGGTTGAGGCCGCGGCGCTCGTCGAGGCGCTCGAGCGAGGCGAAGAAGTAGGCGGTGTCGCGCTTGAGCGGGCCGCCCAGCGTGGCCCCGAGCTGATAACGCTCCAGCGCGGGGGGAGGCTGGCCCGGGACGTTGGAGGCGTCCAGCCGCTCGTCGCGGAGGAAGCCGAAGACCTGGCCGGAGAGCCGGCTGCCTCCGGAACGGGTGACGATGTTGGTCACGCCGCCCTGGGCCCGACCGAGCTCCGCCTCGTAGCCGGTGGTGATCACCTCGAGCTCCTGGATCGAGTCCTGGGTGTAGCGGACGAGCGGCCCTCCGGAGAGTGGGTCGTTGTTCTCGGCGCCATCGATGAGGAAGGAGAGCGCCGAGGGACGCTCGCCGAAGACCGAGACGTCGCCCGCTTCGCCGTTGGGGGTGGGGACCCGGACCGCGCCCGGGACCAGCGTCACGAGCTGCCGGAACTCCCGGCCGTCGAGGGGGAGGGCCTCGATGAGACGATGCTCGATCCGTTGGCTCTGCGCGGACCGGTCCGGGTTGACCACCCTCGGGCGGGCCTCCACGTCCACCTCTTCCGCCATGCCGGCCAGCGTCAGGGTCAGGTCGACGACGGTCGTCTGGTTGACGAACACCTCGACGGGGGGCACCGCCAGCCGCTCGAACCCGGTCCGCTCCGCCAGCAGGGCGTAGCGGCCGGGCGGCAGCAGCTCCAGCCGGTAGCCTCCGGCATCCGTGGTAGTCGCCGACGAGGACCAGGCCTCCCGGGCCACGGCCTTCGCCGTCACCGTCACCCCGGCCACTGCGCCCCCGCTGGCGTCGCGGACCCGGCCGTGGAT